>VTPM01000006.1 GCA_008638125.1 Pelagibacteraceae bacterium
CAGCTTTTAAAACAACTAGAACAATCAACAGTTACAAGTTGTAAAGATGTAACATTTAGATTTTTAGGATTTTCACTTGCTACAATAAATATGATTATCTCAATCATTTTAAGTGGTATTATGATAAAAGTTATTAAAAACTATGATTAAAACTAATAAAAAAACTTTAGAAGAAATTATTCGTGTAGACCATGCTGGTGAACGAGGTGCAATAAAAATTTATGAGGGTCAGCTTCTAGCGCTTAATACTCTTAAGCAAGACAATGATTTAAAAAAACAAATTGAAGAAATGAAAGATCATGAACTAGAACATTACAATTTTTTTGAAAAAGAATTACAAAAAAGAAAAATTGCTCCAACCAAACTTCTTCCTCTGTGGGATTTATTGGGTATAGGACTTGGTTTTGGAACAGCTATATTAGGAAAAAAAGCTACAATGCTTTGTACCGCTTCTGTAGAAGAGGTTATTGGAGAACACTATAAAAATCAAACTTACAAATTAGGTGATGATGAAAAAGATTTAAAAGAAAATATTATTAAATTTAGAGATGAAGAATTAAATCATAAAGACATTGCATATGAAGGAGGAGCAACGAAAGAGGGTTTGTATGGACTCCTTGATAAAGTCATCAAAGCATCGTCAAAGTTAGCAATTACTATTTCTGAAAAAGTTTAATTAAGGCTCTAATTCAATATCCCAATAAAGATAGTCCATCCAGCTTTCATGTAAAAAATTGGGAGGAAAATTTCTTCCATTTTTATGTAGGTCATCAACGGTTGGTCTGTAAGGTCTTTGGTTTAAAATGAGTCCACAATCTTTATAGAGTTTACCCCCTTTTTGAACATTACATGTAGAACAGGCGGTCACAACGTTTTCCCAATCTGTTACACCACCCTTTGATTTTGGAAGCAGGTGATCAAAAGTTAGATCTCTTCTGTCTCCACAATACTGGCAAGTAAATTTATCTCTCAAAAAGACATTGAACCTAGTAAAGTTTGGATTTTCTGAAGGTTTAATAAAGTTCTTTAAGGCGATAACACTTGGAAGATTCATTTCAAATGAAGGGCTTCTTATTTTTCTTTTATAATTGGATACGATAGTTACACGGTCTAAGAAAACTGATTTAATAGCATCTTGCCAGCACCACAATGACAAAGGATAATAACTTAATGGCCTAAAATCAGCATTTAGAACTAATGCTGGACACTTTTCTAAAGGAACTTTTTCATTAGCCGAAATTATCATATGAAAAAATTACCTGATATTAAAATTGATATCAAGTTATAAAAGTAAATTAATTTGATGTGTTAATATAAATTTTTTTTTATAAACTCTAAACCTAAACTTGAACCCTCCGTAGGAATTCTATGCTCACAATTTTTAAAAATTTTTGATTCAATTTTATAATTGTTTTGTTTAAAAAATTCTTTCGCTTCAAGTAAAAAATTAACTGGTACTATCTCATCTTTATCACCATGCATTAATATAACATTTGGACGAGAGTTAATATTTTGCCTTAAATGATTAGTATCAATTATTTTACCGGAATAGCCTACGATAGAGTTAATTTTATTTTTTCTCTTTAATCCTGTTTGCAAACTGATCATACAACCTTGGCTAAACCCACCAATTATAATTTTATCTCCATTTAATGAATTTTTTTCCATTACTTCATCAATTAAAGTATTTAATTTAATTTCAGCAACTAAAGATTTAATAAGTATTTGTTCTTTAGTTTGATCCATTAAATCAAACCATTGATAACCTGTCGGGCTAACAGCGCATCTTTCTGGTGCATCAGGACAAACAAAAATAGTTTCTGGTAAATAAGTTCTCCAATAACTTGCTAATAGAGAAATATCTTTGCCATCTCCACCATAACCGTGACAAAGTATAACGGCATTTTTAGGTTTCTCATTAGAAAGTGGATTTAAAATAGTTGTATTTAATGAATAGCTCATGATAGGTACTAAATAATTATTTGATGTCTAACTTTTTTTTCAATCTCATTGGTTTTACTCTATTAGGAGCTGTCGCTTTAGTTTTAATTATGGGTATTTATACTTTATTTAAAGGTGGAGAGACTAGTAAAAAATACTCAAATAAACTTATGCAGCTTAGAGTATTATTACAATTTATTGCAATTATTGTTTTAGTGCTACTTGCTTATTTTTTTAAAAATTAAAGATATTTCTTTAAAAAATTAATAAAAGAATCTTCAGAAAAATCTATTTCTCCAATAATCTTAGCAAACTCTTTTCCATTTTTATCAATTAAAATACTTGTAGGCATACCTCTCATATTGAAGACTTTTACTAAATTAAAACTTGGATCAAAGTAGATTTTTAAATTAGTAATATTTAAATCTTTAAAAAATTCTAAAGTTTTCTCTTTATTTGGTTTTTCTAAATTAATTGCATAAACCTTAATATCTGGATACAACTGTGCAAGTTTATCAAGTGATGGCATTTCTTTCTTGCACGGTGCACACCATGTAGCCCAGAAATTTAAGATCACGATGTTGCCTTTTTTGTTAGTTAGATCTACCTCGTTAAAATCAAAGTCTATAAATTTAAGCTCTTTAATATCAATTGGTTCTTTGTGGACTACGATATTTTTAGAATAATTGACTTCAGCAAAGACTTGCTGCGTAAAAAAAATGATAACAGCTATTAAAGTATAGATTTTAAAAGATTTACTAATTTTCATATTAATTTAAATTAGAATTAACATAGTAAAATGAAAAATAAAAATAAAACAGTTTGGTCAAAAAGACTTAAAGGTAATGTTTCAAAATCTTTTCAAAGAATAGGTTCGTCTATAAATGTAGACAAAAGACTTTATAAGCAAGATATTGCAGCATCTTTTGCACACGTGCAGATGCTAATTAAACAAAAAATTATACCCTCTCAAGATGGAAAAAAAATTTTAAGTGGCTTAAAAAAAATAAAAAAATTAATTGATAGAAAAAATTTTGTTTTTCATGAAAAATATGAGGATATTCACCTTAATATAGAAAAAAAATTATTTGAAATAATAGGTTCGTCTGCTGGCTATATGCACACGGCAAGATCAAGAAATGATCAAGTTGTCACGGATTTTAAATTATGGATAAAGGATTCAACACATACAGTTTTAAAAGATCTGAATTCTTTAATGAGAGAAATAATTAAAAAAGCAGAAAAAAATATAGAAACGGTTATGCCAGGGTTTACACATCTTAAAAATGCACAGCCTGTTTCTTTTGCTCATTATCTTTTTGCATACTACGAAATGTTAAAAAGAGACAAAAAAAGATTTCAAAATAATTTAAATCTTTTAAATGAGTCTCCATTGGGAGCTGCGGCATTATCTGGGACGTCTTATAACATTGATAGAAATTTTACTGCTAAAAAACTTGGATTTCAAAAACCAACTGATAATTCAATAGACTCGGTATCTGATAGAGATTTCGTTATAGATTTTTTATATGCTTCAGCAGTTTGTGCAATGCATTTATCAAGATTAGCTGAAGACTTTATAATTTTTAATTCCGATGCATTTAAATTAATTCAATTTACAGATAATGTATTAACAGGATCTTCAATTATGCCACAAAAAAAGAATCCTGATCCTGCTGAATTAATAAGAGGTAGAGTTGGAATAAATTATGGAAAACTCAATGCAATTTTAACAATTATGAAAGGCTTACCAATGTCTTACTTTAAAGACTTACAAGATGATAAGGCGCTTGCTTTTGATGGATATGACACTTTGAAAGACTCATTATTGATGGCCAATGAATTAATTGTAAATTTAAAACCATCAAAAGAAAGAATGCTATTAATGGCCAATGAAGGTTATACCACTGCAACAGATTTTGCTGACTATTTAGTTAAAGAGAAAAAATTAACTTTTAGAGAGTCCTATGGCATAGCGTCTAATTTAGTGAATTATGCTGAAAAAAATAACAAAAATTTAGACCAACTAACAATTATTGAGTTAAAAAAGTTTTATAAAAATTTAGATAATAAAGTAATGAAAGTTTTCAATGTTAAAAATTCAATGAACTCTAAAAATTCATATGGTGGTACTTCTTCAAACAACGTAAGAAAAATGTTAAGAAAATATAAAAAAGAAATTAAAAGCTAAATGAAAATTATTTTTGTACTTCTTGTAAGTTTTTTGCTTATTCAGAGTTGTGGAAAAAAATCAGATCCAAAATACCAGGGTAAAATTAACTCAGAAATATCAATTATATCTTAAAATATGCCTCAATTTAAATATGTAGGTGAAAAGTTTTTTGCAGAAAAAGTTTCTATTGAAAAAATTACAAGTAAAAATAAAACCCCTTTTTATCTTTATTCTGAAAATCAAATCAAAGAAAATTTTTTAAACTTCAAAAGAAGTTTCAAACAAGTTAATCCAATTATTTGTTTTGCAGCTAAAGCTAACTCTAATTTATCTATTCTTAGATTATTAGGCAAACTAGGTGCGGGAGCAGATGTAGTCTCAGGCGGAGAGTTACTTAAAGCTATTAAAGCTGGAATTAACCCAAATAAAATTGTTTTTTCAGGTGTTGGTAAAACGGAAGAAGAAATTTTATTAGCCATAAAACATAAAATACTTTTAATCAACATAGAGTCTGAAAGTGAAGCAAAACTAATCGATAAAATTGCCCTAAAGCAAAAAAAAATAATTAATGTTGGTTTTAGATTAAACCCAAATGTTGATGCAAAAACTCACAAGAAAATATCAACTGGAAAAGCTGAAAATAAATTTGGAATTTCTATAAAAGAATTTCATCAAATCTTTAAAAACAAAGAAAGATTTAATAATTTAAAAATTCAAGCTTTAAGTGTTCATATCGGTAGTCAGATTTTATCTGACTTGCCATATAAAAAAACTCTAGGCGTTCTTCTAAAAATAATTAATGAGCTCAATATAAAATTAAAATTTATTGATTTGGGCGGTGGTTTTGGAATTAATTATTCTGATCATGAACAATTAATCAATTTTAATAACTATGCTAAATTAGTATTAGATTTCAAAAAAAAAACTAAATGCGATATTATATTTGAGCCTGGAAGATTTTTGGTCGGAAATTCTGGTATTTTAGTGAGTAAAGTTCAATATATTAAAAATGGAACTAATAAAAAATTTATAATTTTAGATGCGGGTATGAATGATTTTATGAGACCGGCACTATATGATGCTCAACATAGTATTATTCCAGTTAGTAGATCTAAAAATAAAAATAAGGGAACAATAGAATTTGTTGGTCCAATTTGTGAAACAACCTGTAAATTTGGAAAATTTAAAAACTATCAAAAATTAAATGAAGGTGATTTTGTAGCTATAGCAAATGCGGGGGCTTATGGATCTTCTTTGTCCTCTAATTATAATACAAAACCTCTAATATCTGAGCTAATTGTAAATAATAAAAAAATAAAAATAATTAGAAAAAAACAAGATTTATTTAAATTAATAAATTCTTAATGCAATTAATTAGATCGTTATTATTTAACATTTTTTTATATCTAGGAATCGTTATTGTTTTTATTTTAGCTTTACCTACTCTTGTTCTGCCAAATAGAATTGTTCTATATTTTGGTAAATTTCTTGCTTTGTATATAATAGTTATTCTTAGAATTTTTCTTAACACTAAAGTTATTTTTCATGGAACAGATAATTTAAAGAAAGAAAAAAAATTTTTTATTGCCTCCGCCCATCAATCAATGTTTGAAACGTTTGTGCTTCAAGCACCTATTGATTTTCCCATCTTTATTTTAAAAAAAGAACTTCTCAGAATACCTTTATTTGGCTGGTATTTAAAAAAAATTGGTTCTATTGAGATTATTAGAAACACTACGACAAAAGAAAATTTATCTTTCTTTGACAAAGTTAAAGAATCTATTAATGAAAGTAATCGTCCATTGTTAATTTTTCCTCAAGGAACTAGAGTAAAATTTGATGACAGGGTTCCTTTTAAAAAAGGTGTTGGAAGAATATATGAAAGCTTAAATATACCTTGTGTTCCAGTTTCTCTAGACTCTGGAAAAGTTTGGCCCAAAAATAGCTTTATGAAATACCCTGGAAATATAAATATTTCATTTCTTGAACCAATAAATCCTGGTTTAGAAAAAAATATTTTTACTAAAACATTGGAAGATAAAATATATTCTGAAATGGAAAAATTTTCTTAAATTATTTTCTACCAAAACCAGGTTCCTTGGTATCTTGACCTGCTTTAATAATTTCTTTCCTTACATCTTTAGTGGAATTAAATATTTGATATAATTTATCACCATTTTTATCGCTGATAGCTTTTTTCAACTCTTCAATTTTTTGAATAAAATTATCTATTTCTTTAACTATATTCTCGCTGTTATCTAAAAATATATCTCTCCACATTAATGGGTTTGATGCAGCTATTCTTGTAAAATCTCTTAATCCTCCAGCGCTATATTGGATTACTTCTTGCTTTAATTTATCCTCTACGCTCATAACTGTTCTGACAATATTATAAGCAATCGCATGAGGTAAATGACTTGTTAAAGATAAAATTTGATCATGTTCATTTGCTGACATAATTTTAACTTTACTCCCCAGTGCTTCCCAAAAACTTTTTAAATTATTAATAATATTTTTTTCACAATTTTCTGGGGGTGAAATAATGCACCATCTATTTTCAAACATTTCAGCAAAACCTGATTTAGGTCCACTTTCTTCGGTTCCAGCTATTGGGTGAGATGGTATCCAAGTAATATTCTTTAAATTCATATTATGAATTATTTTTATCACTTCTTTTTTTACTGATCCTGTGTCTGTAAGAATTGCTCCGTTTTTTAAATTATCCTTAATTGAAAGAATAATTTCTTTGTAACTACTAAGTGGAGTTGCAATTATTATTAAGTCTGAGTCAGTAACGCAATGACGAATATCATTTGTGACATTTTGACATAAGTTTTCTTTTTTTAAATAAGCGCTAACGTCCTTAGAAAAATCAAATACTTTTATTTCTTTTGCTAAATTTTTCAAACTTACCGCTCTAAGAATTGATGAACCGATCAAGCCACAGCCAATGATTGAGATAGTATTAAACATTAATTATTTTTTTTAGTTTTGAAATAAATTTTTTATTTTCATAAACATTTCCTACTGTTACCCTCAATGAATTTTTAATATCATATACATCCATTTGTCTTAATAAAATACCAGCTTTTGCTAAAGCTATAAAAACTTGTTTTGATGTAAGTTTAATTTTGTCAAAATTTATTAATAAAAAATTTAAACCACTTCTGTTAGTATTTATGTTTAGTTTTTCAAAAATATTATAAAATTTTTCTGACCATTTTCTTACATGATTAACCTCTTTTTTTAACCAGGATGTATCTTTTATGGCCGCAGAAGCCGCAAACAAAGCAGGTCGATTTATATTAAAAGGAGGTTTAACTTTGTTTAAAGAATTTATTATTTCTTGAGAAGAATATCCCCAACCAATTCTGAGACCTGCTAGACCATAAATCTTAGAAAAAGTTCTTGTAATAATTACATTTTTTGATTTTGAAAAAAGCTCTAAGCCTGACTTATAATCTTTGAATTGCATATATTCAAAGTATGCATCATCTACTACTAGTAATATATCGCTTCTAAGTTTTTTTCTTAAATTCAAAATTTCATTTTTGCTAATATATGTACCTGTGGGATTGTTCGGATTAGCTAAAAAAACAATTTTTGTTTTCTTTGTCACAGAAGCGAGGATATTTTTAACTGAAATTCTAAAATTATTTTCTTTGGCATAAACAATTTTTGCTGAATTAAGCTTGCTGTAAATTCTGTAAATAATAAAACTATATTTTGGGACTATTACTTCATCGTTTTTACTTAAAAATGCCCTACAAATGAATTCAAATATTTGATCAGATCCAGAACCTAAAATTATTCTACTTGGATCTAATTTAAATTTTTTTGCAATTGTTTTTCTTAAAAATGTACCATCAGAATCTGGATATCTTTTAAAATTTTTTGATACTCTCAAATATTCCTTAATAGCTTTTGGGCTAGGTCCTAATGCAGACTCATTTGCTGACAATTTAATCTTTGCAATTTTTTGATTAAACAAGCTTAACCCAGCAACATATTTTTCTGCTTTAAGATTTTTAGCAATTGGAAGTTTCATAATTTATTTAAGTTCTTATATAAAAAGTATTATGATTTCTATCTTCAATTTTTAATTGATTAAAATTGACAACTTTATGAGTATTTAGTACAAATCTTTAGCGCTGATTTAACCGAATTGCGGGCGCTAAATAAAATTCGCTAAATAGGGTTCTGCCCAGTTTAGCTGGGCTTTTTTTTTATATGGACTACAGTTTAAATAATATTAAAAAAATTATTGTATCAAAACCACTCAAACTTGATTGTGGCCAAACAATTAAGGATTTCCCCATAGCCTATGAGACATATGGAAAGCTTAATGCTGAAAAAAATAATGCCATTTTAGTATTTCACGCATTGACTGGGGATCAATTTGTCACTGGAACCAATCCAATTACAAAGAAAGATGGCTGGTGGTGCTCTGCTGTTGGTCCAGGCAAAGCTATTGATACTGAAAAATATTTTGTTGTATGTGCTAATGTATTAGGTGGTTGTATGGGATCATTTGGTCCAAAAAATATTGATAAAGAGACTAACCAACCTTATGCTTTAAATTTTCCAGTAATAACAATTAAAGATATGGTTAAAGCGCAAGAAACTCTTCTGGACCATCTTGGTATTAAAAAACTTTTAAGTGTTTTAGGAGGTTCTATGGGAGGAATGCAGCTTCTTCAATTTTGTGCATTATACCCTGAGAAAACATTCTCTGCTGTACCTATTGCATCTACTTCTAGTCATAACGCTCAACAAATTGCGCTTAATGAATTAGCACGTCAAGCTATTATGGCTGATCCAATTTGGAATAATGGAAACTATTATAAAGAAAATCAAATACCAAAAAATGGTTTGGCTGTAGCAAGAATGGCCGCTCATATCACTTATATGTCGGATAAAGGTTTGCAAGAAAGGTTTGGAAGAAAACTGCAAGAAAAAAAAGACTATGAATTTACTTTTGATGCAGACTTTCAGATAGAAAGTTATCTTAGACACCAGGGTAATGTATTTGTGGAAAGATTTGATGCTAATTCTTATCTCTATATATCTAGAGCATTAGATTATTTTGATTTATCTAAACAATTTAATAATGGTTTAACTGAAGCTTTTCAAAATCATAAAACAAAGTTTTTAGTTGTCTCTTTTTCATCTGATTGGCTATATCCAACAAAGAATAGCAAAGATATAGTAATTGCACTTAATTCATCAGGTGCAAATGTTGCATTTGCAGAGATTAAAACAGACAAAGGACATGATGCGTTTTTAGTTGATGAACCAGAATTTTTAAAAACGATTAAGGGTTTTTTAGACTCAAACTTTGAATTATTTAAAAATGAAAAATGAATTTAAAATAATTGCCAATTTATTACCCAATAATTCTCGAGTATTAGATGTTGGGTGTGGAGATGGAACGTTAATGGAGGCATTAATAAATCAAAAAAATATTGATGCTCGAGGCATGGAACTTGACCAAAATAATGTAAAAAAATGTATTTCTAAAGGACTATCGGTAATTGAGGGAAACGCTGAGACTGAACTTGGTCAATTTCCAGAAAAATCATTTGATTTTGTAATCCTAAGCCAAACCCTACAAGCATTTTATCAACCAGAAAATGTTTTAGATCAATTATTAAGAATAGGAAAAAATGTAATTATATCTATTCCTAATTTTGGATATTGGAAAGTTAGAGCAAGCTTACTATTTTTTGGAAGAATGCCAATTACCAAATCGCTTCCAAATACTTGGTATAATACTCCTAACCTTCATATGTGCACCATCAAAGATTTATATGAATTTTGTAAAACAAAAAAAATTAAAATTGATAGGATTATAGGGGTTAACGATAATAAAATATCCTCTATTAACCGAATAAATTTAGAAATGAAAAACTTACTTTGCGAAGTAGGAATATTTTTAATAAGTTAAATGTTAAAAGTACATACTGTTAAATGTTTGCAGGACAATTATAGTTACGTAATACATAATGAAAGTACAAACCTTGTTGGGGTTGTAGATCCTTCTGAATTTTATCCTATTGATACTTTTGTAAAAAAAAAATTTAATAAACTAGATTATATTTTAAATACTCATCATCACTTTGACCATACTGGTGGAAATCTTGAATTAAAAGAAAAATATAAATCACAAATTATTGGATCAAAAAAAGATGAAAAAAGAATACCAGGTATAGATATTGCTTTTAGGGACAATGAAACTTTTAAGTTTGGAAATATAAATTTTAAAATAATTTTAGTTCCTGGCCACACAAGTGGTCATATTTGTTTTTTTTCAAATGAAGAAAAAATTATTTTTACTGGGGACACTCTTTTCTCACTCGGTTGTGGAAGAGTTTTTGAAGGTACTTATAATCAAATGATTGACTCGCTTAATCTTATTAAGAAATTACCCGGTGATACTTTAATTTATTGCGGCCATGAATATACAAAAAAAAACTTAGAATTTTGCATGCAGTATGAAAATAATGAATTTTTGATTAAGAAAAAAAAATGGATATCAGATCGATTAATTAAAAATTTACCAACCATACCAGTAACTATTAATGAAGAATTACAAACAAATATTTTTTTAAGATGTGATTTAGATATTGTTAAGAAAAAATTAAATATGCTTAATGCTGACGAGGTAAGTGTCTTTAAAAAACTCCGTGATTTAAAGGATAGTTATTAGGTTATATCGCCTTGACTTGAAATTCTTTCAAGCTATATTGCCTTAATTTTAAAAAATCGAATTTTATGTCATTTGCAATATTTGAAACTGGTGGAAAACAATATAAGGCGTCTGCTAGTAAAATTATAGAGATTGAAAAACTTGAGGCTGAAAAAGGTAAAACAATTCAGTTTAAAAATATATTATTACTTAACGACGACAAAACAACTGAGATAGGAAACCCAACTATAGAGGGCGCAATTGTCGAAGCAAAACTTTTAGATAACGTTAAAGACAGAACGGTTTTAATTTTTCATAAAAGAAGAAGAAAACATTCTAGAAAAACAAATGGTCACAGGCAAAGACATTCAAAAATTCAAATTACTAAAATTCTTTCAAAAGATGGCAAAGTAATAGCGGAAGCTAAACCTATTGAATTAAAAGAAAAAGCTACTAAAATTGAAAAAAATAAAAAAGAAAAAATAGTTAAAGAAGATTTAAAAAAATAGGCAAATATAATGGCAACAAAAAAAGCAGGTGGATCATCCCGTAACGGTCGAGATAGTGCTGGTAGAAGGCTTGGTGTAAAAATATACGGAGACCAGTCTGTAATACCTGGAAACATAATCGTTAGACAAAGAGGAACTAGAATTCATCCTGGTGAGAATGTTGGCATGGGGACAGATCACACTCTATTTTCTTTAGTTAAAGGCAAAGTTAAATTTAAAAAATCTAAACTAAACAGAACTTTTGTTTCTGTTATTCCCAATTAGTATTATAAATAACTAAAGTTATTTATATAAATTCTTACAATGAAATTTCTGGATCAAGCAAAAATTTATATTAAAGCTGGTAATGGTGGCTCTGGCTCTGCAAGTTTTCGTAGAGAAAAATTTATTGAGTACGGTGGACCTGATGGCGGAGATGGTGGAGACGGTGGGTCAATTATTTTTGAGGCTGAAAGGAACCTAAATACTTTAATAGATTTTAGATATAGGCAACACTTTAAAGCAGAAGATGGTCATATTGGTACTAAAAGAAAAAGAACCGGTGCAGCTGGAAAAGATTTAATAATAAAAGTTCCTGTAGGAACTCAAATTTACGAAGAGGATAACAATACACTTATCTATGATTTTACTAAGAATAAAGAAAGATATTTAGTAGCTGCTGGTGGTTCACATGGCTTAGGCAATGTTAGATTTAAAAGCTCAACTAATAGAGCTCCAACAAAAAAAACTCCTGGAAAATTAGGTGAAGAATTTTGGGTATGGTTGCAACTTAAAGTTATTGCAGACATTGGAATAATAGGAATGCCTAACGCAGGTAAGTCTAGTTTACTAGCAGCGCTTACTCGTGCAAGACCTAAAATTGCTAATTATCCATTCACGACTTTGGATCCTAATCTTGGTGTATCATATTATGACAATAAAGAAGTCACCTTAGCTGACATTCCTGGCCTGGTAGAAGGTGCGCATGAAGGAGTTGGTTTAGGAGATAAATTTTTAAGGCATATAGAAAGATGTAAAATTTTATTACATTTAATTGATGTATCTGAGGAAAAAATAAGTGAAAACTATTTAAAAATTAGAAAAGAACTTACAAAATATGGAGAAATTTTGAGTAAAAAAAAAGAGATTATTGTTTTTAATAAGTCTGATTTATTAGAAAAGAAAGAATTAGATAAAAAATTAAAAATATTTAAGTCTAAAATTAAAAAGAAATTTGAAGTAATTTCGGTAGTTTCAGATACAAATTTAATAACTTTAAGAAAAGTTTTGTTAAAAAATGTACATAAATAAAGCAAAAAAAATTGTCATCAAACTTGGTTCTTCTACAATAGTAGATAAAAAAGGTAACTTTAAAAAAAAATGGTTACTCAGTCTTATACGAGATATTAAAAAATTAAAAAAAAATAACCAAGAAGTAATTATTGTTTCTTCAGGTGCTATTGCCTTGGGCCAGAAATACCTGAAGATTAAAGACAAAAAATTAAAACTTGAAATGAGTCAAGCAATTGCATCTGTAGGTCAAATTCACCTTGTAAATGAATTTCAAAAAACTTTTGAAAAAAATAATATTAAAATAGGTCAAATTTTGATTACGCCAGATGATACTGAACAAAGGAAAAGAGCTTTAAATGCTAGAAGAACATTTGAGAATTTATTAAAAATTGGAGCAATACCAATCGTTAATGAAAACGACACTACAGCAACATCAGAAATTAAGTACGGAGACAATGATCGTTTGGCTGCACGTGTTGCTCAAATAATCGGTGCTGATTTATTAATAATTTTTTCCGATGTAGATGGATTGTATAAAGTTTCATCAAATAAAAAATCTTTAATTACAAAAGTTAACAATATTGACGAGAAGATTTTATCTCTAGTTGATAAAAAAATTTATACAACATACGGATCAGGTGGAATGATGACTAAATTAGAAGCTGCAAAAATATGTATGAATTCAGGATGCCATATGATTATTGCAAATGGTAAACATTTTTATCCAATTGAACATTTAAATAAAAATAAATTATTTACTTGGTTTGAACCAAAAATATCCAAACTAGATGCGCGAAAAAAATGGATAATAAGTTCTCTATCTTCCTCTGTAAAAATTCAAATCGACCAAGGTGCATGTAGAGCTTTAAGATCTGGAAAAAGTTTACTACCAGCTGGGATTACCAAAGTTTTTGGAAGATTTAACAAAGGAGATAACGTATTAATTGTTGATGAAAAAAGTAATGAAGTTGCTAGAGCTTTATCATCATTTACCTCAGAAGAAATTGATAAAATAAAAGGATTACAAAGCAACCAAATTGAAAGTATTTTGGGTTATCCAAGTAAGTCTGAAATTATTCATAAAGATGATATTGTAATATTATGAAAAAAATTAATTTAATTGGTGTAAATGCAAAAAAAGCTTTACTGGTGTTTAATAAAATAAGCTCCGCTCAAATTAATAAAGTTCTTTCGAACTATAGCCAGCTTATTCTAAAAAATAAAAAACAAATTATTAAAAAAAATTCTATTGATGTAAAAAATATGCATAGAAAACACCTTGTTGACAGGCTTGTTTTAAATGAAAAAAGAATAGATGCTTTAAGGTATTCAATTAATGAAATAATCAAATTTCCAAATCCAATAAACAAAACATTAGAAAAATGGAAACGGCCAAATGGATTAGAAATTAAAAAAGTATCAACATCTATAGGGGTTATTGGTGTAATTTATGAAAGTAGGCCTAACGTAACTTCAGACGTGTCAGCACTTTGTTTTAAATCTGGAAATTGCGCTATATTAAGAGGTGGTTCTGAGGCTTTTAACTCTAATAAAATTTTATCTGATTTATTTAGAACTTCATTAAACAATAATAGAATAGACAAAAATTGTGTTCAATATATCGAAGACAAAAATAGAAATATTGTAAACTATCTTTTGTCTAATATGACAAAATATATTGACGTGATTGTTCCAAGAGGAGGAAAAGAATTAGTAAAAAAAGTTCAACGACTATCTCGAATACATGTAATTGGACATCTTGAAGGCTTATGTCATATTTATGTTGATAAAGACGCTGATGTAAATATGGCTACAAAGATAGTTGCTAATGCTAAAATGAGAAGAACTAGTATATGTGGAGCTGTGGAGACTTTATTAATTGATAAAAGAAAATTAACTAAATTTTCTATACCAATTATCAATAAACTTCTTTCTCTAGGATGTGAAATAATAGTAGACAAAGAAATTAATAAAATGTTCAACAATAAATTTAAATTAGCGACAGAATTAGACTGGCGTACAGAATATTTAGATGCAAAAATATCTATAAAATCAGTCAATGGTGTTGATGAAGCAAAAAATCATATCCTTAAATATGGTACTATGCACACAGATAGCATCATTACTAACAATACAAAAACGGCAGAGAAATTTTTAAATGGTGTAAATAGTGCGATTGCGATGCACAATGTTTCTACTCAATTTGCTGATGGAGGAGAATTTGGTTTTGGAGGTGAGATTGGTATATCAACAAATAAATTACCTCCAAGAGGACCGGTAGGCATTAATCAATTAACTTCTTATAAATATATTGTTTCTGGAAAAGGCATTATTAGAAATTAAATTCTAATGATTAAATCTAATCTTAAACGAATTGGAATATATGGCGGAAGCTTTGACCCGCCACACTATGGGCATTTAAAAATTTCAAAAATTGCAATAAAAAAGCTAAAACTAAAAAAATTATTCTGGTGTGTTACCAAAAAAAATCCTTTTAAAAAAAAAACTTATTTTTCTTTAAATCATCGTATTATAAAAAGTAAAAAATTAGTAAAAAAAAATAATAAAATTACTGTTTCTTCATTTGAGGACAAAATTAAATCCAACGCAACTATTGACTTAATTAAATATTTTAAGAAAAAATATAATAATTCAGAATTTTTCCTAATAATAGGTGCAGATAATTTGATTAATCTTCACAAATGGAAAAATCATAAACAATTAATAAAACTTGTAAATATTGCAGTTTTTCCAAGAAAGGACTACGATCAAAAAGCAAAAAAATCTGTTATATTAAAGAAAGTGAAAAAAATATTATTCTTTAAAAGTAAACATATAAATATTTCCTCAACTGAATTAAGAAAAAAACTTAATTAACTATTGATGAAAATTAGCGAAATTAAAAATCAAATAGAACAAATATTAGACAGTAATAAGGCTAAGGATATTGTTTCTATAGATTTAAAAAAAAAATCTTATATAGCTGACTATATGATTATTGCATCAGGAACGTCATCGAGACATCTTCAGTCTTTAGCAGAAAATTTAGTTTCTGAATTAAAAAAAATTGGAGTTAATGATTGCAGAATTGAAGGTAGAGAAAGTAATGATTGGAAGCTTGTAGATGCAATGGATATTATAATCCATTTATTTCACCCTGAAAAAAGAGATTTTTATGATTTAGAAAAAATGTGGTCAGAGCCAATACCAAAAGAAAAAGCTTTAATATGAAAAAAACTATATTATTTTTTACAATTATAATTTTAAGTTTCTTCAATATTAATCATTCATATTCAAAAAGTACTAATGAGCTTTATGAAAAAATAGATTTATTTAGTGAAGTTTTAGAAACTATTAAACAAGAATATGTCGATGAAATTGATCAAGCGGAAGTAATGGACTCTGCTATTAATGGAGTACTTCAATCTTTAGATCCATATTCAGCTTACATGAGTCCAAAATCATTTGAAGGAATGCAAACTGATACTAAAGGAGAGTTTGGTGGATTAGGAATAGAAATTGGAATGGAATCTGGAGTTGTAAAAGTGATTGCGCCCATAGATGATACGCCTGCTGCAAAAGCTGGAATCAAAGCTGGCGACTACATTGTAAGAATTAATAATGAACAAGTGCAAGGGAAATCATTAACGGAAGCAGTTGAATTAATGAGAGGTCCTGTTGGAACTGAAATTAATTTAACTGTAAGAAGAAGAAATGAAAAAAAAGCTCTTGAATTCAAAATAAAAAGAGCAGTGATAGAGGTTAAATCTGTAGAAGCAAAAATTATTGGTGACGAAAAAGAGATAGGATATTTAAGATTAAAGTCTTTTAACGAAAACAGCGATAAACAATTACTAAGCTATATAAATAATTTTGAAAAAAATAGTAAGCTTAATGGATACATATTAGATCTAAGAAATAATCCTGGGGGACTTTTAACTCAAGCAATTAATATAACAGACTTTTTCCTAGATGATGGAGAGATTGTATCTACTAAGGGAAGAAAAATAAATGAGACAAGACGTTTTTTTTCTCGAAAAGGCGATGAAATAAGTGGAAAACCATTAATCGTTATTATTAATCAAGGTTCTGCCTCTGCATCAGAAATAGTTTCTGGAGCATTAAAAGATCACAAAAGAGCGATTATCTTAGGTGAACACACATATGGCAAAGGTTCTGTACAATCGATAATTCCTTTAAAAAATGGTGGTGGAATTAGATTAACTATTTCTAAGTATTATTTACCATCAGGCAAATCTATTTCGGATGTAGGAGTAATGCCTGACATCTTTGTTGAAGAAAAAGGTGATGACTTTAGAATAAATTCCGATACTGATAATCAACTAGATTACGCTATAAAATTACTAAAATCGTAAATGAATGATAATTCTCTTCCTTTAAGAACTGGGGTTGGAATAGTTGTTCTTAATTCAAAAAAACAAGTGTTTGTTGGTAAAAGAAAAGATAATCCAACAGATAAATGGCAAATGCCTCAAGGTGGAGTAGATCAAAATGAAGATTTATTGTCTGCTATGAAAAGAGAATTAGCTGAAGAAACAAGCATCGTATCGATTAAAATTATTAAAGAACTAAAAGAATGGCTTCAATATGATTTACCAAAGGAGCTTCTTGGTAAAATATGGGGAGGAAAATATAGAGGTCAAAAACAGAAATGGTTTTTTGTTAAATTTTTAGGTAGCGATAACGAAATTAACATTAATACAAAAAATGCAGAATTTATTGAATGGAAGTGGGTAGAAATGGAAAAACTACCAGATTTAATTGTTCCATTTAAAAAAAAAATTTACGAAAAAATTTTATCTGAATTAAAAAAAATTAATTAATTTGTTGCAAAGTATCTATTTTGTGACTTAAGATATATTTTTCTTTATCTTTGATTTCAGTATTCTGTAAAAGTGATTTGGATTCACTAATCATTTTATCAATTTTTTCTCTATTAAGTTTTTCTAGTTTTATGGCTGAAGAAGATAAGATTAGCAACTTGTTGTCTGAAAACTCTACTGTTCCCTCTTCTACATAGTATTTTTCAATTTTATTATTTAAATAAGCCTCAATAAATCCTGGTCTTAAGAAGGTTACTAAAGAAATATGATCTTTAAGTATGGTCAATAAACCTTCGTAAGCTGGAATTGTAACTTGGTTTGTTTCAGAATTTAAAATTGTTTGATCAGGAGTAATTATTTCAAATTTAAATAAATCTGACATTTTTATTTAGTGTCTTGAGCCATTTTCTCAGCTTTTGCAACTGCTTCTTCGATTGGACCGACCATATAAAAAGCAGACTCTGGCAAATGATCATAATCACCTTTGCAAATAGCATCAAAACCTTTAATTGTTGACTCTAAATCAACTAATTTTCCTGGTGAACCAGTGAATACTTCTGCAACAAAGAATGGTTGAGATAAAAATCTCATAATTTTTCTTGCTCGAGCCACTGTAAGTTTATCTTCCTCTGATAACTCATCCATTCCTAAGATAGCAATAATATCCTGCAATGATTTGTACGCTTGCAAAATTTTTTGAACTTCTCTAGCTACACGGTAATGATCTTCACCCACAATTCTAGGATCTAAAATTCTTGATGTAGAGTCTAGAGGGTCAACTGCTGGATAAATTCCAAGTTCAGCAATTTGCCGTGAAAGAACTGTAGTTGCATCTAAGTGTGCAAAAGATGTTGCGGGCGCAGGATCTGTTAAATCATCCGCTGGAACATAAATAGCTTGTACTGAAGTAATTGAACCCTTGCTTGTAGAAGTAATTCGCTCTTGTAAATTTCCCATATCAGTTGCTAATGTTGGTTGATAACCAACCGCTGAAGGTATTCTTCCCAATAAAGCAGAAACTTCTGAACCTGCTTGAGTAAATCTAAAAATATTATCTATAAATAATAATACGTCTTGTCCCTCTTGATCTCTAAAATATTCTGCTACAGTTAAACCTGTTAATGCTACCCTAGCTCTTGCTCCAGGAGGTTCATTCATTTGTCCATAAACTAATGCTGCTTTGGAACCTGGACCATCTGGTTTGATTACTCCTGACTCGATCATTTCATGATACAGATCATTTCCTTCTCGCGTTCTTTCACCAACTCCCGCGAAAACAGAAAATCCTCCATGTGCTTTCGCAACGTTGTTTATTAGTTCCATAATGGTTACTGTTTTACCAACACCAGCTCCTCCAAATAAACCGACTTTTCCACCTTTAGCATAAGGAGCTAAAAGATCTATAACCTTGATACCTGTAACCAACATTTCAGTTTCAGTTGCTTGATCTGTAAATTTAGGAGCCTGTCTATGAATTGGCCATTTCTCTTTTGTTTTTACTACACCTCGATCATCGATTGGTTCACCAATTACATTTATAATTCTACCTAATGTTTCAGGTCCAACAGGCACGCTTATTGGTGCGCCAGTATTTACTACTACGTCACCTCTTTTTAATCCTTCAGTGGAATCCATCGCTATAGTTCTAACTCCACCTTCACCTAAATGCTGGGCTACTTCTAATACAAGTTTATTTCCCTGATTGCTCACTTCTAAAGCTGTGTAGATTTCTGGTAAATCTGACTCAAAACTTACATCTACTACTGCACCTATTATTTGTGTAATTTTTCCATTTTTGCTCATAATTATAAACTTTCTGCTCCTGATATTATTTCTATTAATTCTTTAGTAATAGCTGCCTGTCTGCTTCTATTATAAACGATGGTTAATTTATTTACTAAATCGCCAGCATTTCTAGTGGCATTATCCATTGCTGTCATTCTTGAACCCTGTTCACTAGCTGAGTTTTCTAAGAAGGCCTTAAAAACTTGTGTAGAAATATTTTTTGGTAATAAATCCTCCAATATCTCATCTTCATCAGGTTCAAATTCATAAAAATTTTCATTTTTTTCTTTAGTTGCTTCTTTTTTTTCAGCTGGAATGATTTGTTGTGCTTGAGGTATTTGAGTAACTACATTTTTAAAATTGTTAAAAAATAATATGCACTTATCAAATTCATTTTTATCAAATAAATCTATGATAATTTTTCCAACTTCATCAGCTTCTAAAAATGATATTTTTTTCTTATCTTTAAAACTTAGTTTTTTAATTATATATCTTCCGTATTCTCTTTTAAGCTGATCATGACCCTTTGATCCGATAGTAATAATTTTTAACTCTTTACCTTCAGACAAAATTTTTGAGAAATGATTTTTTGCTAATCTACAAATATTTGAATTAAACCCTCCGCATAACCCTCTGTCAGAAGTCATAACAACACAAAGATATGTTTGGTCTTTACCAGTTCCAACTAATAGCTTTGGCGCATTAGAAGGATCGTTAATAGACTCTGTTAAGTTTAAAATTATATTTCTCATTTTTTCACTATAAGGTCTTCCTTTTTCAGCACTTTCCTGAGCTTTTCGAAGTTTAGCTGCGGCTACCATTTTCATAGCTTTAGTAATTTTTTGCGTAGACTTAACGCTGGTTATTCTTTTTCTTAAATCGTCTAAACTAGCCATTATTTTTTACTTTTTTTAAAATCTTGTATTGTTTGTATTAAACTTTCTTCCATGTCTTTTTCTAAATTGCCAGTAGACTCAATTGAACTAATGATTTCACTTTTTTCATTTCTTATTTTTTCTAATATGCCTCTTTCAAACTCTTTGATTTTACTTAAATCTACATCATCTAAATATCCTCTAACGCCTGTAAACACCGAAATAACTTGTTCAGCAACCGTCATGGGAGAGTATTGATTTTGTTTTAACAGCTCTGTTAGTTTTGCTCCTCTATTAAGTAATTTTTGTGTGGCTGCGTCTAAATCTGATCCAAACTGAGCAAAAGCTGCCATCTCACGATACTGTGCTAATTCAAGTTTAATTGATCCAGCAACTTTTTTCATAGCTTTTGTTTGTGCTGCTGAACCTACCCGAGATACAGATAAACCAACGTTTACTGCTGGTCTAATCCCTTGGTTAAATAATTGTGTTTCCAAAAAAATCTGACCATCTGTAATAGAAATAACGTTAGTAGGTATGTAAGCAGAAACGTCTCCAGCTTGAGTTTCAATAATAGGCAAAGCTGTTAAAGAACCTCCACCGTTTGCATCGTTTAATTTTGCTGCTCTTTCTAAAAGTCTACTATGTAAATAAAAAACGTCTCCAGGATATGCTTCTCGCCCAGGAGGTCTTCTTAAAAGTAAAGACATCTGTCTATAAGCAACGGCTTGCTTAGATAAATCATCATAAATAATTAAGGCATGCATTCCATTATCTCTGAAATATTCTCCAATGGTACAACCTGTGTAAGGTGCTAAAAATTGAAGTGGTGCTGCATCAGAAGCTGTCGCTGCTACTACAGTTGTGTATTTCATCGCACCAGCATCTTCTAAAGTTTTAACAATTTGAGCTACCGTAGATCGCTTTTGACCTATAGCAACATAGATGCAATATAATTTTTTCTTTTCATCATCAGACTCATTGATAGCTTTTTGATTTATGATTGTATCAATTGCAACAGCGGTTTTTCCTGTTTGTCGATCTCCAATGATTAATTCCCTTTGACCTCTTCCAACTGGAATTAAAGTATCTATCGCTTTCAATCCAGTTTGCATAGGCTCACTTACTGATTTTCTAGGAATAATTCCTGGAGCTTTAACTTCAACTCTCTTTCTTTCAATTTTTTCACTTAAGTTTCCTTTGCCGTCAATTGGATTCCCTAATCCGTCTAAAACTCTTCCTAAAAGTTCTTTTCCAACGGGAGCATCTACAATAGCTCCGGTTCTTTTAACAGTGCTGCCCTCAGTTATTTTTCTATCATCACCAAAAATTACAACTCCGACATTTTCACTTTCAAGGTTTAAAGCCATTCCTTTTGACCCATCTTCAAACTCAACCATCTCTCCGGCCTGAACATTATCAAGGCCAAAAACTCTCGCTATTCCATCACCAACGGAAAGCACTTTTCCAATTTCAGAAACTTCAGCTTTGTCTCCAAAATTTTTTATTTGCTCTTTTAAAATTTTTGTAACTTCTGATGGATTAATTTGCATTTTATACCTCTAACATTATTTGTTCATATTTTCTCAATTTATTTTTGATTGAAGTATCAACCATTAAACTTCCTATTTGCATTTGCAAACCACCTATTAAACTTTCATCCACTTTATAATCAAATTTTATTGAAGTTCCTATTGTTTGAGACAATTCTTTATTTAGGTTTTGGAGTTCATCGTCAGATAAATTTTTTGATGAAACTAAAGAAGCTTTAAGTTCTCCTCTTTTTTTTGAGACTAAAATTAAAAAATTCTGAAAGATATTGTTTAAGAAAAATATTCTTCTCTTAGTCACTAAAATTGATAAAAAATTATTTACAACTTTTGATAAATTCATCTTACTAGATAACTCTTGAATAACTTTGAGTTGATTAAATTGAGATTGAGTTGGGTTTTTAATGAAATTTTTTAAGTCACTACTAGAGTTATATATTTGCAATAAATCTTGAATATTTTTTTCAACTATCTCCAACTCAGAATTTTCATTTGCTAGTTCAAATAATGCTAATGCATACCTATTAGCAGTTTCTGTTGAAAAAGACTTGTTAGAACTCAATTTATGCTCCTAATTTAGAAATTTGAATAAGATGAGGTTTCCTATCATAAGCACTCTTACCGATCAAGATAGCAGATTATATTTAGCTAAAATTTATAGGGTCAACATCAACCGTAAGTTTTATTTTTTTAGATATAGTCAAATTTTCAAGAACTTTTCTGACATTTTTTTGGATTAAAACTGTATTATTTGACCTTATTAAAAGCCTAGTTCTGTACTTTTTTTTAATCCTAAAAAGGGGTGACTCAACAGGGCCAAGTACTTCCAAATTATTTAAAACTTTTAATCTTTTTTTTATTTCTTGAGCAGCACGAAAACTGTCTTGGCTAGAATTAGAAGCTACAATTAATGCTATTAATCTAGAATAGGGAGGTAAATTTTTATTTTTTCTAACGACTAATTCACTATTTAAAAATTTTTCTGGATTGTTTTCTAAAACATCTCTCAATGTTTCATTCAAAGGCATAATTGTTTGATAGATAATTGTAGAGTTTTTTGAAAATCTACCCGCCCTTCCACTTAATTGATTGTAAAGTTGAATATTTTTCTCTGTAGTTCTTAAATCATAACCCATACCAGAAAAATCAGCATCTACTACAACGATGCAATTAAGTTTTGGAAAATTAAAACCTTTTGAAATTAATTGAGTTCCAACGATAATATCAATTTTATTGTTTTCAATTCTTTTTATTATCGACTCAGTTTTTTCTTTTTTTGCTAAAAAATCACTTGAAAATATTTCAATATTTTTATTTGGAAATATTGATTTTAATTCTTCAAAAATTTTTTCAACACCAGGTCCATGCATTCTAAAATCACATTTTTCATTATCAATTTTGCATTTTTTGTCTTTATCATTTTTTAACCCACAGTGATGGCAAACAAGTTTATTAATAGATTTATGATATGTTAAGTAAATAGAACAATTAGGACACAAATGTTTATAGCCACATTTTTTACAAATTAAAAAAGGTGCATAACCTCTTCTGTTTAAAAAAAATAAAATTTGTTCCTTTTTTTCCAAATAGCTACTAATTAATTTTATAGTTTTTTCAGAAATAAATTTATTACTTGCCATCTTCTCCTCATTTAAATTTACAACAATCGTTTCAGGAAGAGGCGTCTGATTAAATCTTTTATCTAATTTAGTATGATTATATTTTTTATTTTTAATATTATTAAAAGTCTCAAGTGATGGAACGGCTGAAACTAAATGAATAGGTATATTTTCAAATGATGCTCTTGATATTGCCATATCACGGGCATGATAAATAATTCCCTCATCTTGTTTGTAGGATGGGTCATGTTCTTCATCTAAAATAATTAAACCCAGTTTTTTAAATGGTAATAACAAGGAAGATCGAGCTCCTATTACTATATTGGCATTACCATAAATAATATTTTGCCAAATTTTTCTCTTTGCTTTTATGCCTATTTTTGAATGCCATATTAATGGGTCGAATTTAAAAAATTCTTTAAAACGATCTTTAAATTGATTAGTTAAAAAGATTTCTGGTAATAAAATTAATACTTGTTTGCCTTGTTCTAAAATTTCTTTTGCCCTATTAAAATAAACTATAGTTTTACCTGAACCCGTGACACCTTGAAGTAATGATACATTAAATTTATTCCCAAAATTTCTTAAATCCTCTAAGCTCTTCTTTTGTTCGTTGTTTAAGGTAAATTCTGAACTACTTTTAGTTAAATCATATTTTTCTTGATTTTCAATTTTAGATACATTTTTTTTATCACCTAAGCACATCTTTAATACCATGCCTTTTGAGGCTAAATTGTATGTTGAAAACCAATTAATAAAATCGACTAAACTTTTATTAATCTTAAAATTATCTATTCTTTTTTCTATTTTTTTTATTTTAAATTCTTTTAGTGAAGGTTGAATTTTATCCCAAATAATTCCTATTTCACTAGACTTACCAAAAGGAACAATAACTAAATCGCCAATCTTTAGATTTTGTATAGATCCAGAATCATAGGTAAAAGGAAAATTAAATATTTTTGGAACTAAAACTGGAACTTTCATTTTTGTGAATCTAATTGATATTATATCAATTAAAAATGAATTGCTCTTTTATCGATAGCTAAAGCTGCTTCTTTTACTGCTTCCGTATAAGTTGGATGAGCATGGCAAGTTCGCGCTATATCTTCTGCACTTGCACCAAATTCCATAGCTAATCCCATTTCTGCGATTAAATCACCTGTGTGCGGTCCAATCATATGAACACCTAAAACTCTATCTGTTTTGCTTTCAGCTAAAATTTTTACAAATCCATCTGGTTCATTATTAACTTTGGCTCTTGAGTTTGCCAGAAATGGAAATTTTCCAACTTTATAATTAATATTTTCTTTTTTTAATTCTTCTTCTGTTTTTCCTATAACCGCTACCTCTGGGGAGGTATAGATAACACCAGGAATTGTATTATAGTTTACATGTCCAGCCTGACCCGCAATAATTTCAGCAACTGCTATGCCTTCTTCTTCGGCTTTATGTGCCAACATAGGTCCTTTGATTATATCTCCAATTGCATAAATATTTTTTATGCTGCTTTGTAATTTCTCGTTTACTTCTATTCTGCCTTGAGGATCTTTTTTTATTCCTAATTTATTTAAATTTAATCCCTCTGTGTATGGTTTTCGTCCAACAGCAACGAGCACTTTATCAACTAACAACACTTCTTTTTGAGAAGTCTGGTTATTTTCAAAAGAAACCTCAACCTGATTACCTTTATTAGTCACAGCAGTTACTTTTGAACTTAATTTAAATTTAATACCTTGTTTTGTTAAAATTTTAAGAAATTCTGACGAAACCTCTTTGTCCATTCCTGGAGTAATGTGATCTAAATATTCTAAAACTGTTACATTTGAACCAAGTCTTGACCAAACTGAACCCATTTCTAAACCTATAACCCCACCGCCAATAACTGCAAAATTTTTAGGCACCTCTTTAAATTCTAAAGCACCAGTGGATGAAACAATATTTTGTTCGTCAATTTCTATTCCTGGAAGTGAAGAAGGCGCTGAGCCTGTAGCTAGTACTATATTTTTTGATTTGTAAGATGTCTTTTTTTCACCTTCGTAAACAACCACATCATTTTCTGAAAATAAAACTCCTTTTCCTTTTAAATATGTAACTTTATTTTTTTTGAATAAAAATTCTATTCCTTTAGTTAAAGTTTGCACTGATTTGTTTTTACTGGACATCATTTTATCTAAATTTAATTTTAGATCACTAAACTCTATACCTTGAGATTGAAATTCTTTATGTGCTTTATGATACGACTCTGACATATTCAAAAGACTTTTTGATGGAATGCAACCAACATTTAAACACGTACCCCCTAAAGTACCTCTGGACTCTACACAGGCAGTTTTTAAACCTAGTTGAGCAGCCCTGATCGCACATACGTAACCACCTGGGCCACCGCCTATTACAATTACATCAAAATTATTATCCATAAATTTATAAATTTAAAAATAACCTTCTTGGATCCTCAAGACAGTCTTTGACAATTTTTAAAAAAGATACAGCTTCTTTACCGTCAATAATTCTGTGATCGTAAGACAAGGCTAGATACATCATTGGACGTATTTCAATTTTCTTATTAATAACTACTGGTCTTTCTACAATATTGTGCATTCCTAAAACTGCTGATTGTGGGGGATTTAAAATAGGAGTTGATAACATTGAACCATAAATTCCTCCATTTGTAATCGTAAACGTTCCTCCTTGTAAATCTTCAATTACTATTTTTCCATCTCTAGCTTTTTCTCCTAGTTGCGTAATATTTTTTTCAATATCTGCAAAAGACATCTCATCAGTATTTCTTAATACTGGAACTACTAAGCCTCTATCTGTTCCAACTGCTATACTTATGTTGTAGTAATTTTTATAAATAATTTCATCTCCTTGAATTTCTGCATTTACTACTGGGTAATTTTTTAAACCCACAACACAAGCTTTAACAAAAAAAGACATAAACCCTAATTTTGTGGAATATCTTTTTTGAAACTCTTCTTTGTATTCGTTTCTCATAGATATTATGGTGCTCATATCAACTTCATTAAAAGTCGTTAGCATTGCAGCATTATCTTGTGCTTCTTTTAATCTTTTAGCGATAGTCATTCGCAACCTAGTCATCTTAATTCTCTCTTCTGGTCCATGAGTAACTTTTCTGTCAGAAGGACTAGGTTTAGATCCCATTAATCCAAGAAGATCTTCCTTTAAGATAACTCCATTTTTTCCAGAACCATTTATTTCATTTATATTAATGTTTGACTCAGCGGCAATTTTTCTTGCAGCAGGCGAAATTGTTTTAGAGGTAATTTTTGATTTTTGTTCAACCACTTCATCTTCTTGTGGATTTGTTAAAATTAAAGGTTCTTCAGAACTTTCAAAAACTTTTACTTCTTCTTTTTCTTTAACTACTTTGATAGGCTCTGGTTTCTTTGGGGGTGGGGTATATTTTTTTTCCTCAACAGGAGTATTGTTAACAGCTTTTTTTGATTGGCTTATTGTTCCAAGTAAAGTTCCAACGTTTACAGTTTGACCTTCTTTAATAGCGATTTTGTCAATTACACCACTTGAAGGAGCTGGGACTTCAACATTTACCTTATCCGTCTCAAGTTCTACGATAGCCTCGTCAGCATTTACTCTGTCGCCTTCACTTTTAAGCCACTTTGCAACTGTTGCTTCAGTTACAGACTCTCCAAGTGCTGGGACTAATATTTGATTAGACATTAATTAATTTTTCCAACCACCTTTTCTAATATTTCTTTTTGTTGTGCAAGATGTTTGTTTAAATTTCCAGTAGCTGTTGAGGCAGATGGTCTTCTACCAATATATTCAACACTTTTTGTATTAAAATTAATTATTTCAAGTGTTCTGTCTATATACCTCTTAACGGTATTCCAAGCTCCCATATTTAGAGGCTCTTCTTGGCACCAATAGAAATCTGCGTTTGTATATCTTTTAAGTTCTTTGCCTAGTCTCTTTACAGGGAAAGGATAAATTTGTTCTATTCTTATAACTGCTACTTCATCGTTTTTTGTTTTTTCTCTAGCATCGATTAAATCAAAATAAATTTTTCCCGAACAAATAATTACTTTTTTAATTTTTTTATCTTCTTTTAATTTAATCAACCCGAAATCTTTATTATACGCTCTATCAGGTAGTACTCTGTGAAAAGTATTTTCTTTTGTAAAATCATCTAAATAAGACACACATTGTTTGTGTCTTAGCAGAGATTTTGGGGTCATTATAATTAAAGGTTTTCTGAAATCTCTATGCATTTGCCTTCTAAGAGCATGGAAATAATTTGCTGGTGTTGTGCAATTAACAACCTGAACATTGTCCTGAGCACACATTTGTAAATATCTCTCCAATCGCGCAGATGAATGTTCTGGACCTTGACCTTCATATCCATGAGGTAATAATAAAACAAGCCCACTTGCTCTTCCCCATTTTGCTTCACCAGACATAATAAATTGATCAATTATGATTTGCGCACCATTTGCAAAGTCACCAAATTGTGCTTCCCATAAAACTAATGTATCTGGTTCTGAAAGTGAGTAGCCAAATTCAAAACCGAGAACAGCAAATTCAGAAAGTAAGCTATCTATAACTTCAAATTTTTTTTGTTCTTTTGAGATATTATTTAAAGGAATGTATCTCTCGTGACTTTCTTGATTTCTTAAAACTGAATGTCTTTGACTGAAAGTTCCTCTTCCAGAGTCTTGGCCTGATAGTCTTACTGAAAAACCATCCTCAAGCAAAGTTCCAAATGCCAGGGCTTCAGCTGTGGACCAATCTATAGGAATATTATCTGTAAACATTTTATGTTTAGTTTCAAAGATTTTTTCTAAAGTTTTGTGAATTTTAAAATCATTTGGGATTGAAGTAATTTTTTTTCCTATATTAATTATTTTGTCTTTACTTACACCTGTTATTCCTCTTCTATCTTTTCCTGGTGCAGGAATGAATCTAGACCAAACACCATCAAACCATTTCATTTCTTGTTTATAGTTTTTAGACTCTTCAAATTCTTTTTCTAAAAATACCTTAAACTTATCTACTTCTTGATTAGATTCTTCACTAGATAATAAACTTTGATCTTCCAATTTTTTTGAATAAATTTTTAAAGTTGTCGGATGAGTTTTAATTGTTTGATACATTAACGGCTGAGTAAAAGAAGGCTCATCTCCCTCATTGTGTCCATAACGCCTGTAGCAAAACATATCAATAACAACATCTCGATTAAATTGTTGTCTAAACTCAGTTGCAATTTTTGCACAGTGAACAACTGCTTCTGGGTCATCTCCATTAACATGTAAAATTGGTGCTTGAGCAATTTTTGCTACATCGCTCGGGTAAGGTGATGATCTTGCAAAACGAGGTGCAGTCGTAAATCCTATTTGATTATTTACAATAATATGAATTGTTCCCCCGGTATTATGACCTGGCAACCCAGACATCGCAAAACATTCTGCTACAACACCCTGTCCTGCAAAAGCTGCATCGCCATGAATTAATACTGGTATCACTTTCTTTCTTTCAGGATCTTTATGAAAAAATTGTTTTGCTCTGACCTGTCCAAGTACAACTGGGTTGACTGCCTCAAGGTGAGATGGATTATCAGTTAAACTTATGTGAACTAAATTTCCATCAAACTCTCTATTAGAAGAAGCACCCAGATGATACTTTACGTCTCCTTCAAATTCTCTTTTAGCTGTAACTGAGCTTCCAAAAAACTCACTAAAAATTGCCCTAAATGGTTTGCCCATTACATTTGCAAGAACATTTAATCTTCCACGATGTGGCATTCCAATTTTAATTTCCTTAACACCTAAATTTCCACCTCTTTTAATAATTTGTTCTAAAGCAGGTATTAAACTTTCACCACCATCTAGACCAAATCTTTTTGTGCCAACAAATTTTACATGTAGATATTTTTCAAAACCTTCTGCTTCAACAATTTTATTAAAAATTGCTTTTTTTCCATTCTCCGTAAAACTAACTTCTTTTTCTGGTCCTTCAATTCTATCTCTAATCCACGCTTTTTCATCAGGATCCCCCATATGCATAAACTCGTAACCAATAGTTCCACAATAAGTTTTTTTTAGAATTTCTAAAATTTCTGCAAGAGTTGCTTCTTGTAAGCCAAGTACACCATCTATAAATATTTTTTTATTTAAATCATTTTTAGTAAAACCATATGTTTCAATTTTTAACTCAGAATGTTCTTCACGTTTCATTAACCCAAGTGGGTCTAAATTTGCAATTAAATGACCTCTAATTCTATAAGCACGAATTAACATAATAGCCCTTACAGAATCTTTTGCGGCATCTTGCAATAATGAAGGTGATAAAATTTTCTCTTCTTTTTGATTATTATCAAAAATTAAATCTTCTAAACTATAGTTATTTTTTTTAACTTTTTTCTTTGGCGCCCAACTAGGCCCTTCGAGACTTTTACTTAATGAATCTTTGTTTTCATTTAATCCATCAAAAAATTCTTTCCAGCCAGGTGGAAGAGAACTTGGATCGTTTAGATAGTCAGCATAAAAGTCCTCTATAAATGCGGAATTGTTGCCAGCTAAGAATGATGTTTTTTTAAATATGTTATTATCTTGAGATGATGACATTTTAATATCTCATATTAACATAATTTATTTTTTATCAACTATTAAGTTTTTCAAGCAAGGTTTTGCCAATATCTGCTGGAGATTTTGATATTAAAATTCCTGCAGACTTCATTATTTCTATCTTATCGTTTGCTCCACCTTTGCCACCAGATATAATTGCTCCAGCATGACCCATTCTTCTTCCTGGAGGTGCGGTTAAACCAGCAATAAAACCTACCATAGGTTTTTTGATTTTTGATTTTTTTACAAATTCAGCTGCTTCTTCTTCAGCTGAGCCACCAATTTCCCCTATCATAACGATAGATTTTGTTTCTTCGTCTTTTAAGAATAAGTCTAAACAATCTATAAAATTTGTTCCATTAATCGGGTCTCCTCCTATGCCAATACAAGTAGATTGACCCATCCCTAATACAGATGTTTGTGCTACTGCTTCGTAAGTTAAAGTTCCTGATCTTGAAACAATACCAACAGACCCTTTTTTGTGAATGTTGCCTGGCATTATTCCAATTTTACATTCATCAGGTGTAATGATCCCGGGACAGTTTGGTCCGATTAATCTACTTTTGCTTTTAGCTAAGATTTGTTTAACTTTTATCATATCGATGACTGGAATGCCCTCAGTTATGCAAACAATTAATTCAATCTTAGCATCAATTGCCTCAATGATTGCCGCAGCTGCAAATTTTGGAGGAACATATATCATCGTAGCGTCTGCACCTGTATGTTTTTTTGCATCTTCCACAGTATCAAATACAGGTAATCCTAAATGTTTCTGCCCACCTTTTTTAGGAGTAACACCTCCAACTAACTGAGTTCCATATTTTAAAGCTTGCTCAGAATGAAAAGTGCCATGCGTACCAGTAAACCCTTGGCAAATTACTTTTGTATTTTTATTAACTAGTACAGACATTACTTGATTGCCTCTACAATTTTTTTTGCAGCATCATTTAAATCAGATGCTGATAATATTTTTAATCCAGATTTATCTAGAATGTCTTTTCCTTCTTGAAAATTTGTCCCTGCTAATCTAACTACCAAAGGTACTTTTAAATTAGTCTCTTTTGCTGCCTCAATAACTCCTTCGGCTATAACATCACAACGCATTATACCTCCAAAAATATTGATCAATATCCCTTTAACATTCTTATCTGAGAGGATTAATTTAAATGCAGCAGAAACTTTTTCTTTAGAAGCGCCACCACCAACATCTAAAAAATTAGCAGGTTCTTCTCCATATAATTTTATAATATCCATTGTAGCCATTGCTAATCCTGCTCCATTGACCATACATCCTATTGAGCCGTTAAGCTTGATATATGCCAGATCATGCTTGCTTGCTTCTATTTCTGCAGGATCCTCTTCGTTTAAATCTCTCAAATTTAAAATATCTACCTGTCTAAAAATTGCATTATCATCAAAATTCATTTTTGCGTCCAAGCAGATAATTCTTTGATCCTTGGTAATAATTAAGGGATTGATCTCTATTAAAGTAGCGTCTTTTTGAATTAATATTTTATATAAAGCTTTAATTAGTTTTTGTGCAGTAATTTTTTGTTCACTGTTAAAATTAAATATTTTTATTACTCTCTCAATTTCATCTATATCAATTTCGCTTTTCAAATCTACTTTGGTCGTAATTATTTTTTCCGGAGTTTCTGAAGCAACTTTTTCAATGTCCATTCCACCTTCTGTACTACTAATGAAAGCTATTTTTGAGCTTCCTCTATCAACTAAACAGGATAAATAAAATTCTTTTGAAATATCTGAAGCTTCTTC
>VTPM01000038.1 GCA_008638125.1 Pelagibacteraceae bacterium
AATTTATCTGGAAAATAGATAAGTCCACAAATTCTTCGCATTAAATTAGCTTCATAATGATCAACGTTTTGATCTGAAATAATTATTTTCCAAAGATGTTCAATGATTTCTTTTTTAACTTCTAATTCCTGATCTTTGACGGCACGAGTAAAACTTAAAAGCTGATTAGAATTCGATTCTAATTCCTCTGCTTCTTTTAAGATTAATTCGCCATCACTTTCATTAAAAGAATTTATAAAACTTTTAATTATTTGCTTTTCTTTATCGGTATAAGCTTCATCAACCCTAGCAACATGTACAAGTAATGCGGCAACACCTTTTAAATTTTCTTTGTCCACTATTTTTTACCAATTAATTGTGGGCAGTATTTATTGAAGAGAAAGATAAATGGAATAGATAAGCCCATAGTTAGAATACTAAACACCGTACTAACAAAAGTTAAATTAAAATAATTCATTGGCATCACATTAGACATATAAACTGCGAAAGGTCCGTTAAAGGAGTGGTAAAAAATTCCATTAAAACAATATACGGTAATTATATTTTTTCCTAAAAAACTAAAAAATTTCAAACTAATACTTGCTCTAGCTAAATAAATAATAGTCATACAGCCTGCAATAGCAGTGAATGGAAACCAAAAAATATGTCCATGCCCAGAAAGTAAAATAACTACTGCATCAAGATACCTGAACGGTCCCTGGTTTAGATTATAAGTAAAATAAATTACTAAAACTCCAAGAAGTGAATAAATTAAACTTTTATTAAAATTTAAATCTTTGATGTGATTGCATTTAATTGCTGAACTACCGATCAGATAGAAACTAAACATAATGATCGCTTCATGAAACAGATAATAATTAATGCCTATAATTTTTTCAAAACTAATAAACTGAATATTTAGGTTTAAATAATATCCTGCAAAATAAAAAAGGATTATAAAAAAGAATTTATTTCTAAATCCATCTTTGTAAAATCTATTTAAAAAGTAATGAATGAGTTCTACGGCAAATAAAGCCATAATAAACCACGTTGGTATATTAAAAATAGATACGCCGATAAGAGTAAAACCAATAGTTCTAAAATAATCTTGAACTGTCTCTAGTGGAAAAGGAGGAAAATCTCGTTGCAAGAATAAAGATAAGACTAATAAAATAAAATTAAAAAATAAGTAAGGAATGACTCTTGTCTTAAATTTTTTCTTAATGAAGCCTACAAAAGATAATTTTAAAGTTTTTTCAGAAATTACCATTCCTGATAAAAAAAAGAATAAAACCATATGAAAAGAGTAGATGTATTTATATTGAAGTGCTGCTGCTTCAATTTTAAGATACATGAAACGTTCAACCACATGACCGTAATAAACTAAAAAGATACCGTAAAATCTTGCGATATCTACGTAGTCAAATCTTTTTGTTTTTGCTGAAACTTTATTGGCCATTATAATTTTGTTTATAAACAAAATTTATAATTTTAACACAAGTTATTTTAACAACCGCCCAATGAAGTCCAATTATTCTTGTCTTCAAATCTTTCTAATTCACTTTTGTAGGGTTTTGAAAAAATAGATCTTATAATTACAATCAACAGAATGCTGAGCAAATAATAAGTCATTGCATCATTATTATAACTGCTTTTGAATTTTTAGAACAGGCTTTAATCGGTTTCAATACTGCCTAAAACATTATAATTTTTATCAGCAACGATGATTGCACCAGAGCTAACAGTGCTATTTAAAACTTCTGAAATAACTACATAATGCGTTACAAAAACTAAATTGTCTTTACCATTCCAGTTTTTAACAAAAGCTTTTAAATCTTTAATTTGCTTATCCCTATTTTTAGCAAAACGAGATGAAAAAAAGGAGTTTAATGCATTAAAGGTTTTATAGTTTTGAAAAGCATTCTTAGCAGTGTCTTGACATCTACACCATTCGCTAGAGAAAACTTGCTCAATGGGAATATTGTTATCTTTAAAAAACTGACCAATACGTTTAGCTTGTTCGATTCCAACTGAATTTAAATTTCTTTGAGTAGAACAATCATTTATATCAAAATTTTCAGGATCACCTCCTCCAGGAGCTAAAGCGTGCCTGATGAAAACTAATTTTCCACCTTCTTGCAATGAAGAAATGACATCATTGCTTGCCAAGGAGCCTTGAATAAATGAACAAAGAAAAATAAAACTTAAAATTATTTTTTTCATTAAAAGAATTTAATCTGACAAAATTTTTATATTCTCAGAGCTAAATTGAAGGAAAATTTTCTCACTCTTTTTAAAGACATTATTAGTATCATAACTAATGACATAAAACTCACCAATACTAGTTTTAACTTTATATTGAATGCTGCCTCCGACAAATGAGCTACTATCAATTTGCCCTTCAAGATCATTATCTTTGGTAGAGTTTAAAATATTAATTTTATCAGGCCTTATAGATACATGGGGCTCAGTTTTATTTGCTTGAATGGAAGATTTAATTTTAAAAACTTTTTTATCTATCTTTATTTCATAATTATCTTGTTGGTGTGAAACAATGGAGACATTAATAATATTTGAGTCACCTATAAAGTTAGCAACGAATTTATTATTTGGATAATTATAGAGGTCTCTTGGACTACCTTGTTGGGATATGATCGCATTCTTCATAACAATGATATTGTCTGAAATGGCTAAAGCTTCTTCTTGATCGTGGGTAACATAAATAGTTGTAACGCCTAATGATTGTTGCAAAGATCTAATGTCTTCCCTGACTTGCCTTCTTAATTTTGCATCCAAATTTGATAACGGTTCATCAAATAATAACACCTTAGGTTCAAGTACAATTGCTCTTGCCACGGCAACTCTTTGTTGTTGACCACCAGATAATTCGGACGGCATTCTATCTTGATAACCTTTTAAACCCACTAACTCCAAAGTATTAAGCGCTTTTTCAGTGTATTCCTCTTTAGATTTGTTAACCATTCGTAAACCATAAGAGACGTTTTCCATCACAGACATATGAGGAAACAAAGCATAAGATTGAAAGACCATAGATACGTCTCGTTCAGTGGCAGGTAAAATAGTAACATCCTCATCATCAATTAAAATTTGTCCACTGGTAGCTCTCTCTAATCCAGCGACAATTCTTAATGAAGTTGTTTTTCCACATCCAGAAGGACCTAATAAAGTCGTTAAGGTTCCAGGTTCAAAAGTACAGCTAACATTATCAACGGCTACTGTTTGATTAAATTTTTTAGTTATATTCTTAAATTCAACTTTCGCTTTTTTCATATTATCCTGTGTTTCCTTGAATTAAACTAAAGTACTGATCTCTTCTACCTAATTTTCTTCTACCCACCAACAACTGAATGATAACGATTGTTATCAGCATCACAACTATTAGAGCTGAAGCATAAACAATTGCTAATCCATAATCATTGCTTTCCAATCTTCCTAAAATGTAAGAAGTAGCAAGATCATATCTAGCACTTACCAAGAAAATTACTGCACTTATTGCAGTCATTGCTCTGACAAAACTAAATACTAATGCAGCTACGATTGCTGGTTTTAATAAAGGTAAAATAATATTTTTAAAAGTCTGATAACTGTTTGCGTTTAAAGTTGCTGATGCCTCATCTAAATGAGGATCAAGTTGATTCATAGAAGCGATACCAGCTCTAACCCCTACTGGCATATTTCTAAATACAAACGAAATAATTAAAATAATTCCTGTACCCGTAATTTCTATTGGAGGTGTATTAAATGCAAAAATGTAACTTACACCAATGATTGTACCTGGAATAGCAAATGACAGCATAGTACCAAACTCAAAAGCTTTTTTACCAATGAAATTATGCCTAGCAAGTAAGTAGGCAGTTAAAATTCCGATCGCTGCAGTTGGTGGTGCCGATAAAACAGCTACCCAAAAGGTTGTTGAGAAAGAATTCCAAGCAGTTCCTGTCCAATGTAATCCAATTTTTTCATCGAAGCTTACACTAAATGCATTGACATAATGTTTAAGTGTAAAGCTGTGATCAACGCCCCACATTTCAACAAAACCGCCAAACATAATCATGACATAGATAACTAAAGTTAAAAGCCCCCAAGGAATAACAATGAAGTAAATAAAGTTTTTTATGCTTTGAGGAAGTTCAGCATATAATCCGCTATCACCTTTTCCAGTAATTGAGACGTAGGACCTTTTGCCAAGCCATTGATTTTGAACATAGAAAGCTAAAAGCACCATCGATAATAATATAATCGCTAGAACAGCTGCTCTAGACTCATCGTATTGAGCACCTACGACTGCAAAGAAAATTTCTGTAGATAGAACGTCAAAGTCTCCGCCAAGGACTAACGGGTTTCCAAAGTCGGCTAGACTTTCAATAAATCCTAATAAAAAAGCATTGGCTATGCCGGGTCGAATTAAAGGAAAAGTAACTGTTTTAAAAACTTGCCATTTACCAGCTCTTAAAGTTTGTGAAGCTTCTTCCATTGAAGGAGAAACACTTTCAATAACTCCAATTAAAACTAAAAAAGTAATTGGTGTAAAAGCAAGTGTCTGCGCAAACCAAATTCCACTTAGTCCGTAAATCCATCTTGAACGTTCTACATCAAAGCCCCACTCTAAGAATGTCGATACTGCCCCGCTTCTTCCAAATAAAATAATGATAGCTAGACCAATCACGAAGGGTGGAGTTATGATTGGCAAAACAGATAAAACTTTAAAAAGACGTTTAAATTTAAAATTCGTTCTTGCGACTAATAATGCAAAACCTAATCCTAAAAGAGTTGAGGAGAGTGCTGTGAGAACGCCCATCGTTAAAGTGTTCCATACAACACCACAACCAACATTGCTGACTAAGCAGTCTAATCCCCACAAACCTTTATTGATAAATTTATCTGAAAAACTAACCAATGTGTGAACGCCTTCACTATTAATAAAAGCTCTGTGCAGCATGCTAAAAATCGGCATGAAAACGAAAAGAGTAACTAAAATAATTATTAACCAAATGGTTCCTACGATAAAATTATCTCCGTTCAACCATCCACGCGATGATAAGCCATGGGTTACATAAAAAATAAATGTAGAAATAGTTAAAACAGCCCCTAGTCCTATTCCAAACTGACGATCTATTTCGCCAAATAAACTCTCAAAGATTGGGTAATTCCAACCTCTAACACCAATCGCGTAACCTTGAAAAAAGAAATATAAAAATCCAACAAGACCTGAAATTAAAAAAATGTTCGCGTAAGTTCTTCTGCTGTACTTAAAAAAAAATAATATGAGCGGAAATATTAATGGCCCTATTAACGGTAATAACCATTTCTTTTCAGTTAAACCAAAAATTATTCCTGAAGCGTGGTCTTCTAATTCGTATTCGATTAGCCAAGAAAAAGAGAGAAACCCGTCATTGATCATGTACCATGGAAGGACAAAGTAACCTAAGCTTCCAATAAGTATCCATCCAACGACGAGTTTTCTCATCAATCTTTACTTAGGTAAATTCGATACGTCGTTATCCCACTTACCTAATAGTTTTGCTCTCGTGTCCTTATTTCCATATTTCTCAAAATCATAACTAATCAATTTGATTTCAGATAATACTGGAGCGTCTGGATCACCTTTTGCTTTAGTATTAGCAGGTACTTGTAATGATTGACCTGAATTAAAAACTAAAGTTTGAGCAGCAGGACTTAAAGCCCAATCAGCAAATACTTTTGCCTCTTTCATGTTACGAGCACCTTTGATGATACTCATAGAGCCTACTTCATATCCTGTTCCTTCTGTGGGAGAAACAACGGCAATCGGCATACCTATTTTCTTTTGTTTAACAGCATCGTGCTGAAACACTATACCAATTGTAGTTTCTCCTTTAGCAGCCGCCTTGATCGGTGCTGAACCAGATTTAGTATATTGGTTAACATTTTTATGAAGAGCTTTCATAAAATCCCAACCTTTATCTTCACCTAATATCTGCATGATCGTAGCTAAAGTTGTATAAGACGTTCCTGAAGAGTTTGGATTCGCAATTTGAATCTCACCTTTGTAAACAGGGTTAGTCAAATCAGCCCAAGATTTTGGTACTGGCAAACCTTTTTCTTTTAATAAGTTTGTGTTGTAACCATATCCTAGTGCACCAACATAAATTCCAACTGATCTATAATCAGAGAATTTTGCTTGGTTTTGTGCTGCTGGTAATAAATCATTAAAATGTTTTGACTTATATTTTTCTGTTAAGCCTTCTGAAGCTGCAGTTAGGTGTGGATCACCTGTTCCACCAAACCAAACATCTCCTTTTGGATTAGAAGCTTCTGCTTTAATTTGAGCATAAGTTTCTCCAGAACTTTTTCTTGTCATCGCAACATCTATTCCAGTTTCTTTGGTAAAACCTTGAATTAAGATCTCACATACTTCAATTTCAACACTGCAATACAAAGTAAGATTACCTTTTGCATAAGTAGGCGCAGCGTAAGACGCTAGAAATAATACTGAGAAAACAAAAAATATTTTTTTTAACTTATTCATTTTTATTTCTCCCTTGTTAATTGTTAAATCGAGTATACCTAAAATAGTTTAAACTTATAAAAGATTTTTATACTACCAGAGGTGGTATTAAGAATTTATTCTGCCTAAATAATTAACTAAAAAAACTCCTACAATTATAAAAATAATTCCTATTAAACCATAGAAGTTTGGAGTTTGATCATATTTGTAAATTCCAAATAAAGTAACGCCAGCAATCGTTAATCCACCATAGGTCGCGTAAGTAAAGCCAACAGGAATATGATTCATCGCACGCGATAAAAAAAATATTGCAAGAATAATTAATACTGAAGCAAGTGTTGAGGGAATAATTTTGGTAAAACCTTCGCTTATTTTTAAAAAATATCCATTAGCAACAATTCCACAAAAGATACCACCAGCTAAATAAAGATAAGAAATTAGTTTCATTAATTATAATTACCTTAAACTATTTTAAAAAAAATAACTTCATTTAATCGATTGATAATAAACAATTTTAATCTATAAAACTTTATTTAATGAATACTTTTTTAGATCCCGCAATATTATTTTTTATCTTTGGAGCGTTTGCTGGCTTAATTAAATCTAATTTGGAAATTCCAAAACCTATTACAAAGTTTTTATCACTTTATTTACTTATGGGTCTTGGTTTGAAGGGTGGATTTGCTCTCAATAAATCAGGTTTTAATACTGAAATCTTTTTTACCTTATCAGCAGCGGTAATACTTGCAATTGTAGTACCAATCATTGGTTATAATATTTTAAAAAAAAAAATTGGAAGATATGATGCGGCAGCTATAGCAGCAACTTATGGATCTGTAAGCGCAGTTACTTTTATTACCACAGGACAATTCTTAGACAATAATCAAATTGCTTATGGTGGTTATATGGCGGCAGCTATGGCGTTGATGGAGTCACCCGCCATCGTAATAGGAATTTATTTTGGACATAGAGCAGTTATGTATGACAAAAAGAAAAAAATTAAGACTCCTACATTCCTTTTAATTAAAAATTCTCTAAAAGACGGAGCTCAATTACTTTTAATTGGAGCTATGATCGTAGGAATTTTTAGCGGGCAAGATGGAGAAAATATGATGGCTCCTTTTTCTATAGATTTATTTAAAGGGATGCTGGCTTTCTTCTTGCTAGATATGGGTTTACAGGTTGCTAAAAACTTTAAAGAAATTTTAACTAAATCAATGTTCTTAATAGCCTACGCTATTTTTGCACCAATCGTTCATGCTATCTTCGCTTTACTGCTTGGAAAACTTTTTGGAGTTTCTTTGGGTGACACGATTTTACTTATGTTACTAGCGGCTAGCGCTTCTTACATTGCGGTACCTGCAGCACTTAAATACGCACTACCTAAAGCTAGCCCAAGTTTATACTTTGGAATGTCTTTAGGTTTAACATTTCCAATAAACATTTTAATCGGAATTCCAAGCTATACGTATTTAGCTAAATTATTTTTTTAAACCATTTAAACAATTAGCTTCTTTGAAGTTGATAAATTGAAACGTTTCTTCTCTTTTTAGGTAAAGGAATAAGCATAGGAACGTTTTCAATTCGAGGCGCTAAAGTTTTCTTGCCCACAATAATTTCTTTATTATATTTTTCAAAATCTATGTTTGGATTTGTGTTGCCGTCATCAACCACAGGCCAAGCATCAATGGCTCGGTAACCATAAAGCATTAAGGGACGAGTATTATTTTTATAATTAAGGCCTGAGCCATGAACCATACGAACATGATGAAAAGTCACTGTGCCAGCATCACCTGTTAAAGAAATGCTTTTGTTTGTATTAATTTTTTCTTTTTTAATGTTAATTTTGCCAACAAATTTATTGTTATGATCGTGGTGGCTATAAACTTTACCTTTATGCGAACCAGGAATAACTTTTAAAGGACCATTTTCTTCCGTGCATTTTTCTAAATAAATTCCAACTGTAACTAAATCATCATTGGTATGAGGATAAAAACCCCAATCTTGGTGCCAATCAATTTCACCACCTTTTTGATCGGACAACTTAAAATTCAATTTACCCAATTGAAATCTTACTGTGCCACCTAAAATTTTTTTAACTATTTGAATAATTCTTGGGTGTCTTGCTAATTTATAAAATGCTGAATATCTTTCATGAGGATTGTTTAATCTTAAAATTTCTCTCTTTTTTGCTGAATTAGAATTATAAACAAATGGATTATCAAACGTTCCGCCTAAATTTTTAATTTTTGTAGTTCGTTTTTTTTCTTTGCTAACTAAGCGATTAACAAAATGAGTAATTTTGTTTATTTCATTAGCAGG
>VTPM01000039.1 GCA_008638125.1 Pelagibacteraceae bacterium
AGTAAAGAAAAAGAAAAAACTTATATTGAGAAATGTTTAGATAAAAGAGATGGACCTGTAATAGCAGTAAGTGATTATATTAGGTCCTTCACTGATCAAATAAGACCTTATACTGGAAAGCCTTTTTATTCTCTTGGTACAGATGGTTTTGGAAGAAGTGATACTAGAAAACAGCTAAGAAAATTTTTTGAAGTTGATAAAGAACATATTGTTGCTTACGCATTAAGCGCACTAGCTAAAGAACAACTAATGGGTTCTGATAGTGCTGAAAAAGCTATAAAAAAATATAATATTGATAAAAATAAAGCTTTCCCAACTAAACTTTAAATAAATTATGGCTGATCTAAAAGTTACAGTTCCTAATATAGGTGATTTTAAAGAAGTTGAAGTTATTGAGGTTTTAGTAAAAGAGGGACAAGAAATAAACAAAGATGAGTCTGTAATAACTCTTGAAAGTGATAAATCTAGTGTAGAAGTGCCCAGCAGCCATACAGGGAAAATTACAAAGATTAATATTAAAGTTGGGGACAAAGTATCAGAGGGAGATGTAATTCTATTAATTCAAAGTGGAGAGGCAGCTCAAGAATCGCCATCTGAAGAAAAGCAAACTGAAAAAAAAGAAAATATTCAAAGTGAAATAATAAATTTTCCAAAAGAGCCTGTAAAACCAGCCTCACAACAAACACCAGTCAATACAAATGTAGATGCAAGCATAAAACCAGCAAGTCCAAATGTACGAAAATTTATAAGAGAACTTGGAGCAAATTTATCTGAAATACAAGGTTCTGAAAGATCAGGTAGAGTAACTAAAGAGGATGTTAAAGTTTTTGTAAAAAATAAATTAACTAATAATTCAGTTCCACAAACTCAGCCAACAAAAAAAATAATTAAAAATGAATATGAACATAATGAGTTTGGTGAAGTAGAGGTAAAAGACATTCCAAGAGTAAAAAGACTTTCAGGACCACACTTAGTGAGGGCATGGACGGAAATACCTCATGTAACACAACATGATGAAATTGACATTACTGAAATGGAACAATTCAGAAGTAGTCTAAGAGATCTAAATACAGGCCAAAAAATTTCTGTAACGCCTCTTGCTTTTATAATGAGAGCAATGGTTAATGGTTTAAAAGCCTACCCAAATTTTAATACATCAATTGATCCTGAAAATGGAAAAGTAACTTACAAAAAATACTATCATATTGGTGTAGCTGTAGACACTCCACACGGATTAATGGTGCCTAAGATTAGAAATGTTGATCAATTAGACATAAAAGAAATTAGTCAAAAATTAAGAACAGTTAGTAAATTGTGTAAAGAACTTAAGATAGATAAAAAAGAATTCTTTGGGGGATCAATGACAATTTCTAGTTTAGGAGGAATTGGTGGAACTTTTTTTACTCCAATAATTAATGCGCCTGAAGTCTCTATACTTGGTGTTGGCAAATCATATGATAAATTTATAAATATTGATGGTCAGCTTAAAATTAGGAAAATTTTACCTATATCTCTTTCTTATGATCATCGAATAATTGATGGAGCTGAAGGAGCAAGGTTCTGTGTCCATTTAGCTCAAAGTCTTGGAAAAGATTTTGCATTTAAACTAGCAGTTTAAATGAACAAAAAAATATTCTCAATAATCTGTGCTTTAGTAACTTCTTTTATTTGGGGATCTGCTTTTGTGGCACAAGATATGGGTATGGATCATATTGGTCCTTACACTTTTAATTTAGGTAGGTTGTTTGTAGGATTTCTTGGTTTAGTTCCTTTTTTTTTTATTTTTGAATTTGATAAAGTTAAAAAAATTAAGCTAGATAGAAAAAAAATAATTAATTATCTTTTATTGTTAGGGCTTATTTTAGGAACTGGCCAAGCCTTGCAACAAGTCTCCTTGCTTTACACTAATGTAGCAAACTCTGCAGTATTTACAGTTATGTATGTAGTAATTGTTCCCTTTATATCTTTTTTTTTATTTGCAAAAAAAGTTCACTGGTCAATTTGGCCTGCTGTTTTTATTTGCTTTATTGGGGCTTTGTTTTTAAGTGAAATTAATAATATTGAAGTAAGATATGGTGATGGCTTGGTAATTTTAAGTGCGTTTATTTGGGCTTTTCACATTATCTATATTGGAAAAACATTGTCATTTTTTAATTTCCCTATCACGGTTTCTATGATGCAATGTTTTTTTGCATCTATTTTTTGTTTAATCCCTGTTTTGATTTTTGAAGATCCAACTCTAACAAATATTTTAAAAGAATCTCGCGAGATTTTATACGTAGGGCTTCTTTCAAGTTCACTTGCTTTCTTGTTGCAGTCCTATAGCTTGCAAAATCTAAGTCCTGCCTCTGCAGCAATTATTTTTTCTCTAGAGGGTGTTTTTGCAGCTATATTGGGATGGATAATTCTTGATCAATTTTTAAATGGAACAAAAATTTTTGGTATTTGTTTAATTATCTCAGCAGTAATTTTCTCTCAAATTATACCTAACTATGGTAAAAAAAAACATGGATGAAACTACTAAGGGCTTCATGAAACATAATGGAGGTCTTTCTCTTAAAAGAGTAGATAATTTAAATTATGAATTTAATGTTGAGGTTAAAGATTATCATTTAAATTCTGGAAAATTTGCTCATGGAGGTTTCCTGGCTACTATTGCTGATACAGGAATGGGAACCGCCGCTCATCAAATTGCAGAAAATAAAAGATGTGTAACTATAAATTTAGACATTAAATATATTGGACCAGCTAAAGAAGGAAATTTACTTTTAGGAAAAGTTAAAATATTAAAAAAAACTAAATCGTTAGTTTTTATTAATTGTGAGATAATAAATCAGGAAGATTTGATAGTCACAGCTTCTGGGACTTGGAAAATACTTTAGTATAAAAACTAGAACATTTGACAAAATGATTCGGTCATGTTTTAATCTTCCTTTGTTCTCATTCATATCCTAGATATAGTGTAAAAAAAAAAATTAAACACAAAATGCAAAATTCACAAAAAAGAATAATCGCACTACTCGGTCCAACCAATACTGGAAAAACCCACGATGCTATTGAAAAAATGTTGGAGTTTGAGACTGGAATTTTTGGATTACCTTTAAGACTACTAGCTAGAGAGGTTTATGAAAAATGTGTAAAAAAAATTGGCTCAGATAAAGTTGCCTTAATAACTGGTGAGGAAAAAATTATTCCCAATTCAGCAGATTTTTTTATTTGCACTGTTGAGTCAATGCCAAAAGATAAGATAGTTGATTTTGTTGCCATTGATGAAATTCAAATGTGTGCTGACAAAGAGCGTGGCCATATTTTTACTGATCGCTTGCTTAATTCTAGAGGAGAAAAACTCACGATGTTTTTAGGCTCACAAGTAATGAAAAATATAATTCAAGATCTTGTTGATAATGTTGAATTTGAAAAAAAAGAAAGATTTTCAAAATTATCTTATAGCGGTTACAAAAAAATATCTCGTCTAGATAGAAAGACAGCTATTATAGCTTTTTCTATTGAGGAAGTTTACGCAATTGCAGAACTTGTAAGAAGACAAAAAGGTGGTGCTGCTGTGATTATGGGATCACTTAGCCCTAAAACTAGAAACTCCCAAGTTGAGTTATATCAGTCTGGAGACGTAGATTATCTTGTTGCTACCGATGCAATTGGAATGGGTTTAAACATGGACATTGATCAAATTTACTTTTCGAACTTAAAAAAATTTGATGGAAAAAAAACGAGAAGACTTAATTTGATTGAAATGTCACAAATTGCAGGAAGAGCTGGTCGGTACAAAAATAACGGTAACTTTGGAACAACTGGTGATTGTGAAACTTTAAATTCTGATGAAATTGAAAAAATTGAAACTCATCAACTTCCTGATGTGAAAATGCTTTATTGGAGAAATTCAAATTTAAATTTTAATAACGTGGACAATCTAATTTCTTCATTAGAAGTTAAACCGAATAACAAAAATTTAATTAGAACAAATGAATCAGTCGATGAAATAGTTTTAAGGTTTCTGCTTAAAAAAAATATTGAAAACAATATTTATGCAAAAAATCTAAAATTATTATGGGAATGCTGCCAAATACCAGATTTTGAAAAAAAGGCTTATGGTCAACATGTAAATATTGTTGATACAGTATTTAAATTTTTATCACTTCGAAAGAAACAAATTCCAAATGAATATATGAAAACTCAGCTTAGTGGACTTGAAAAAAAACATGGTAATATTGATGTGTTAGCTAATAGAATATCAAATGTTAGAACTTGGGCTTATGTAGCTAATAAAAAAAATTGGGTTGAAAATGCAGATTACTGGATCCAATTAACAAAAACTATTGAAGATAACTTATCGGATCGCTTGCATGAAGAATTAACTAAAAGCTTCATAGATAAAAAAATAAGTATTTTAGCTAGAGGATTAAAACAAGATATGATTTTAAAAACAAATATAGATGAAAAAAATAAAGTAATCATCGATGAGCAATATGTAGGAGAAATAAAAGGGTTAAAATTTTTAATTGATTTTATGTCTAAAAACCTTGATGCAGATTTAAAATCAATAAAAAAAGCTGCTCGTAAGGGTGTGCAAGATGAACTTGTTAAAAGAGTAAGCCAAATCATTCAGCAAAATAACTTAATAATAAATAATGAAAATAAAATTCTTTGGCAAAATGAGCCTATTGCAAAAATAAAAAAAGGTGAAAATTACCTTAATCCAGAAATAGAAATTATTGCAGATGACTCTTTGCCTTTAGAAAATAAATCAGAATTAGAAGTGTTTGTTAAAAATTGGTTATATGAATATATTAATGAAAATTTAGGAGATTTGATAAATCTAACAAAAATTAAAATTGAAAATCAATATTTAAGGGCTCTTGCTTTTCAACTTTATGAAAATAATGGTGTTCTCAAAAGAAAAAATATTGATGATATAATTAAGCTCATTTCAAAAGAGGAAAGAAAGAAGCTTTGGAATATGGGTATTAAAATTGGTCGTTATCATATTTTTTTACCAAAAATGTTAAAACCAAAAGCTGTTACCCTTAGAACAATTCTTTGGAAAATTTTTAATAATATTAATAATGAAATGAATATTCCTCAATTTGGATTAAACTTTGTTGAAAATAAAAAATTTAATGAGAAATTTTTACTTCTATGCGGTTTTGAAAAATTTAAAGAATTTTATGTAAGAATAGACATTTTAGAAAAACTTTTTATTCAAATAATAGATAAAACAGTCGATAGAAAATTTAAAATATCCTCAGAAATGATGAATTTACTAGGCTGCTCTAAAGAAAACTTTTACAAACTGATGAGTCTAATGAACTACAAAAAATCAAAAGAAGTTGATACCTACTTTTTTGCCGGTGAATCTAAGAAAATTAAAAATAAAATGACTAGTAATCAAAATAAAATCAATCCTTTTAGTAAATTACTTGAACTAAATATTAAATAGTTTAATTAAGATTTTTTAAATGACATATATTGTTAAAGACGAGTGCATAAAATGTAAGTTAACGGATTGCGTTGAGGTCTGTCCGGTAGATTGTTTTTACGAAGGCGAAAACATGCTTGTCATAAACCCAGACGAATGTATCGATTGCGGTGTGTGCGAACCTGAATGTCCAATAAATGCAATTGTCGCAGATACAGCGTATAATGAAAAAGATAAAGATAAATGGCTATTGCTAAATAAAAAGTATTCAGGTTTGTGGCCTAATATAACAAAAAAAAAAGAGCCAATGCTTGATCATGAAAAATTTAAAGATATAAAGGACAAGCATAGTAAATATTTCTCAGAAAAACCAGGAAAGTAAAAATGCCGAAAACAAAAAAAGTAAAAAAAATAAAAATAACTAAAAAAATTAAACAAAAAAAAATTGCTATAAAAAAAGCTAAACCTCTTAATAAAGTGAAAACGCTCACTGAGCCTAAAGCACAAGCGCCATTAAAATTAGTTAATAAAAATACCTATACCCCAGAAGAAAAAATTGAGATTAAAAAAATAAAAAAACAAGCTACAGAAAAACGATTATATGAAGTTAAAGACTTTGTAGTCTATCCAAAACATGGTGTTGGAAAAATTGTTTCTGTAGAAAAAGCAACGATTGGTCAAATTGATATTCAGTTTTATAAAATTTTTGTTGAAAAAGAAAAGTTAACTTTAACTGTGCCAATTAATCAGCAATCAAACCTAAGACCAATTTCAACGATTAATCAAATTAATAAATGTATATCTATTTTAAAAACTAAACCTAAGATCAAGAGAACAATGTGGAGTAGACGGGCTCAAGAATATGACCAAAAAATCAATTCAGGGAAAATCTACGAATTAGCAGAAGTTGTAAAGGATCTTAATAAAAATTCAGATATAATCGCAGATCAATCTTACAGTGAAAGACAGCTTTTTGAAAAAGCATACGAAAGATTAAAATCTGAATTTGAAGCTGTATTAAAAATATCTCCTGAAGAAGTTCAAAAGAAAATGGATAAAGCTTTGGGAAGAAATCAAATTATTTCAGAAGAAGCATAAAAAAACGCCCTTTTAACTTATGAGTTAAAAGGGCGTTTAGATAAAAATAAAACTATCTTCTTCTTTTTTTAGCTTTCTTTTTAGTTTTCTTTTTAGCTTTTTTCTTAGTTTTTCTTTTAGCCATCTTTATCTCCCTTTTTTTAAAACGAATCTTAGTGATTCGTTTTTATACTTAATCTTTAAGTTTTTTTTCTTTTATGTCAAATACAAATTTGTTGAGAAAAATTTTAAATTTTTTTTTAAAAACTTTTTTTTACAAAATTAATTTAAAAAAAATAAAAAATAAAAAAATGTTTAGTATCAATGCTTATTTAAGCAATTTTAATTTAAATTTAATAAAGATTTTCTATTTGTTCTAAATATTTATTAACTATTTCTTTTCTTTTTAATTTCAATGTTGGTGTTAACATTCTATTTTCAATTGTAAATTCATCTTTAATAATTAAATATTTCTTTACTCTTTCTATCATTGCAAGATTCTTATTTAAATTATTTACATACTCATCAATTAAATCTACATCTTTAAAATCTTTTTCAACCACAAGTATTGCGATCAAGTAATTTTTTTTATCTCCGTAAACAAATGATTGTTTAATATGCTCGCTTAAACACAACAAATTTTCTATTTTTATAGGTGAAATATTGTCTCCCCCTAAATTTACAATTAAGTCTTTTTTTCGATCTGTAATTTTTAAATATCCATCTGAGTCAATTTCTCCAATATCTCCAGTATGTAGCCAACCATCTTTTATGCTTTCATCAGTTGCTTCTTTTTTGTTCCAGTAACCCAGCATTACATTTTCACCCTTAATTAATATTTCCCCGTCCTCAGCAATCTTGACTTGATTTGTGCTAAATGCAGGACCAACCGTTTCAACTTTAACTTTATTTGGTAAATTACAACTAACAACTGGTGAAGCTTCGGTTAAACCATAACCCTGTAAAGTAGGAAGGCCTATAGCATTTAAAAATTCTCCTATTGATTTATCAAGGGCTCCACCCCCTGAGACGAATGCTTTTAATCTACCCCCAAATTGATTTCTGATTTTTTTTCTAACTGTTACCTCGCAAATCAAATCTACAAGTCTTTCTTTTAAATCAAGTTTATTTCCCTCTAGTTTTTTTTTACCTAAAATTAGAGTTTGAGAAATTAACATCTTTTTTAACCCTTTTTGATTTTTGAAATTTAAATTAATCTTGTTAAATAAGTTTTGATAAAATCTTGGTACCGCTGTCATTATTATAGGTTTGGCAATTGCCATATTAGCTATTAACTTTTCTAAACTCTCGGCATAAAAAACTTTAGCGCCTAGTAAAATTTGTACGAATTGAACTGTATGCTCATATGAGTGTGATAATGGTAGCCATGTTAGAAAAACTATTCTTTCTTTATCTAATAATGATTTTAAAACTTCTAATGCTCCTTGGCAGTTTGATAAAATTCCTCCATGAGATAAAACAACTCCCTTTGGGTTTCCTGAAGTTCCTGATGTATAAATAATACAAGCTATTGATTTTCTAACTAAATTTTTATTTTCAATTTTTTCAAATTTTTCATCGTTAAAAATATCTTTAATAATTAAAGATTGATGATTTATTTCTTCAAAAGAAATAACTAATTTTATTTCATTATTAATATATTTTTTTATCTTGTTAAATTGGACTTGGTTTGAAACAATTATTACAGAAGGTTTACAATCTTCAATAATGTACTTGTAGTCATTATCTGAATAAGTTGTAAATATTGGAACACTTATTCCACCAGCATTCATAATCGCTAAGTCAGCTATTAACCATTCTGGCCTATTTTCTGAAATCAATAAACATCTGTCTTCTGATGTTATTACTTTTCTAATTCTATGAGATAATTTAAATATTTTTTCAGTAACATCTTGCCATGAGTATTCTTTAGTGTTTTCAGGTTTTAACCATTGTAAAAACGTTTCTGAATTATTTATTTCTTTATATTTACTAAAATATAATTCAACTAAACTGTTGCTTTTAGATACATCCATAAAAAATTATCTATGTTTTGTTTTGGTGGGCGAAGAGAGACTCGAACTCTCACAGTATTGCTACCACCGGATTTTGAGTCCGGCGCGTCTACCAGTTCCACCATTCGCCCT
>VTPM01000040.1 GCA_008638125.1 Pelagibacteraceae bacterium
ATGCCCTCGTGGTGAAATTGGTAGACACAAAGGACTTAAAATCCTTGCCCTTTTGGGAGTGCCAGTTCGAGTCTGGCCGAGGGCACCAACTTAATGAATAAAATATTTATAATCTCAGATAAAAATAAAAAGTCTCAAAAAATTAAAAATTTTTTAGTTAGCAACATTAAAAAAAATCCATTTAAAAAATTAAACTTATTTATTGTAGTTGGTGGGGATGGTTTTATGCTTCAAACTTTGAAAAGAAAAATAAATTCTAATAATATTTTTTATGGAATAAATTCAGGAAATTATGGATTTTTAATGAATAAATTTTCAATTAAAGAAACAGTAAAAAATTTACCTAAAGCAAAAATGATTTCTATATCACCCTTAGAAATGATGGTTATAAATAAAGAAAATAAAGTAAAAAAATCATTAGCAATAAATGAGGTTTCTATACTTAGACAAAGTAGGCAGGCAGCTTCTTTGCAAATTAAAAACGGATCAAAAACAATTATTAAAAAACTCGTGTCAGATGGAGTGCTAGTTTCAACTCCCGCAGGTAGTACAGCTTATAATTTATCAGTGCATGGTCCTATATTAAGTTTACATTCCAAAAAAATGTCCATCGCACCAATTAGTGCATTTAGACCTAGAAGATGGCGAGGAAAAATAATTAGCGATAAATCAAATGTGGTGATAAAAAATTTAGATATTAAAAAAAGACCAATTAGTGCGGTAGCAGACAATTTTGAAGTTAGAAATGCAAAAATTATTAAAATAAAATCTAATAAAAAAATTAAGTTTAATCTTTTATATGACCGAAATAGAAGCCTTCAAAAAAAAATAAAATTAGAGCAGATAAGAAAAGAAATAAATTAATGGTGCCCTCACACGGACTCGAACCGCGAACCTATTGATTACAAATCAATTGCTCTACCAATTGAGCTATGAGGGCTTAAATTGCTACTTAAAGTAAAAGCAATAAAAACTCAATATTATTAATTTTTTTTCTTTAAAATATGATTAATATGATGGCAAACAATTGCAACAGTATTGGATATATTTAAGCTTTCAACATTTTTGTTTATATCTACTTTAAATTGAAAGTCAGAATTTTTTAATGTCTGGTGTTTAAGACCAAAACCTTCAGATCCAAATAACAATACATTTCTTCCTTCCCATTTATGTTCAGTAAAGTCTTTTTTTCCATCTGCATCAAAGGCACTAATCCAAAAATTATGTGATTTTAAATATTTTAATGATGTGTTTATATTAGCTTCCTTAAAAATATTAATATGTTCAGCTCCTCCACTTGCACTTCTGTAAAGCAATTTACTTTTTGATGGAAAAGATCTGTCTTTAACTATTATTCCATCAATATTAAATGAGGCAGCTGATCTAATAATAGATCCAATATTCCTTGGGTCAGTTACTTCTTCTAAAGCTAAAAAATTAATATTTTTTTGTTTTGTTTCTTTAACAAAATCTTTTAAAGATAAATCTTCTAATTGTTCTGCTTCAGCAACTAATCCTTGGTGTGCTATCTCATCTCTTCCACAAATATTATCTAATTCTCTTCTTGATTTATAAAAAACACTTACTCCTTTAAATAAATTTAAAGATTGATTTTCTCTATTAAGTGTTTTTTGGGCATCTTCGGTTACAAATACTTTTTCAATTTTTCTTTTTGGATTTTTTAGAGCCTCAACAACTGCATGTTTACCTACAATTAAAAATGTTGTTTTTTTCATAATTTTTTGGCTAATTTCTTAAATAATTAGCATAATTTATTGCAAAATGATTTATTGCATTTATATACCAAGATGCTTATAAAACGTTTGTTTTTAAATACTTTTTAAGTTAATGGGTATCCCAATTTGATTAATAAGGAGGGGTACCAAAGCGGTCAAATGGGGCGGGCTGTAAACCCGTTGCCTTCGGGCTTCGAAAGTTCGAATCTTTCCCCCTCCACCAAACTTAAAGTTGTGTTTATTAATATAAGGAGTTAAAAAGTTTGGCATTGCGGGTGTAGTTCAATGGTAGAACGCTAGCCTTCCAAGCTGGATGTAAGGGTTCGATTCCCTTTACCCGCTCCAAGAATTTTAAGTTTAAAAAGTAAAAAAAGAAAAAAAGGAAAAAAAATGTCAAAAGAAAAATTCGTACGAAACAAACCGCATTGTAACATCGGTACTATCGGTCACGTCGACCATGGTAAAACTACTTTAACAGCTGCTATCACAAAAGTTTTATCTGAAACTGGTGGAGCAAAATTTATTGCTTATGATCAAATTGATAAAGCTCCTGAAGAAAAAGAAAGAGGAATTACAATTTCTACAGCACACGTTGAGTACGAAACTGCTAATCGACATTATGCGCACGTTGACTGTCCAGGTCACGCTGACTACGTAAAAAATATGATCACGGGTGCAGCACAAATGGATGGAGCAATTTTAGTTGTAAATGCTGCTGATGGTCCAATGCCTCAAACTAGAGAGCATATTCTTTTAGCTCGTCAAGTTGGTGTTCCTTCAATTGTAGTTTTCTTAAACAAAGTAGACACAGTTAAAGATAAAGAATTATTAGATTTAGTTGAAGAAGAAATTAGAGAACTTTTAACTTCATACAAATATCCTGGAGACAAAACTCCAATCGTAAAAGGATCAGCATTAAGCGCTGTTGAAGGTAAAAATGATGAGATTGGAAAAAATGCAATCTTAGAATTAATGAAAGCAGTTGATACTTTTATTCCTCAACCTAACAGACCAAAAGATAAAGATTTCTTAATGCCAGTTGAAGATGTTTTCTCAATTTCAGGAAGAGGAACAGTTGTAACTGGAAGAGTAGAGTCTGGTGTTGTTAAAGTTGGAGAAGAAATTGAAATCGTAGGAATTAGAGATACGAAAAAATCAGTTTGTACTGGTGTTGAGATGTTTAGAAAACTTCTTGATAGCGGTGAAGCTGGAGATAACATTGGTGTACTTTTAAGAGGTGTTGAAAGAACAGATGTTGAAAGAGGTCAGGTTCTTTGTAAACCTGGTTCAATCACTCCGCATACTGAGTTTGAAGCACAAGCTTATATTTTGAAAAAAGAAGAGGGTGGAAGACACACTCCTTTCTTTACAAAGTATAGACCTCAGTTTTACTTTAGAACTACAGACGTTACAGGAGAAGTAACTCTGCCTGCAGGCACAGAAATGGTAATGCCTGGAGATGATGGTAAATTTACTGTAAAATTAATTACTCCAATCGCAATGACAGAGAAATTAAACTTTGCCATTCGAGAAGGTGGAAAAACAGTTGGAGCTGGAGTAGTAACAAAAATTTTAAAGTAAACGCCTAGGAGCGTAGTTCAATTGGTAGAGCGCCGGTCTCCAAAACCGGAGGTTGGGGGTTCGATTCCCTCCGCTCCTGCCAAGAAAACGAGAATTTATGAAAAACCCTTTAAGATTTATACAAGAAGTAAAGCAAGAAGCTTTTAAAATTACTTGGCCAACAAAAAAAGACACTTTAACAGGTGGCTTAACAGTTTTTGCACTCGCATCTATTGCGGCTTTGTTTTTTCTTCTTTTAGATCAAATCTTAAGGTTTTTATTAAATTTAATTTTAACTATTAGTTTTTAATTATGAATTGGTACATCGTTCAAGCTTACTCTGGATTTGAAAAAAAAGTCGTAGAGTCTATTAAAGACACTCTTTCTAAGAGCAAATTAGAAGCTCATTTAGGTGAAATCTTAGTTCCTACTCATGAAGTTACAGAGGTAAAAAAGGGAAAAAGAACTAAGAAACAAAAAAAATATTTTCCAGGTTACGTCTTAGTTAAGCTTGATATGAATAAAGAAGTTTATCATTTGATTAAGAATATACAGAAAGTTAGCGGCTTTTTAGGCTCAGAAGACAAGCCAACACCAATAACAGATAAAGAGATACAAAGGATATTAGGCACTGTATCAGAAAGTGCAAATAATCAAAAAAGTGGTATAAGTTTCGAAATTGGAGAAAAAGTAAAAGTCTGTGATGGTCCTTTTGCTTCTTTCAATGGTTTAGTTGAAGAAATAGACGAGGAGAAATCAAGACTAAAAGTTTCTGTTTCTATTTTTGGAAGAGCTACACCAGTAGATTTAGAATACCATCAAGTAGAGAAAAATTAATATGGCTAAAGAAATTACAGGATTTATAAAATTACAAATTAAAGGTGGTCAAGCTAATCCAGCTCCTCCTGTTGGCCCAGCCTTAGGTCAAAGAGGAATAAACATTATGGAATTTTGTAAAGCGTTTAATGAAAAAACAAAATCTATGATGGGGAAACCTGTGCCAGTAGTTATTACTGTTTATAAAGATAAAAAATTTGATTTTATAGTTAAGACTCCACCTGCATCACATTACATAAGAGAAGCTGCTAAACTGCAAAGTGGATCTAAAGAACCTGGTAGAGTAATTGCTGGTTCAATTACAATGAAACAAGCTGAAGAAATTGCAAAAGCTAAAATGCAAGACTTAAATGCATTTGACATTAAAGAGGCTACTAAAATTATTTGTGGTTCTGCAAGATCAATGGGAATTGAGGTAAAAGGTTAATGGCTAAGAATTCAAAAAGATATAACGAGCTTTTAAAAAATTCTAAAGATTTTAAATCAACTGATTTAAAAGAAATAATTGAAATGATTAAAAAAAATTCAACATCAAAATTTGATGAGTCTATTGATGTTTCCTTAAGAATTGGACTTAAACAATCTAAAGGTGGAGATTTTAATTTAAGAACAGTAACTCAATTACCTGCGGGAACTGGAAAAAAAGTCAGAGTAGCAGTTTTGTGTGAGCCAGATAAAGTTGATGAAGCTAAAAAAAGTGGAGCAGATGTTGCTGGAGCCGAGGATTTAATTGAAACAATTGCTGCTGGGAAATTTGATTTTGATAAATTAATTTGCACACCAGGCATGATGGGAAAAATTGGTAAACACGGAAAAGTTTTAGGGCCAAAAGGTTTAATGCCAAATCCAAAACTTGGAACTGTATCAACAAACATTAAAAAATCTGTGCAAGATATCAAAGCTGGTTTAATTGAAATTAAACATGATAAAGATGGAAACATCGGCACATCAATTGGAAGAAAAAGCTTTTCTACAGATAATTTAGTAAATAATTTTAAACACTTAGTCGATTTCATTAAAAAAGAAAAACCTGATGCAATTAAAGGTGAGTTTATTAAAAACATTTTTGTAACTTCTACAATGGGAGTTTCATTTAAAGTAAGTAGTAAAAATATTTAAGTTATGATGAATAAAGAGACAAAGAAGAATTACATAGAAGACATGAAGAAAGTATTTTCTTCAAATGAAGCAGTAATGATAGCTCATTACCAAGGATTAAATGTAGTTGAATTAGACGAATTAAGAAAAGAACTGAGAGAAAACGGAATTTTATTCAAAATTACTAAAAACAGAATTACAAAATTAGCTGTAAAAGAAACTCAGTGTAAAGATTTAGAAAAATTCTTCACAGGTCCTACTGCCGCAGCTATTTCATCTGACCCTTTTTTATCTGCTAGAATTTTGCATAAATTCTCAAAAAAGAACGATAAGCTTAAAATCATTGCTGGTTTTATGGAAGGCAAGGTGATTGACCAAGCGGAGGTAGCTAAAATAGCTAGTTTACCTACTTTAAATGAAGCTAGAGCTAAAATCGTAGGAATTTTAACTGCACCAGCTCAAAAATTAATAAGTATTTTACTTGCACATAGCAAAAAAATGGCTAATTTAGCGCCCGCAGAAGAAAAAAAATAATTCACAGGAAAAACAATGCCAGATTTAAATAAAATAATTGAAGATTTATCAAAACTAACAGTTGTTGAAGCTGCAGAGCTTTCAAAACAGTTGGAAGAAAAATGGGGAGTGACAGCAGCAGCACCAATTGCAGCAGCGGCACCCGGAGCAGCAGCAGGTGGAGAAGAAAAATCAGAGTTTACAATTTTCTTAGCTGCAGCTGGAGATAAAAAAATTAACGTCATAAAAGAAGTTAGAGCAATAACTGGTTTAGGTTTAAAAGAAGCAAAAGATTTAGTTGAAGCTGCACCTAAAGAAGTTAAAGCTGGAGTTGCTAAAAAAGAAGCTGAAGAAATGAAAGCTAAACTTGAAGCAGCTGGCGCTAAAGTAGAATTAAAGTAAACAAAGAATTAGTTACGTTTAGCTAAAGTGTAAAAACTTTAGTTAAAATTTAAATTATTAATGGATTTATCTTTTACTCAAAAAAAAAGCATTCGAAAAAATTTTGGAAAATTAATCGAAGGCTTGTCCATTCCCAATCTTATCGAAGTTCAAAAGAATTCTTATAATGAATTCTTAAGTTCGAAATCAATCCATGAACAATTAGAAGAACTTACAAAAGGAATTCATAAAACTTTTCAAAGTATTTTTCCAATTGAAGATGGTTCAGATAAATCAACTTTAGAATACATTTCTTATAAATTAGAAAAACCAAAGTTTGATGTTTTAGAATGTAAACAAAGAAGTTTAACTTACGCTGCTTCGTTAAAAGCAAATTTAAGATTAGTAGTTTACGATATTGATCAAGATACTAATACAAAACAAATTTTATCAGCAAAAGAACAAGAAGTTTTCATTGGTGAATTACCTTTAATGACAACAAGTGGAACATTTGTTGTTAACGGTGTTGAGAGAGTAGTGGTTAACCAAATGCACAGAAGTCCTGGTGTATTTTTTGATCATGATAAGGGAAAGACTCATAGTAGCGGTAAATTATTATTTAATTGCAGAATAATTCCTGGCAGAGGATCTTGGTTAGATTTTGAATTTGATCCAAAAGATATCTTATACTTTAGAATTGATAGAAAGAAAAAGCTTCCAATAACAACGTTGTTGTACGCACTTGGAATTTCAAGAGAAAGTGTAATTGAAACTTATTACACACAGGATCAATTTACTTATGACAAAGAAACTAAATTATGGAGTACGAAATTTGTTCCAGAAAATTATAAAAGACCAATTAAGTTATCTTTTGATTTAATTGACGCAAAAACAAATAAGAAATTTTTAGATAAAGGTGAGAAATTAAACCTAGTTATAGCTAATAAACTTAAGGAAAAAGGTTTAGGAAATATATTGGTATCTAATAACGAAATCATCGGCAAATACATTGCTCAAGATATCAAAGATAAAACAGGTGAATTTATTATTAAATCTGGTTTCGATATTACTGATGAATTATTAGAAAAAATAATTGAAAATGGAAGCCATACTCTAAAATTAGTTAATACTGATCCAATTAATAAAGGACCTTATTTATTAGAAACATTAAAAGTTGAGAAGAACATTAATAGAGAAGAAGCTTTAAATGATATTTATAAAATTCTAAGACCAGGCGAAGCTCCAACTATTGAAGTAGCTGAGCAAGTATTTACTAATTTATACTTTAATAAAGAAAGATATGATTTATCTGAAGTTGGTAGAGTTAAACTAAACGCAAAACTTAATTTAAAGACAGATCCTAAAGATACAATACTCCACAAAGATGATATTTTAGCCATCATTCAATTTATGTTGGACCTTCGAGATGGCAAAGGTGATGTTGATGACATAGATCATTTAGGAAATAGAAGAGTTAGATCTGTTGGTGAATTAGTAGAAAACCAATTTAGAATTGGATTATTAAGAATGGAAAGAACTGTTAAAGAAAAAATGTCAACTTTCCTTGAGATCGAGTCAGCTATGCCTCAAGATTTAATAAATGCTAAACCAATAACAACTTCTTTAAAAGATTTTTTTGCAACTTCTGCACTTTCGCAATTTATGGATCAAACTAATCCATTATCTGAGATCACACATAAACGAAGAGTATCAGCATTAGGACCAGGCGGATTAACACGAGAGAGAGCTGGATTTGAAGTTCGAGACGTACATCCAACTCATTACGGAAGAATTTGTCCAATTGAAACTCCAGAGGGACCAAATATTGGTCTTATCAATAGTTTGGCAACATACTCCAGAGTAAACAAATATGGTTATATCGAAAGTCCATACAAGAAAATTGTAAACGGAAAAGTTACTAAAGAAATTCAATATTTATCAGCTATTGAAGAAGAAAAATTCACTATTGCTCAGGCTAACTCACCAATCAATAAAGATGGTTCTTTTGAGGAGGAATTAGTTTCTTGTAGAAAAAATTTGAACTTTTTGCTTTCTCCAAAAGATAGTATTGATTACATTGACGTATCTCCAAAACAATTAGTATCTGTTGCTGCTGCACTTATACCTTTTTTAGAAAACGATGATGCAAACAGAGCATTGATGGGTTCTAACATGATGAGGCAAGCAGTACCTTTATTAAAACCAGAGTCTCCTTTGGTTGGTACAGGTATGGAGTCAGACGTAGCATTAGATTCAGGTGTAACCATTGTTGCAAGAAGAAATGGTGTTGTAGACAAAATTGATGGTAAAAGAATTGTAGTTAAAGCAACAGATGTGAAAGATTTATCTCAGTCTGGGGTAGATATTTATAACTTATCTAAATTTAAAAGATCAAATCAGAATACTTGTATCAATCAAAAACCACTTGTTAAAGTTGGTGATGCAATTAAAGCAGGGGATATAATTGCAGACGGTCCAGCTACTAAATTAGG
>VTPM01000041.1 GCA_008638125.1 Pelagibacteraceae bacterium
AAGTTATTAAGAGATGAAAAAGGTGTAATTGATGCAGGCTGGGATAATCCAAATTCATTTTGGGTAGTTTTTTTACAAGAAGAAATAACAGTAAATTACAGTTCAAAAAGCAGAGATATTTGCAAAATAGCTAAAGAAAATTTTAACATTAAAAATAAATTTGAGATGACTTTTGCTAGCAAGGTAACTAAGCAAACTTTTAAAACCTATAAGTGTTGATTTTATAGTTATTTGATAAGTTTAATATTGGGGATAATAAATATAGAAAAAAATAATTATCTCTAAAAAAAGATGTTATATTGTAAATAAACTAAGCGCCCTTAGCTCAGTTGGATAGAGCATCGGTTTTCTAAACCGAGGGTCGTAGGTTCGAATCCTTCAGGGCGCGCCATAAAATTTATATAAATAAATTCTTGAAAAAAAAATTCATAGACTACTGCATTAGCAATAAATTTGAGCAAAACTCTAAGCAAATTGAAACCTTGGAACTTTTGATTGATTTTTATTCAAATAATTTGATTAGCAAGAACATATTTTCAAAATTTTTAAATAAAAAAAATGAAAAATTAGGTTTTTATTTATTTGGAGATGTGGGAGTAGGTAAAACGATGATTTTAGACTTTTATTATAATCATTTATCCATCAAGAAGAATAGAATGCATTTTAATGAGTTTATGATTAATTTTCACGACTATAGACATCAAGAAAGAACTGAGGGAAAGAATGGAAATATCGACCGCTTTGTAAATAAATTAAAAGATCAATTTGATTTAATCTATCTAGATGAGTTCCAAGTTACCAATATCGTTGATGCTATGATACTTGGCAAGCTATTTGAAACTATTTTTGAAAAAAGGATAAAAGTTATTCTAAGTTCTAATATTAAAATTGATGATTTATATAAAGATGGCCTGCAGAGAGATCAATTCTTACCTTTTCTTGAGATAATTAAAAAAAACTGCATTCAACATGAATTAATTATTAATCAGGATTATAGAAGATCAGCCTTATCAAAACTTGAACGCTTTTTTTATCCAGTAAATGAACAAAGTTTATTTCAAATCAATCAAATTTTTAGGAAACTAACTAAAGAAAAAGTAAAAAAATCTAAACTATTAAATGTTAAAGGAAGAGAATTTAAAATAGATAATTATTATGATGGTATAGCTAGATTTCATTTTAATGAATTATGCTCTGTAAATATTGGAGCAGAGGATTACATTGCTATAGCAAACAATAGTAAATTTATTGTTATTGATGAGCTACCAATTTTTAACGATGATAATGCAGACAAGCAAAGTAGATTTATTACTTTAATTGATATTTTGTATGAAAAACAAATTCCATTAATGGTAAGCTCAAATTTTAATTTAGATAATTTTGAATCTTCTAAAAAATTAGATTCTGTTTTTAAAAGAACAGTGAGTAGACTGTTCGAATTAACGTCTCCAAAATTTTCAATTAATTAAATTTACACAAGATATAGTTGGTATATTCATTTAATTACTATATTTAGCTCAGTTTGGGTTGTTGAAACTCGAATTAAATACAGCTAGTGTGTGGCACTATTTTGATCGATCAAAATACAAACAATTAACAAAGAGGATATCTTAATATGATTAAATCATTGAAAAAGTTCTCAATATTTTTAGCATCAGTTGCTTTATTGGTTGGTTTACAATCAGAAGCTTTTGCTGCAAAAAAATCTAGAACTTTAAGCAAAACAATTAAGCAAGATCACGTGAAGTGTGGTGTATCACAAGGTCTTCCAGGATTTTCAAATGCTGACGCAGCTGGAAATTGGACTGGAATCGACGTTGATGTATGCCGAGCTGTAGCTGCTGCTGTGTTGGGGGATTCAGGAAAAGTTAAATTCACTCCCTTGACTGCAAAAGAAAGATTTACAGCTTTATCATCAGGTGAGGTTGATGTACTTGCAAGAAATACTACTTGGACGTTATCAAGAGATGCTGACTTAAACTTAACTTTCGTTGGAGTTAATTTCTACGATGGTCAAGGTTTTATGGTTAGAAAAAGTTCAGGAATCACTTCAACTAATGGATTCAAAAACGGTATAAGTGTTTGTACAAACACTGGTACAACAACTGAGTTAAACATGAGAGACTTCTTTAATTCTAAAAAAATCTCTTATGAGCCAGTTGCTTTTGAAAAAGCAGACGAAGTAGTTCAAGCATATGACGCAGGTCGTTGTGATACTTACACAACTGATAAATCTGGTCTAGCTGCTCAAAGAACAAAAATGAAAAATCCAGATGAACACATTGTATTACCAGAGACAATTTCTAAAGAACCTCTTGGGCCAGCTGTTAGACACGGTGACCAAGTTTGGGAAGACATTGTTAGATGGTCATTATTTGCAATGATTGAAGCTGAAGAGTATGGCATCACATCAGCTAACGCTGATTCTTTAAAAACTTCTGAAAACCCACAAATCAAAAGATTAGTTGGATCAGAAGGTGAATTAGGTACTCTATTAGGACTTGGTAATGATTGGAGTTTAAATATCATTAAACAAGTTGGTAACTACGGTGAAAGTTATAAAAGAAATATAGCTGATACTGGAATTTTACCAGCAAGAGGTCCTAATGCTTTATGGACTAATGGTGGACTTTTATACGTTGCACCAGCAAGATAATTTAAATAAATAAAACAATTAAAAGGGCTAGATTTTTCTAGCCCTTTTTTTTATTCTCTATTAAGGTACATCATTTATGAATCTAAAAGCCTTAAAAAGATTAGCGCCACAATTAATTGCAGTTTTTTTAATCATCGCTGTAATTGGGTACTTTTGGAACAATACCCGACTAAATATGGAGTACCTGGGTATGGAATTTGGATATGATTTCTTATCTAAGGCTGCTTCTTTTGACATACAATTTAGTTTAATTGATTATGATGGTAGCAGTCCTTATTTCAGGGCTTATTTAGTTGGATTACTTAATACAATTCTGGTCTCAGTTTTAGGAATTATATTTGCAACCTTAATTGGTTTATTCATTGGTGTATCGAGACTTTCACCAAATTATTTAGTTTCAAAATTAGCTGAAGTTTACATTGAAGTTTTTAGAAACATCCCATTATTGCTTCAACTATTCTTTTGGTATTTTGCGGTTCTTAGAACTTTGCCATTACCTGAAAATGCCATTAGCTTTGGTCAGTCAATATTCATAACCATCAAAGGTATTTATGTTCCAAAGTTTATTTGGACGAATTTTAATTTTTTCATAATTTCCTTCATTTTAGCGATAATTGTCAGTTTTTTTATTTTTTCTTATGCAAAAAAACAAAGAGAAAATTACGGTAAGCATTTCCCAGCTTTTTGGGTTTCTCTTGGAACAATAATTCTATTTTCTGGAAGTGGTTTTTTATTTGGGATCGTAAATCTCACATTTGAATATCCTGAGATTTATAATTTAACTGAAACGGTATTTAATTATAGAGGAGGAGTGACTATCATTCCTGAACTTTTATCTCTTTTGTTTGCTTTATCTTTATATACTTCAACGTTCATAGCAGAAAACGTTAGGGCTGGTATTTTAGGTGTCGGAAAGGGGCAGAAAGAAGCATCTTCATCATTAGGTCTAACTCCAGCACAAACACTTAGACTTGTAGTATTGCCTCAGGCACTTAGAATAATTATTCCACCAACAACTAATCAATATCTTAACTTAACTAAGAACTCATCGCTTGCTGCAGCGATTGCTTATCCAGATTTAGTTTTGGTTTTTGCTGGCACAGCTTTAAATCAAACGGGTCGAGCAATTGAGATTATAACGATTACGATGGGAACCTATTTAACGTTAAGTATTTTGATTTCTATTTTTATGAATTGGTACAACAAAAGAATTGAAATTAAAGAAAAATAAAATGAATTATTTAGACAATATAATTAAACCTAAACAAGCAAATCAGAATACTCTTGTAATTTTTGGTTCTATATTGATTTTAATCAGTTTCTTAGATGTAGTTTTGTTATCTGTTTTTGATATTAATTTAACAGGCTCCTCAAAAGGTATTAGCTTCTTCCTTCCATTGCTGCTTGGATTCATAGGAATGTATTATATTAGATTTGATCATACTAACTTTCCTTTAATAAATAGATTTAACAAGAGCCTAAATATTGATTGGCTAAATTCAATTTTTACCCTGCTTTCAATATTTGTTTTATTGAAATTCGTTCCATTAATTCTTAATTGGTTGATATTTGATGCTAATTTCATTGGTACCGCTAAAGAAGATTGTACTGGTGGAGGAGCATGCTGGGTATTTATTAATGTTTGGCTTAAAAGATTTGTTTATGGTTTATATCCAGACTCTGAGACATGGAGGATTAATTTAGCGTTCATTTTATTATTTGTTACTATTGGTGCTTCTTATTTAGCTAAACCTAAATTTAAAAAATATATAATTCTGTTTTTGCTTTTTGTATTTCCTTTCATTGGTTTAAGTCTGATCTCAGGAGATGTTGGAGGTCTTGTTTACGTTGAAACCAATGTTTGGGGTGGGCTAGCCTTAACGTTAATTGTCTCAATATTTGCAATCATCTTCTGTTTTCCAATAGGAGTAATGCTAGCGATGGGAAGAAGATCTGAACTTCCTGTAGTTAAATATTTTTCAGTTGGTTTTATTGAACTTTGGAGAGGCGTTCCATTAATTACAGTTTTATTTATGGCCGCTAATATGTTTCCATTATTTTTACCTGAAGACGTTTTTTTAGATAAATTAATTAGATGTATCATAGGTATTATCTTGTTCGAGGCAGCTTATATGGCTGAAGTGGTAAGAGGAGGCCTTCAATCTCTGCCAAAAGGCCAATATGAAGCAGCTAAATCACTTGGAATGGGATATTGGAGAATGCATTTGTTTGTTATCTTGCCTCAGGCTTTAAAAATAGTAATCCCAGGTATCGCTAATACTTTCATTGCGTTATTTAAAGATACACCATTAATTTTTATTGTAGGGTTGTTAGAACTACTAGGTATGATAGACTTAGCAAAAACTAACCCGAAATGGTTAGGTTTTGCCGCTGAAGGTTACGTTTTTGCAGCATTAGTCTACTTTGTATTCTGTTATAGTATGAGTAGATATAGCCAAAAATTAGAAAAAAGGTTAAGTACTGAGAGATAAAATTTATGAGTAGTAAAATAATTGAATTAAAAGATGTTAACAAATGGTTTGGAGAATTTCAGGTTCTCAAAGACATCTCTTTAACAGTTAATCAAAAAGAAAAAATCGTGATTTGTGGGCCATCAGGTTCAGGTAAATCAACATTAATACGTTGCATAAATCGTCTTGAGGAACATCAAGAAGGTACCATAATAGTAGATGATACTGAAATTTCAGCTGATACAAAAAACATAGAAGCTATTAGGGCTGAAGTTGGAATGGTATTTCAGCAATTCAATTTATTTCCACATTTATCAATATTAGACAATTGTACTTTAGCACCGATCTGGGTGAAGAAAATGCCAAAGAAACAAGCTGAAGAGTTAGCAATGCAAAACTTAAAGAGAGTACAAATTGATGACCAAGCATTTAAATTTCCAGGCCAGCTTTCTGGAGGACAACAGCAAAGAGCTGCCATTGCAAGAGCTTTATGTATGGAACCAAAAATTATGTTGTTCGATGAACCTACATCGGCTTTAGATCCTGAGATGATTAAAGAAGTTTTGGATGTTATGGTAGATTTAGCAAAAGGCGGAATGACTATGATAGTAGTAACTCACGAGATGGGTTTTGCTAAAGAAGTAGCAGATAATATGATTTTTATGGATGAAGGTCGTATTGTGGAAAAGGCGAAAACCAAAGAATTTTTTGATAATCCTAAATCTGAACGAACTAAGCTTTTCTTAAGTCAAATTTTATAACCAGCTAGGTATTGGTAAATTTTTACTCTTTAAAAATTCTTTATTATAAATTTTACTAGCGTATCTTTTTCCTGAGTCACAAAGAATAGTAACTATGTTGTGTCCAGGACCTAATTCTTTAGCAAGTCTTATAGCACCTGCAATATTAATTCCAGATGATCCACCTAAACTAATGTTCTGTTCTTCTTTTAATTTAAATATAATATTTAACGCCTCTTCATCTGTAATTTGATAAGCCTGATCAACTAAAGCTTTAGCAAAATTTTTTGTAATTCTTGCTGTTCCAATCCCTTCAGTAATTGAACTACCTGAATTTTCTAACTTATTAAATTTTATATGCGAATATAAAGATGATCCCATCGGATCCGATAAAGCAATTTTTATGTTTTTATTTTTTTCTTTTAATCCAATTGATACTCCCGCTAAAGTTCCACCAGTACCTACAGCGCAAACAAATCCATGAACTTGGCCGGCTGTTTGAGTCCAAATTTCTTGTGAAGTTGTTTTTATGTGAGCTTCAGCATTAACCGTATTGTCAAATTGATTAGCCCAAAGAACTCCATTTGAGTTTGATCCAGCTAGATCTTCAGCAATTTTTTTTGATTGTTTAATATAATTTTTTGGATCAGCATAAGGTACTGCATCTACTTCTATTAACTCAGCTCCTAAATCTTTTAACGTTTGTTTTTTTTCAATAGATTGAGTTCTTGGAATTACAATTTTCAAACTTAGATCGTAAGCTTTTGCCACAACAGCTAAACCAATTCCTGTATTACCAGCTGTACCCTCAACAATTATTCCACCTTTTTTTATTTTTTTGTTTTTAATTGCATCTTCAACAATAAAAAGAGCTGCACGGTCTTTAACAGATTCCCCAGGATTAAAATATTCTGCTTTTGCAAAGATATTACACTTGGTTAATTCTGAAGCTTGTTTTAATTTGATTAATGGTGTATTTCCGATTTGTTTTAGTACACTACTGTTATCCATATTCTAAAATATATGAAAAAAAAATTTCTTTCAATTATATTATTAAGTTTCTTATCAGTTTCTGCATTTTCACATAATGAACATTACGCAAACCTTAATTCATTAGAATATGACCTCTATAGAAATGATGAATTAATTGGATATCATAATTATTTTTTTAAAAAAGAAGGTATAAATTTAAAAGTTTCAAGTATTCTTGATATAAAAATTAATAAATTAGGCATCGATTTATATAAATATAATCTTGAGAGCATTGAAGAGTATGAGGAAGATCAACTAGTTAAGTATTCTTCTAAGACTCAACAGAATAAAAAAACAAAAATGACAAATATTGAGCTTGATAAAAAAAACGATAAATTAATAATCAGTGGCACAGAAAATCAGTTAATTTCTCCAAAAGAATACCCGGTGGGCACCTGGTGGAATCATGAAATAATTCAATCAAAAGCTCAAATTAGTGCAATTTCAGGAAGAATTATTGAACAAAGGGTTACTTTTCTTGGAAAAGAAAAGTTAAATTTATACGGAAAAACTTATGATGCCTTGCGTTTTAATTTTTCATCTAGTGATGAAAATTTACCAGAAAAAAAACGGATGAATACCGATATTTGGTATGATGAAAAAACTCATATTTGGCTTAAGGCAGGTTTTGAACAAACCGGATACTGGGAATACAGATTAAAAAGTTATAATTAGTAAACTTTTAAGACTTAAAATTTGATTATTTGTCAATCTTTTTTTTAAGAATTTATAGGTTTTTTCGTCTCAAAAAATTTTTTTTTTTAATGTTTTAATAGTTGCAATAAATTTAATTTTACTGTTCAATCCAAATTTATAGGGAGTTCATATGGAAGAAAATTTCAATATTCATTTAGGAAAAAAACTTAGAATGAGAAGATTGTCACTAGGTTTAACTCAAACAAAAGTCGCTCAAGCAATTAACGTTACATTTCAACAAATTCAAAAATATGAAAAAGGAACTAATGGTGTAAGTTCAAGTCGTCTTATGCAATTAGCTCAATTTTTAAAAGTGCCAATAACTTATTTTTATGAAGAATATAAAGACTACAAAGATATGGCTGGTACAAACGACACCACAGAAGATTTAAATTATTCATTTTTAACAAAAACATTTTCTTCTCTATCGAAAATTGAAAAAGAAAAAATCCTTCAAGTATTAAAAAATATAGAATCTCTAGATAAGACTGGTTAGTGTGGCTCCTCGGGCAGGACTCGAACCTGCGACCAATTGATTAACAGTCAACTGCTCTACCAACTGAGCTACCGAGGAATAAAAGGCAACATACTTTTTTTAAAAAAATAAAACAACCAATTTTTTGGAGGCCACGCCCAGAATCGAACTGGGATACAAGGATTTGCAATCCTCTGCGTAACCATTCCGCCACGTGGCCAAAGTATTCATAAAGCTTATTTAAAACATTTAATTGCTTGATTAAAGAAAAATCTATAATTTTAAGAATTGAATTGGTCTGATATAAAATCTATAGAAAACTTACCTATATATTAATATGGAATTTGAAAAATACGATCATTCTATTCAAGAAAAAAAAATCTATGATTTTTGGGAAA
>VTPM01000042.1 GCA_008638125.1 Pelagibacteraceae bacterium
TTTGAAAAATACGATCATTCTATTCAAGAAAAAAAAATCTATGATTTTTGGGAAAGCAAGAACTTATTTAAGCCAGTAAAGCAAAAATCCAATAAAAAATTCTCAGTTGTTATACCGCCGCCAAATGTAACAGGAAGATTACATATGGGGCATGCATTAAATAATAGCCTGCAAGATGTTCTTGTTAGATTTTACAGAATGAATGGATTTGAAACTTTGTGGCAACCCGGAACCGATCATGCGGGTATAGCTACGCAAGCGGTTGTAGAAAAAAACCTTGCTAGGGAAGGTATTAATAAAAATGATATCGGAAGAGATAAATTTATTGAAAAAGTATGGGCATGGAAGGCTGAGTCTGGCGATCTAATACTTGATCAATTAAAAAAACTTGGTTGTTCTTGTGATTGGTCTCGTTCTAGATTTACGATGGACGAAGATCTTTCAAAAGCAGTAATTAAAGTATTTGTCTCTCTTTACAATAAAAAGTTAATTTATAAGGACAAAAAATTAGTTAATTGGGATACCAAATTACAAACCGCAATATCTGACTTAGAGGTAATTCAACAAGAAGTTCAATCTCAACTTTATTATATAAAATACCCAATTGAAAAAACTAATGATTTTATAACCATTGCAACCACAAGACCTGAAACAATGATGGGTGATACTGCTATTGCAGTTAATCCAAAAGACAAAAGATACAAAAGTATAGTTGGTAAATTTGTGGTTATACCGATTGTTAATAGGAAAATTAAAGTTATCGAAGATGTATATGCTGATCCAGAACAAGGAACAGGAGCAGTTAAAATTACCCCTGCACATGACTTTAACGATTATATGGTTGGTAAGCGAAATAAATTAGAAATCATAAACATATTAGAAAAAGACGGTACAATTAATGACAAAGGTATTAAAAATTATGTTGGATTAGATAGATTAGAGGCAAGAAAAAAATTAGTTCAAGAACTAAAAGAAAAAAACTTTTTAGACAGAATCGAAAGCATAAAAAATAAAGTTCCTTACGGCGATAGATCGAATTCTATTATTGAGCCATTGCTAACCGAACAGTGGTTTGTAGATGCAAAAAAATTAGCAAAAAAATCTATAGAGGTTGTCAAAAAGAAAAAGACAACTTTTTTTCCTGAAAATTGGACTAAAACTTATTATCAATGGATGAACAACATTGAGCCATGGTGTATTTCCAGACAGATTTGGTGGGGTCACAGAATTCCTGTATGGTATACTGAAGACAAAAAACAATTTTTTGTTGCTGAAGATAAAAAAGCAGCTGAACTATTAGCTAAAAAGCATTTTAAAGATAAAAAATTTAATCTTTTTCAAGAAACAGATGTTCTAGATACTTGGTTTTCATCAGCTTTATGGCCGTTTGCAACTTTAGGCTGGCCTGAAAAAACAGAGACTTTAAAAAAATTTTATCCAACTTCTGTATTAGTAACTGGTTTTGACATCATATTCTTTTGGGTTGCCAGGATGCTTATGATGGGAAATCATTTTTTAAAGCAAACTCCTTTTGAAAAAGTTTATGTACATGCACTTGTAAGAGATGAAAAAGGGCAAAAAATGTCTAAGTCAAAAGGAAATGTTATTGATCCTCTTGATTTAATAAATGAATTTGGCGCAGACCCCTTAAGATTCACTCTAATTGCAATGGCATCTCCAGGTAGAGATGTAAAATTATCAAAAGATAGAATCGTTGGATATAGAAACTTTATAACCAAAGTTTGGAGTGCAAACAATTTTCTTAAATTAAATAATTGTTCAATTGATACTAAAAGCGACACCAAAAAAATTAAAATAAAAATTAATCAATGGCTTTACCAAGAGTATGAAAAAACTGTTTCTGAAGTAAATAAGCACATTAAAGATTTTAGATTTGATGAAGCTAGTAGAGTGATTTATAATTTTGTCTGGCATACTTATTGTGACTGGTATATCGAATTTACTAAGCCAATTTTTAATTCAAATAATAAAAGTGCTATAGAAGAAACACGTAATTTTGCTGCATATATTTTATCTAATATATTAAAGCTTTTACATCCGTTTATTCCTTTTTTTACTGAGCATACTTGGAAGAAAAATGATTTTAATAAAACTTTTAAATCAGACTTAATTAATGCAGAGTGGCCAAGTCCAAAAAAGATAAGCGCTTTTAGTAAAAGTTCATCCGAAATAGAAGCTTTAATCCAAATTATTTCATCAATTAGATCAACTAAAGTTCAACTAAACATACCTCCTAAAGAGTTTTGTGAATTAATGCTTTCAAATGAAAACAAAAATACTAAAAAATCTATAACAGATAATGAGGAAGTGATTAAACAAGTTGGTAGAGTAAGTAAAATTAATATCAACCAAAACAATTCAGAAAACAATGTTCAAATTGTAGTGTTAAATGAAAAAATCGGATTAAAGTTTGAAACGAATATAGATTTACAGTCACAAAAAGAAAGATTGTCTAAAAAGCAAGAGGAGCTTGAAAAGAAAATTATTTCACTAGACCAAAAATTAAAAAATAAAAGCTACGTAAGCAAGGCTCCTAAAGAAATTGTTGAAACTGATAAGCTTTTATTGAAAGATTTAAAGATTGAACAAACTAAATTAAAAAGTATTGTATCGAGCATCACTTAAATGAAAAAATTTGATAAAAAAAAATTACCTAGCCGTCACACAACTTTAGGTCCAGATAGAGCTCCTCACAGATCTTTTTACTATGCAATGAAACTTACACAAAAGGATGTTGCAAAACCTTTTGTTGGAGTAGTTTCAACTTGGAACGAAGCGGCTCCATGTAATACGGCACTGATGAGACAAGCTCAATCAGTAAAAAAAGGAGTTAGAGAAGCACATGGAACTCCTAGAGAATTTTGTACAATTACAGTTACAGACGGAATAGCAATGGGTCATGAAGGAATGAAATCCTCCCTAATTTCTAGAGAGGTAATTGCAGATTCAACTGAATTGACAGTTAGAGGTCACTCGTACGATGCGCTAGTAGGTGTAGCGGGTTGTGATAAATCTTTACCAGGTTTAATGATGGCAATGTGTAGACTGAATGTTCCAAGCGTATTCATCTATGGAGGATCAATTCTTCCAGGTAGATACAAAGGCAAAGACGTAACTGTTGTAGACGTATTTGAAGGTGTTGGACAATATTCAGCTGGAAATATTTCTGAAAAAGAACTTACCGAATTAGAATTAGTTGCATGTCCTAGTGCAGGAGCATGCGGTGGACAGTTTACTGCAAATACAATGGCTTGTGTTTCAGAAGCAATAGGTCTTGCTTTACCTTATTCATCAGGGACGCCAGCTCCTTATTTAGCAAGAGACAAATACGCTTATTTGAGCGGAAAAGCTGTAATGAATTTATTAGCAAAAAAAATTCGACCTAGAGATATTGTAACTAAAAAGTCATTAGAAAATGCAGCAGTTGTTGTTGCAGCTACTGGAGGCTCAACCAATGCAGCGTTACATTTGCCAGCTCTAGCAAACGAGTGTGGAATTAAATTTGATCTTATGGATGTTGCAAAAATTTTTAAAAAAACCCCTTACCTTGCAGATTTAAAACCTGGTGGTAAATACGTTGCTAAAGATATGTTCGAAGCGGGTGGTGTGCCAATTCTTTTAAAAACATTATATGAAGGTGGATATATTCACGGGGATTGTATGACCGTAACAGGTAAAACAATGAAAGAAAATTTAAAATCGATTAAATTTAACGACAACCAGGATGTAATTAGAAGGTATAATAATCCTTTGTCTCCAACAGGAGGTGTTGTGGGTTTAAGAGGAAATTTAGCTCCAGAAGGTGCCATTGTTAAAATAGCAGGATTAAAAAATTTAAAATTTACTGGCAAAGCAAGATGTTTTGATAACGAAGAACAAGCTTTTGATGCTGTTCAGAAAAGAAAATACCAAGACGGCGATGTAATTGTAATTAGATACGAAGGTCCAAAGGGAGGCCCAGGTATGAGAGAAATGCTTTCAACAACAGCCGCAATTTATGGGCAAGGAAAAGGAGAAACAGTAGCTCTTATTACCGATGGAAGATTTTCTGGGGGCACAAGAGGCTTTTGTATAGGCCACGTTGGTCCAGAGGCTTTTGTTGGCGGACCAATTGCATTATTAAAAAATGGAGACATCATTGATATTGATGCAGTTAATGGAACAATTAATGTTAGATTGACTAATAAGGAATTAGCTCAGAGAAGAAAAAAATGGAAAGAAAGAAAGATTAACTTTGGTAGCGGAACTTTATGGAAATACGCTCAAACTGTTGGACCTACATATCAAGGTGCCACAACACATCCAGGTGGTAAAAAAGAAATTAAGTGTTACGCAGATATTTAGATGAAAGTTAAGCCAGTAATATTATGTGGTGGTTCAGGCACTAGATTATTTCCTAATTTTAAAAAAAACCCTTCTAAACAGTTTATTGATTTTGGTGGATGGACTTTGTTTCAAAAAACACTTGAGAGAGTTAAATCACCAATATTTGACTACCCAATAATTAGTACAAACATTGAATATAAAAATTTAATAATTAATGAGTTAAAAAAACAGAAAATTAAAAATTATAAAATTATTTTAGAGCCAGTTAAAAAAAATACCGCTCCAGCCTTCATTTCTTCTACCTTAATTGATGATATAAAAATTAATCAACCTATTATTTTTTTACCTTCCGATCATTATATTCCTGATAAAAATAAATTTAATAAAGTTTTACAAAAGAATGTTAGTTATTTGACTGCTAAAAATATTTTCTTATTTGGAATAAAACCTAATAGTCCAAGATCAGATTATGGTTATTTATCTATTAATCATAAAGATAAAAGCATTAATAAAGTTATAAAATTTATAGAAAAACCAAAAAAGAATAAGGCAATAAGTATTATAAAAAAAGGAGGCTTGTGGAATTCAGGCATCGTTTTTGCTCGAAAAGATTCCATTATTAATAATTCAAAATTATTACAGAAAAAACTATTTAACGACTGTCTACTCTCACTAAATAAAGTTGACCAAAGTAAAAAAATTTTTACTTTAAATAAAACAGTATTTAAAAAAATTACTCCCATTTCTTTTGATTATGCAATATTAGAAAAAGCAAATGAAATAAACTCTATTGAATTAAACACCAAATGGTCGGACCTTGGCAGTTGGTTAGAAATATTTAAAGTTATAAAAGATAAAACGAATAAAAATTTTATATTAAAAAATACTTTTTTTAGACCTTGGGGAAATTATAAAAATTATTTTAAAGGAAAAAGTTTTTTAATTAAAGAACTAACTATTAATAAAAAATCCTCAATCAGTTTACAGAAGCATCATCACAGGTCCGAATTATGGACTGTAACTAATGGAAAACCTAAAATTACATTAGGCAAGAAAACATTTTTTAAAAAAATAAATGAAACTATTTTTGTGCCAAAGGGTACCATCCATAGAATTGAAAATTTATATAAAGAACCAGTTAAAATTGTAGAAGCACAATTAGGGAATATATTAAAAGAAACTGATATAGTTAGATACCAAGATATTTACGGTCGAGTTAATTAAGCTCTAGCTCTATTGGAGTATGATCAGAAGGTTTTGGTTTTGATCTAGGTTTTTTATTTATTTTAATAGTTTTTATATTTTCAATTAAATTATCAGTTATCAAAAAATGATCTATTCTCATTCCATTATTTTTTTGAAAAGAGCCTGCCATATAATCCCAAAAAGTATACTCTTGTTTGTCTTTATTTAAGAAACGATAAATATCTTTAAAACCATAATTTAATAATTCTCTATAGAACTTTCTAATTTCAATTTTAAATAGCGCATCATTTAAGTACTTCTCGTGATTATGAACGTCTATTTCATCAGGAATAATGTTAAAATCACCTGCAATAATTATATTTTTATTTAAGGTTAAGTTTTTTTTAATAGATTTTAAGAATTTTGTTAGCCAATTATTTTTATAGGTATATTTTTCTGTATTAACGGGATTACCATTTGGTACGTAAATGTTTATTAAGTTTATTTTTTTATTTTTTAATTGGATATCTCCTGCAATTATTCTGGATTGTTTTAATTCATCCTTAAATAAGTTTGTCTGAATATTTTGAATTTTAATTTTAGTTAAAAAAGCAACTCCATTGTAACTTTTTTGACCAAATACATAAGAGTCATATCCTAATTTTTTAAAGTCTTCTGTTGGAAAATTAACATTCTCAGTTTTAATCTCTTGTAGAAAAAGAATATCGGGTTTATCCGTTTTAAGGTAATCTATAACATTATCAATTCGTGCTCTTACCGAATTTACATTCCACGATGATATTTTCATTTAAATAGAAAATGATAATCCGCAACCACAAGAAGCAGTAGCCTTAGGATTTTTAATTACAAATGAACTTCCTATTAATTCATCTTTGTAATCTACTATTGAACCATTAATAAGTTTTAAAGAGTCGTTATCAATTACTGCATTTTTTACGACCACGTCGTCTTGATTGATTTTTTCATCAAATGAAAAATTATACTTAAACCCTGAGCAACCACCACCTTGCACGGTAATTCTAAAGTATGTTTTTTTTCCCAAATTAGTTATTTGTTTCTCAATTTGTTTAATAGCTTGTTCTGTAAATTCAATTTTATTAGTCATCTAATTTAAATAATGTATTATACATTTAACTTTTTTATATGCAAAAAAATTTAAATCAAAAATATTCTAAATTAGCGGTTCCAATTAAGTCAAAAGGTAGAATTTTTTTTGAGCCTACTAATATGTTTAGAACACCCTATCAAAGAGACAGAGATAGAGTTGTACATTCGACAGCATTTAGAAGACTTAAGCATAAAACCCAAGTTTTTGTTAATACTACCGGAGATCATTACAGAACAAGAATGACACACTCAATAGAAGTAGCGCAAATAGCAAGAACCTTAGCAAGATATTTTAATTTAAATGAGGATTTATGTGAAACGCTAAGTCTAGCACATGATTTAGGCCATACTCCATTTGGACATGCTGGCGAGGAGGTCTTAAATGATTGTATGAGTAACTATGGAGGTTTTGATCATAATTTACAAACACTTAGAATTGTAACGTTATTAGAAAATAAATATTACAAGTTCGATGGCTTAAATCTTACATTTGAAACATTAGATGGTTTAATTAAACACAATGGTCCCGTTGCAGAGACTGATGAAATTAAAAAAATCCTAGGAAAAAAGTTTAAAAATAATAAATTAAATTTTAATAATTATCCCTCACTAGAAGCACAGTTAGCTGCTATTTCAGATGATATTGCTTATAACAGTCATGATTTAGAGGATGGTCTTAGAGCAGGATTATATAAATTAGCAGACTTAGAAAAAATTTCTGGTTTATCTTTAATAATTCAAAAACATAAAAAAAATATTAGATTAAGGGGTACTGATTTAGTTATAAGACAAATTATAAGAGATACTATTAATATGATGGTTAATGATATTATAAAAAATACAAAATCTAATATTAAAAAAGGAAAAATAAAATCAATCTCAGATATTTATAATTGTAAGGAACCTTTAGTAGAGTTTTCATCAAAAATAAAATTATTTGATGTTGAAATTAAAGCCTTTTTGAAAAAAAAAATGTACTTTAGTAAAGAAGTCTTTGCTAAGACTAATCTAGGAAAAAAAATTATAAAGTTTTTGTTTGATAAAGTTAAAAAAAAACCTAATAAATTTTTTAAAAAAAACACAAATAATAGTGAGTCTTTAGAAAGACAAGTAAGTGATTTTATAGCTGGGATGACTGATAGATACGCAATTAATTTATATGACTCTTTGAAATGAATATTTTTGAAAACTATTTAGAGAAATTTAATAATTTAGTTTTATCAAATTTAGATAAATTAAATTTAGAAAAAAGTATTAATTTTGATGGCGTGGTAATAGAAATACCTCCACAAGAATTTAATTATGATCTTTCAACTAATATCGCTTTAGTTCTTGCAAAAAAATCTAAACAAAAACCAGTTAAATTTGCAACTGATTTCATAGAACTTTTAAAAAATAATATTGATGATTTTTCAGAATTAAATGTGGCAGGCCCTGGTTTTATCAATTTAAAATTTTCCAAGCCCTCTTATCAAAAAATAATTAAAGATATTATAGATAACAAAAATCAATATGGCTCTAATAAGAAAAAATCTGAAAAATATAATATCGAGTTTGTTTCTGCAAATCCAACTGGACCAATGCACATAGGCCATTCAAGAGGTGCTGTTTTTGGTGACACGTTAGCAAATCTTTTGATTTTTAATGGAAACATTGTCACTAAAGAATATTACATAAATGATTATGGAAATCAGATAATTAATTTTGCTGAATCAGTTTTTTATCGTTTAAGGGAAATTAAATTTAACGAAAAATTTATCAATAAAGAAA
>VTPM01000043.1 GCA_008638125.1 Pelagibacteraceae bacterium
CTCTTTTAGCAAAACGAGCTGCACCCGTTCCAAGTCCTGGAAGATTTTTTGGCCAGGTCATCACCATAATAACTTCAATTCGCTCTGCAGTTATTGCTGGAGCTGCTAAACCAGCTGAACCAATTGCGGCTGCTCCAGTAGCCAATAAAGCTTTTTTTACAAATTTTCGTCTACTCAAAGCTTTTTGACTTTTTATTTTATTTTTTAACATAATTGTCCCCCTTTTTATTAGTTTGTAGCTTATACCAACCTACAAACACTTCAATCTAGTAAATTTCCTATAATTTTATGTATAATTTTAACGTCCTAATAAATGAATTGTCAAAATTATTGTGAAGTCCAGGCACCATCAATTGGAATATTTGCGCCTGTAATTTGATTGGCTGAGTCTTGTGATAAAAAATAGATCATTGAAGCGATATCTTCTTTTTTAACAAATTCTAAAGAAGGCTGTTTCTCTCTAAGCAATTCTAATTCTGCTTTTTTGTTTGATACTTTTTTCTTTTTAGCAACGGAGTCAATTTGATCTTGGATCAATTCAGTTAGGACAAATCCGGGGCAGATAGAATTACAAGTTATATTTTCTTTTGCTGTTTCTAAGGCTACAACTTTTGTTAAACCTACTAAACCATGCTTGGAAGCTGTGTAAGCAGACTTATTAACTGAAGCAACAAGTCCATGTGTGGATGCAATATTAATTATTCTACCAAACTTATTTTTTCTCATAAAAGGTAAAACACTTTTAATCATTAAAAACGGAGTTGTTAAATTTATATCAATCATTTTTCTCCAAATTTTTTCAGGATAATCTTCTATGGGGGCTACAAACTGTATTCCTGCACAATTCACTAGAACATCTATTGATTTAAATTTCTTAATTGTTGTTTTAATTATTTTTTCAATATTTTTTACTTTGGTTAATTCAACATTAAAAATTAAAGATTTAATTGGATTAAGAATTTTTTTTATTTTAGAAATTTTTTTTTTGCTTTCTAGTCCTACAATGACCACATTGTAATTTTTTTCGTAGAAGTATTTAACGATTGAAAAACCAATTATCCCGCTTCCTCCTGTAACTAAGATTGTTTTGTTCATTTTTTATTTATGAGGAAATTAATATTAAAAATTGGGATAAAAAACTATTCAATAATAAAAATTGAATAAAGACAATTATATATAGTGTAAATACTAATCTATTTTTAAATTTTTTTCTTCTAACAAACTGTGCGGCATCTGGGGTAAAATCTTGCTTCTTGCGAGATTTAAAATCATATGAAAACATCCAAAAACTTTCATCGCTTTCACCTTCAAACCCTGATTTATAATTTTTTATATATTTAGATAGTTGAGACCAAATTATTGTAAAGAATATTAATAATAAGCCTGTTGTAAGCATTTTTAAGCTATATAAATTATGTTTGATTCAAAAAGAGTTTAATTGTTTTTATCTCTCATTTCATTTAAAAAATTATCATTCATGAATAAATTTAATTTATCAGGTAGAACTGCAATTATAACAGGAGGAGCCCAAGGATTTGGTCTAGCAATGACTGAAAGGTTTTTAAGTTCAGGAGCTAAAGTTATTATTTGGGATATTGATAAAAATGTTGTTGAAAAATCTGTAGCAAAATTAAACAACCCTAATCTTTCAAGTTCAATTATTGATGTTACTAACTTTGATCAAGTATCGAATGAAATAGAAAAAATTACACAATCAAACAAGATAGATATCTTTGTTAATAATGCTGGTATCGCAGGAAAAAACACAACGGTCTGGGACTACCCTATTGAAGAATGGAAAAAAGTTTTAGAACTAGATCTAAATGCAGTCTTTTACTGCTGCAAAGCTATCACACCACATATGGTGAAAAATAATTATGGAAGAATTGTTAATATTGCTTCCATCGCAGGAAAAGAAGGCAATCCAAATGCCAGTGCTTACAGTACAGCTAAGGCTGGAGTAATTGGATTAACAAAGTCGTTAGGTAAAGAACTTGCAAATAAAAACATAGCGGTAAATGCTGTAACTCCAGCTGCTGCAAAAACTAGAATTTTTGATCAAATGACTAAGGAACACATTGATTACATGTTATCAAAAATTCCAAGAAATCGTTTTATCTTAGTAGAAGAATTAGCATCGTTAGTTACCTGGTTAGTGAGTGAAGAAAATTCATATACCACTGGAGCTGTGTTTGATTTAAGTGGTGGAAGAGCCACCTACTAAGTTTACCAATAATTTATAATAATGAATTCATATTTTACAATTACCTTAGCATTAGGCGTTTCTATTGATAGCTTTGTGGTTGGTAGACATATTAATCATAGAATTTTTACAGCTCTTTTTCTTGTCTCTTTTAGTCACTTTCTATTTTTTTTGACAGGTTTATATGCTGGCGAGTTTTTTTATAAATTAGTTGGTCCTTTTATGAATTGGTTAGCCTTTATTATTTTTTTATATTTAACCTATGACGCACTTAAAAACTTTTTTCATGAAAGTAAAATAATCTTAATTGATAATATTAAAAAAATTATTCTAATTACTATTCCACTTTCAATAGACGCTTTTGCAGTATCAGCATCATCTAAATCACTTATAAATGATCCAATACTTGGATTAATTTTAGTTTCTATATTTGCACCATTTTTTTGTTTTTTAGGTTATGAGACTACCCACCGGTTAGCCAAAGTTTCACATCGATCTATTTATTTTGCTGAAACAATATTTTTTGCAGGACTTGCTATTAGTGTGCTTTCAAAGCATATTTTAAATTAAATGAAAGATACTATTTTTTACTTATTAGTAGGTATTGCGATTGGCCTTTTAATATATTTAGCTGATAAATATATTTTTTAGTTATCAAAAGCACATCTAAAACCAACGTAGATAGCATAAAAATCTGAAGGTTTATATTGTGCTCCCTCTTTTCTGGTTTTTTCTTTTCCATACCACCAGGATCCACCAGCTGTTAAAGAATTTTTACCTTTTTGATCCTCAACCCATTCCCAAACATTTCCACCCATTGCTACAAGACCATTTATTCCCTCAGGCAATAAAGTAACATCAATATGTTTGTTGTAATCTAATAATCCCTGAGAATTCATATCTCTACCTTCATCTCCGCTTGGGAAAGCATAAGTCTTTCCTTTATTAAAAAGAGATGAGTCAAGTTTTTGATTATAAGCTGCAAGCGACCACTCATTAAATGTTGGAAGTCTGCCATTAATTGATTTGCAATAATTTTCAGCCTCAAATCTACTGATATGAACAGCTGGCTCTAGTAATGAATCAGGTTTTTTTCCGTAAGGAGTTTTATAGTTCCAATTTGGCCTTTTAACCCAACCAGCTCCCCACTCATATCCTCCACCTGTTTTTTCAGCATCCGTTAGAATCTTATTTTTTGTAGCGTATTGCTCAAAATTTAAAATAGTGACTTCATATTTATGAATTGAAAAACTTCCTAATGAAATTTTTTCATTAACAAAACCATAAGCAGAGAAATTTATTAGAATAAAAAATTGAAATATAAAAAATAAAATTTTCATTTTTAAAATTTATATAGATATTAAAAAAATATTTTGAATTTTTTTTAGAAAATAAGATAAAAAAAAATTTTTTATGTACATATAAGACATTACTCACTTTTTAGTTGTATTACGGTTACATTTTTTTCTCATACGTGTTATTGCAATTAATAGAAATGGAGGAAATATATGAATTATTTTAAAAAATTAGTATTAGTCATATCTTTTATAACTATTAGTAGTGGCCTAAATGCTGCTGAAATCAAGATGGCAAAAGCCAATTGGGATACAGGGTATTTCCAAGCTGAGATCTACAAAAGAGGTCTAGAAAAGCTTGGTTACAAAGTTAAGGATCCACAAGCTATTAAACCTTCCGTATTCTATCTAGCTGCAGCTCAAGGTGATCTTGATTTGTGGGTAAATGGTTGGTTTGGTACGCATGATACCTACCTTGAAGAAGCTAGAGGTAAAGTAAAACCTGTGGGCTATGTAATGGAAAAAGGTGGCTTACAAGGTTATCTCGTTGATAAAAAAACAGCAGATAAGCTTAATATCAAAAGTGTATTAGACATTAAAAAACATGCAAAACAATTTGATGCCGATGGAGATGGAAAAGCAGATATGGTTGCTTGCCCTCCAGGCTGGGGTTGTGAAAAGCAAATTACTAAACACTTTGCTGAATTAAAATTAGGTGAATTTATAAATCCTATTCAAGCTGAATACTCTGCGTCAATGGCAGATGCTTTGGCTAGATATAAAAATGGAAAATCTGTTCTATTTTATACGTGGACTCCTAATTGGACGGTAGGTGCTTTTGAACTTGGTAAAGATGTAGTATGGATTGAAGTTCCATACAGCCAAACTAAAGCTGTTGCTGTTCCTAACGCTACAAAAAGTAAAATCAATATGGGCTTTGGTGCTGATGATATCAGACCAGCTGCTAATGCAGACTTTTTGAAAGATAATCCAAAGGTTGAAAAATTCTTGAAAGCAGCTTCAATACCGTTAGCTGATATAGCAGCTCAAAATATGCTTATGAATAATGGTGAGAAGAGCGAGAGAGATGTTGCCAAACATGCAACTGCTTGGATTAAGGAAAACCAAAGTACTTTTGATGGTTGGATTAAAGCTGCACAACAATAAATAAATTGAGCATCTTTAACCCGTCACACTATGCCTATTTGCCTTTGGCAGATTGGGTGGAAAAATATGTAAAGGAGTGGTTGTTTAATCAACGACCACTCTTTAAAAAATTATCAGCACCAATAGATACAGTTCTAAGCAGTTTAGATAATTTATTTAACTTTGTTCCTTTTCCTATAGTAGTTTTGCTTATAGCTTTTGCGGCATATAAAACTAATGGTGCAAGGTTTACAATTTTTACAATAATAAGCTTAATCTTCATTGATCTTGTTGATGTGTGGTCAGAGACAATGACGACCTTAGCTATGATTTTTACGGCAGTTCTTTTTTGCATTATAATTGGAATTCCACTTGGTATTTTAGCTTCAAGAAGTAAAATTTTTGAAACAATTCTTCGACCAATCTTAGATGTAATGCAAACTATTCCTAGTTTTGTATATCTTATACCTGTTGTAATGCTTTTTGGTGTAGGACTAACTCCTGGAGTTATTTCTATTATTATCTTTTCGCTGGCTCCGGTTATAAGACTTACTAATCTTGGTATTCGACAAGTTGAGAAAAGATTTAAGGATGCAGGTAAAGCATTGGGTTGTAATAAATATTTAATATTATTTAAAATCGAAATGCCTCTTGCTTTGAAAACAATCATGGCAGGAATTAATCAAACATTAATGCTTTCTCTTTCAATGGCAGTAATTGCTGCATTAATAGGAGCTGGAGGACTGGGCTTAACCGTTTATGTTGCTTTAGGAAGATTAGATATAGGTTCTGCTCTTGTTGGTGGAATTGGAATAGTTTTAATAGCTATTATATTCGACCGAATTACTCAAAAAATTATTAATACCTAATAATAATTAGGCCAACGAAACACTTGAATTTCCACAAAATAAATAATTAAATAATTAATAATTTTGCTTAGCAAAAATAAAAAATTAGTGTAAACGGCTGATAAAACTATGACATATAAAGAATTTTTAGAAACACTTGAAGAACTTGAATTAGACATTGACTCTGCTGCTGAAGCTTTGGATTTAGAAGTATCAGATATTGAAGCGTGGGAAGAGGAAGATGAGATTCCTAAATCAGCTGAAAAATGGATTAAAAAAGAAAAAATTGAATTTGCTGAATTGAATAACAGTAATGAAGATGAAGAAGAATTTGAAGACGAAGATGAAGATGAAGATCTAGATGATGAAGACGAAGATTTAGATTTTGATGACGAAGAAGACGAAGAAGACTTAGATAAATAAACTAGCTATCTTCTAATAACCTGCACAATAAAAAAAGCGCTAATCATTGAAATTAAAAATATTATTGAGTTAATATTTAATAAAGCCAATGAAGCAATGGCTGGTCCAGGACACAAACCAATTAAACCCCAACCTATGCCAAACAAAGTGGCACCTACTATTAAATTTTTATCAATCTCTTTAAAAGTTGGTAGAGAAAAATTATCTGCAAACCAAGGTTTCACTTTGTGTTTTTGCAAATAAAGCATTGGAGATGTAATTAATATTGCCCCAGCCATTACAAAAGCTAATGAAGGATCCCACGCTCCAAATATATTTAAAAATCCCAGAACTTTTTCAGGATTAGTCATGCTTGCAACCGTAAGTCCAAATCCAAAAATTATTCCACAAACTAAAGATATGATTCCTCTCATTACAATAGTCCTTTTATAAAAACGGTTAGTATTGCAGAAATCATAAATATCAATGTTGCAACAATAGATCTTTTTGAAAATCTACTTATGCCACAAATCCCATGACCAGATGTGCATCCGCTTCCAATCTTCGTGCCAACACCAACTAAAAAACCTGCGGCAATTAATAATGGAATTGAATTAGAAATATTAAAATTTATTTCAGGATTAATTATTATTTTGTATAACATAGGACCAATCACTAGCCCTATGACAAATAAAATATTATCAAACCGATTTACGTTAGAGAATATTGAATTATTGACTATTCCGCTAATGCCAGCAATTCTTCCATTGGCAATATAAAAAAGAACAACTGAAAAACCAATTATCAATCCTCCTAGGAATGCTTCTATGGGTGTAAAATTAATTATAGTCATTAAAGATTAATTAATTGCTCAATGATAATAAAAGATCCAATAAATAAAGTCATATAACCAAAATATTTTTTTAAAGTTTTATCTGTTATTTTCTTAGATAACATGTTGCCAAATATTACTCCAACAAAAGTAGCTAATATAACAAAGATAGAAAACATCCAATCAGCTTGAAAACCATCAATCACATCACTACCAAAACCAGCTAACGATTTAATTGCGATGATAAATAAAGATGTTCCAACAGCAACTCTCATCTCAAGGCCAGTTAAAAGAACTAAAGCTGGAATAATTAAAAATCCACCTCCTGCTCCTACAAAACCTGTAAGTTGACCAACTATTAAACCCTCTAAGATTATAATAATGTTTTTTTCGAACTCTGCTTTTTGTTTTTTTGGTTCTGTTAAATTTAACTTTCGATCTCTAATCATCAAGGTAGCCGAAACCAACATTAAGATTGAAAAAGTCGCCATAATAATAAAGCTTTTTGAAATTGATAAATTCAAAAAATTAAAAGTATCTGGCAAATAAGGAACTAAAACTTTTCTTGCAAGAACAACACCAATAATTGAAGGTATGCCAAAGATTATTCCCACTTTCAAATTAACTAAATTTTGTTTTAGATAGACGATAAAACTAAGCGCAGCTGTTATACCAACAAGTAATAATGAATAACTAGTTGCTTCTACTACTGATATGTTAAAAAGATAAACTAAAATAGGCAGAGTAAGAATTGACCCTCCAGCTCCTAATAAAGAGAGTATTAATCCCATCGCGCATGAAGCAATTATTCCTAGAACAAACATTTATGTTAGTTCTCTACCGACAAAGAATTATTTTTCCAGTTCTTCAAACCACCAACTAAATGAAAAACATTTTTATCCTTATATGACTTAGATGTTTGAACAGCTAAATTAGATCTTTCGCCAATAGCACAGTAAATTAACAATTTATTTCCATCGGCTTTACCTTCAGATAAAAACTTTGAAAATTTTTGAAAAGGTACGTTAATTGATTTTGGAATTTTTCCTTCTTTTTTAATTTCAATTTCTTCTCTTAAATCAATTAAAATAACTTGTTCATTTTCTAAAACTTTTTTAAACTCTAAAGGAGTTAATCCGTTATTACTTTTTTGTTTTGAAAAATCTACTCCTAGCTTTAAGTTTCCTGGGACGGCAACATCCATCATTTTAGGATTAGGTAAATTTAAGTTGTTCATGATCTCAACATATTCATCAATTGATTTTACCTGTAATCTAGGATTAAATTTTTTTTCTTCTCCTATGGTTGATACCATATCACCTTTATAATCATGTGCAGGGTAAACTAAAGTTTCCTCAGGAAGAGTTAACAGTTTTTTAAAAATTGAATTATAAGAATCCTTTGCATTTCCGTTTTGAAAATCTGTTCTACCTGTTCCCCTGATTAACAAAGTATCACCAGTGAAAACCCTATCATTCATAATATAGCTATAACTATCATCTGTATGTCCTGGAGTGTAAATTGCTCTTAATTTAATTCCTTCTATAGAAACTTCTTCACCGTCTGAAATTTTCATTGAGGCAATATCAGCTTTTGTATGCTCACCCATTATAGTGATACAATTAAATTTTTCTCTTAGTTCAGCAATACCTGATATGTGGTCGGCATGAACATGGGTATCGATTACTTTTAC
>VTPM01000044.1 GCA_008638125.1 Pelagibacteraceae bacterium
GCAGCGCATAGCTCAACATCAATTTCATCAACTTTAGGAATGGCTGTTGCTAAGAAACTTTCAAATGACAATAACAATGTAGTTGCCGTGATAGGTGATGGAGCCATAAGTGCTGGTATGGCTTATGAGGCGATGAATAATGCTGGAGCCTTAAAATCTAAGCTAATCGTAATTTTAAATGATAACGATATGTCGATTGCAAGACCTGTTGGGGCGATGAGCAAATATCTAGCAAGATTATTATCAGGTAAAATGTATTTTAGTTTTAGAGAAACTGTAAAATTAGTTTTATCTTCTTTTTCAAAAAGATTTACTAAAAAGACTGGAAAAGCAGAGGATCTACTAAGAGGACTGGTGACTGGTGGGACGTTATTTAGTGAATTAGGTTTTTATTATATTGGTCCTATCGATGGTCACGATGTTAATAATTTAGTTTCAATTCTTGAAAATGTGAAAAACGCAAAGCATGAAGGACCTATTTTAATTCATGTGCTTACTCAAAAAGGAAAAGGCTATAAGCCAGCAGAAGACTCAGGAGACAAATATCACGGTGTTACTAAATTCAATGTTGCTACAGGCGAGCAAGTAAAAAGTAAATCTAACGCTCCTTCTTATACAAAAATATTTGCAGAAACATTAGTCAAGCATGCTGCGCAAGATACTAAAATTGTAGGAATTACAGGTGCTATGCCATCTGGTACAGGAATGGATATTTTTGAAAAAAAATTCCCAGAACGTATGTTTGATGTAGGGATTGCTGAACAACATGCAGTGACCTTTGCAGCAGGATTAGCAACTGAAGGATACAAACCTTTTGCAGCTATTTATTCTACTTTTTTACAAAGAGCTTATGATCAAGTTGTTCATGACGTAGCCATTCAATCATTGCCAGTTAGATTTGCAATTGATCGAGCTGGTTTAGTTGGAGCTGATGGTCCAACACATGCGGGTTCATTTGATGTAACTTATTTATCAACCTTACCTAATTTTGTTGTTATGGCAGCTAGTGATGAGTCTGAGCTAGTCAAAATGGTTAACACTGCAGTTAAAATTAATGACCGACCTTGTGCGTTTAGATACCCAAGAGGAAACGGAGTAGGCATTGAACTTCCAGATATAAGTGAAACATTAGAAATTGGAAAAGGAAGAGTAGTTAGATCAGGAAAACATGCTGCCATCATAAGTCTTGGTGCACGATTAGAGGAATGTAAAAAAGCAGCTGAAATTTTATCTGCAAAAGGAATTGAGTTAACCATTGTTGATGCAAGATTTGCAAAACCACTAGATGAAAAATTAATTATGGAAGTAGCTACTTCACATGAAGCCGTAGTAACTATTGAAGAGGGATCTATTGGTGGATTTGGCTCTCACGTTTCTCAACTACTATCTGATCGAGGAGTATTTGATAATGGATTGAAATTTAGATCTATGATCTTGCCTGATACATTTATTGATCAAGATACGCCTGAGGCTATGTATAAAAAAGCAGGGTTAGATAGTTCTTCGATCGTAAGTAAAATAGAAGATTTATTAAAATCAAATATTATTGTTGCAAAGAATAAGAATAAAAATTTAAACTAACCGCACTGCGCACGGTTCATCAAGTAGTGATCTAATAAAACACAAGCAAGCATCGCTTCACCAATAGGTACAGCTCTAATACCTACACAAGGATCGTGTCTTCCTTTAACAGATATATCTGTATTTTTTCCTTTTTTATCAATCGTTTCTCTACTAGTTAAAATAGAAGAAGTAGGCTTGACTGAAAATGAAGCAACAATATCTTGACCCGAAGAAATACCACCAAGTATCCCTCCAGCATTATTAGATTTAAATTTAATTTGCCCTGATTGCATTCTCATTTCATCAGAATTTTCTTCACCACTTAAATAAGCAGAGCTCATACCTGAGCCAATGTTAACTCCTTTAACAGCGTTGATACTCATTAATGCAGCAGCAATATCCGTATCAAGTTTAGAATAAATTGGAGCGCCTAAACCAACAGGAATTCCTCTTGCTCTAAGCTCAATGATTGCACCACACGATGAACCAGATTTTCTAACAGATAATAAATACTGCTCCCAAAGTTTTACTGATTTTTTATCAGGACAAAAAAATGGATTTTTTCTTATCTCAGAGTCTTGCCAATTATTAATATCACAAGACATTAATCCTAATTGGGTAACAGCACCAATAATATTAAATTTTGAACCAATAAGTTTATTTAAAACAATTTTAGCAACAGCTCCTGCTGCAACTCTGCAGGCCGTTTCTCTTGCGGATTGTCTACCTCCACCTCGGTAATCTCTAATGCCGTATTTTTTAAAATAGGTAAAATCAGCATGACCAGGTCTAAATTTATTTTTAATAGACTCATAGTCTCTCGATCTTTTATCTTCATTGTGAATGATAATTGAAATAGGCGTGCCTGTTGTCTTGCCTTCAAAAACTCCTGATAAAATAATTACTTTATCAGCTTCTTTTCTTTGTGTTGTGAATTTTGACTGACCCGGTCTTCTTCGGTCCATATCAATTTGAATTTCTTTTTCAGATATAGCTATATTAGGAGGACAGCCGTCAATAACACAGCCAATAGCTGGGCCATGAGACTCACCCCATGTTGTGAACCTGAATATTTTACCAAAAGTGTTAAAAGACATAGTTAATTAATGTATAAATTATTTTATAGAATATATGAATCAAAAAAATGGCAAAAACTCTCTAGGACTAGACTCGTGTTTTGAGGATCTTGATAATCCCATCGATTTATTCAAAAAATGGTTCAAGAAAGCTGAGGAAACAGAAATTAACGATCCTAATGCAGTTGCTTTAGCCACAGCTGACCAAAAAAACCAACCAAGTGTTCGAATGGTTTTACTTAAAGGTCTAAGTGATAAAGGTTTTGTTTTTTATACAAATTTTAATAGCAAAAAAGGCTCTGACCTTAAATCCAATCAACAAGCTTCTATGTGTTTTCATTGGAAAAGTTTAAGAAGACAAGTTCGAGTTATTGGCCAAGTTGAGCAAGTAACTGAAAAAGAGGCTGATGAATATTATAATTCTAGACCTTATAAAAATAGAATTAGCGCATGGGCTTCCAACCAGTCAGAACAACTTGAAAGTAGAGAAGTTTTTTTAAAAAAAATTGCTGAATTTGAAAAAAAATATCCTGATACCAATAATGTCCCAAGACCTCCTCATTGGTCGGGCTGGAGGATATTGCCTAAGGAAATCGAGTTTTGGTTAGATGGCGAGGGAAGAATTCACGAAAGACTAAATTATATTAATCAAAAAGGTAAGTGGGCAAAAGAAATTTTGTACCCTTAGAAAGATCGATTTAAACTAAAGCCAGTTAAATTTTGTAATATTTTCTTTTCAGGACAATCTTGAAAAATACCTAAAGCATCATGAGATACATTCACGAAGTATTCTGCTCTTTGTAAACTATCTTCAACAGCTTTATACGTTTTAATTAATTCAAGAGTTTTTTTAAAATCAAATTCATTTCGTTCAGTTTTTTTAAATGTTTCAATCAAAAATTTTCTCTCATTATTATTTGCTCTTTGAAATACTATGATTAAAGGTAGAGTTACTTTTCCTTCATAAAAATCTTTACCTATTTTTTTTCCAAAAATAAGTTCTTTTGAATAATAATCTAAAGCATCATCAGCAATTTGAAATGCTAGTCCTAAATTCTTACCATAAGACTCAAGTGCACTTTTTTCCTTATCATTACTACCCGCTAAACAAGCACCTGTTTTTGTTGCTGCAGAAAATAAAGCAGCTGTTTTTAAATTGATGATATCAATATAAGTTTCTTCTAATAGATCTGCCTCTCCTTTATGCTCTAATTGCATAACCTCACCTTGCGCAATTTTTGCCGATGTTGAAGAGAGTAATTTTAAAATTTCAAGATCACCATCATCAACCATGATCTCAAAACATCTGCTTAAAAGATAATCGCCAACTAAAATTGAAGATTGGTTTCCCCATAAAGCATTAGTTGTTTTAAAACCTCGTCGAAGATCACTTTCGTCAATGACATCATCATGTAATAAAGTTGCGCTATGAATTAATTCTACGCAGGCTGAAAGATTAATGTCTCTTGTTCCATCTTTTGTGTAACCAGCTAGTTTGGCAGACCCTAATGTTAAAAGGGCTCTTAATCTTTTGCCACCTGACTTAAGATGGTAACGGCTCATTTTGTTTATTAAACCTACTTTACTCTCAAGTTTAAGCTCGATTAATTTTTCAACTTCAGCTAAACGGTCGCTTACTAAGTTTTTTAAGTCTAAATAAGCTGAGTTAGCAGATTTTTTTAGCGGTATGACTGATCCCATATGGCAACTATTTATAATCTAATTTTTTAATAATTTTTTTTTATTTTAAACTTTGATGACGCACCTTATTCAACTAAGAGTAGAGTAATAAATGTTTAAAATTTATTTATAGTACTGATATAAGATAATAACGACAAATCAATAAAACTATGTTCTCCTTTTTTAAGAAAAAAACAATCATACCTCACGTTAGATTAACGGGTGTCATTGGTAATGCTGGCAGATTCAACAAAGGAATGGATTTAGCTGGCCAGCAAGAGATTTTAAAAAAAGCTTTTTCAATTAAAAAAGTAAAACACGTTGCTATTTCTGTTAATTCACCAGGTGGGTCCCCAGTTCAATCGCATTTAATCTATAGCTACATTAGACAACTAGCAGATAAGAATAAAATTAAAGTTTTAATATTTGCTGAAGACGTAGCTGCTTCGGGTGGCTATTTAATTTCTTGTGCTGGCGATGAGATATATGCCAATTCAAGTTCAATCATAGGCTCCATAGGAGTGATCTCAGCTTCTTTTGGATTTAAAGAATTAATTAAAAAAATGGGTATTGAGCGAAGAGTTTATACGGCTGGAAAAAATAAAAGTACGTTAGATCCATTCGTTGATGAAAAAGAAGAAGACGTTCAAAGACTTAAAAAAATTCAATTAGAGTTACATGCTGATTTCATTAAAGTTGTTGAGACAAGCAGAGGTTCAAAATTACAAGATCCAGAAAAAAATAATATTTTCACAGGTGAGTTTTGGACAGGTGCTGCAGCATTAAAGCTTGGATTAATTGATGGCTTAGGTAATGCTGATCAAATCTTAAAAGAAAAATTTGGTGACGACGTCATTATTAAAAAATTTGAAAAGCCAAAAAGCTGGATTGGTCGAAAACTTTCAGCATCTATTGAAGGTCAATTAAGTAACACCATTAATTCAATAGAGGAAAAATCTATTTGGCAAAAATTTGGTTTATAAATGCCAAAGAAAAAAATAACTAAAAAAGAAAAAGTTTTATCTTTTCAAGACATCATTATGAACCTGCAAAAGTTTTGGGGTAAGTATGGTTGTGTTATTTTGCAACCTTACGACATAGAAGTTGGTGCAGGAACTTTTCATCCAGCAACTACACTAAGATCATTAGGACCAAAGCCTTGGAAGGCAGCTTATGTTCAGCCATCACGAAGACCAACAGATGGAAGATATGGTGAAAATCCTAATCGATTACAGCACTATTATCAATTTCAAGTCATCATTAAACCTTCACCTAAAGATATTAAGCAAACTTACTTAAGGAGTTTAGCCGCCATTGGCATTGATACAAAAAAACATGACATTCGTTTTGTAGAAGATGATTGGGAGAGTCCAACCTTAGGAGCGGCAGGTTTAGGTTGGGAAGTTTGGTGCGATGGCATGGAAGTAACGCAGTTTACTTATTTTCAACAAATGACAGGAATTGAATGCAAACCAGTTTCCGTTGAACTGACTTATGGTCTTGAGAGACTTTGTATGTTCGTGCAAGGAAAAAATAATGTATTTGATTTAGATTGGAATAATGACGGCGTTAAATACAAGGAAGTATTCTTTCAAGCTGAAAAAGAATTCTCAGCTTATAACTTTGAGCATGCTAATACAGAAACGTTGCTTAAGAACTTTGAATTCGCGGAAGCGGAATGTAAATCTTTACTAGAAAAAAAATTAGCTTTACCTGCTTATGACCAATGTTTGAAGGCAAGCCATATTTTCAATCTTTTAGATGCAAGAGGCGTCATTGGTGTGGCTGAGCGGACAGGTTACATAAATCGAATTAGAGATTTAGCTAAAGGTTCGGGAACAGCTTGGTTAAATACTCAAGTTTAATATGGCCGAACTATTATTAGAACTTTACAGTGAAGAGATTCCTCATGGACTGCAAATAAGCGCTAGAGAAGAATTACTTAAAAATTTAACAAAATCCTTAGAAGACGAAGGTATTAAATTTAAATCATCCGAAGTTTATTCAACACCAACACGAATAGCTTTAATCATTAAAGATTTACCAACTGATATTAAGATTGAAGCTAAGGAAATTAGGGGCCCCAAAGTAGGAGTGCCAGACAATATTATCGAAGGTTTTATGCGATCCCATCAAATTAGCAAAAAGGATCTTTTTGAAAAACAAGAAGAGAAAGGAAGTTTTTATTATTTCAAAAAAGAGGCAAAGAAAATATTAACTGAGGAAATTTTAATAAACCTTTTACCAAAAACACTTGCCTCAATTAATTGGAAAAAGTCTATGCGTTGGTCTGATCATAACCTTAACTGGGGTAGACCTCTTCAGTCTATTTTAGCTGTATTTAATAACAAACTTTTAAAATTCAAATATCACCACATAGAAAGCATAGACGCCTTAATCATTGTAGAAAATTTTGTAGATAAATTTAAAAAAGTTAAAAATTTTAAAGAATACGAGGCTCATTTAAAGGCTAATAAAATATTCTTAAAACAAGAAGATAGAAAAAATATCATTCTAAAAAAATTTCAATCCATTTGTAAAAGTAAAAGCTATCTAGAAAATTTTAATGAAAAATTGCTAGAAGAAGTTGTCAATATTACTGAAAATCCAAATGTAATCATTGCTGATTTTGATAAAGAATATTTAAAAATTCCAGAAGAAATTATTATCTCTACACTACAAAGGCATCAAAGATATTTTCCACTCTTTGACTCAAAAAATAGATTAACAAACAATTTTTTAATCGTAGCCAATAAGCCAGATACTCAAAACATTATAAGAGACGGTAACAAGAGAGTTGTCTTAGCGAGATTATCTGATGCAAAGTTTTTTTGGGATATCGATAGAGGAAAGAACTTAATTAAACAAATAAGCCAATTAAAAGAAATAACTTTTTTTGAAAAAATTGGAACCATTTATGACAAAACACAGCGGCTAAGAAAATTAGCAGCTTTTATTTCTGATCAATTAAATATTAACAAAGAAAAAATTGAAATTGCAGCCTCTGTAACAAAGTCAGATTTGAAATCAAATTTAGTTGGTGAGTATCCAGAGCTACAAGGAGTGATGGGAAAATATTTTGCACTTGCTCAAGGATTTGAAGAAGAAGTGGCAAACGTTATAAGCGATCATTATTTGCCAACGGGTTTATCTTCTCCTGTTCCTAAAAAACCTTTGAGTTATGCCGTAGCGATTATTGATAAGTTAGATAGTTTAGTTGGATTCTTTTTGATTAATGAAAAACCAACAAGTTCTAAGGATCCATTTGCCTTAAGAAGAGCAGCAATTGGTTTGCTTAGAATAATTATAGAAAACAATCTCGCTTTAAAAATTAAAGACCTTATGCTTTACGCTATTCGTCTTTACCAAGATCAAGGGGTTAAAGTTGAAAATCAAAATGTAGAAAGAGAATTATTAGATTTCTTCAAGGAAAGAATGAGAAATATCTTAAAAGAGAAAAAGATTAAACCAGATATCATTGAAGCAGCAATTAGCTCGCATGTAGGTGATAATTATTTAGACCTTTATAAAAAAAGTTTAGTTATGAATAAAAATTTAACTAAGCCTATTGGAGTTGATGCAATTTACTCATTTAAAAGAGCCTCAAGCATCTTAGAGCATGAGGGAAAAAAATTAAGCAAGGAATTATTAGGTCGACCTGATCCAGTATTATTTAGAAAGGATCAAGAGACATTTTTATTTGATAAAATAAATGAAATTAGAAAATCTTTTACCGTCAAGGAAGATAGAAAAGATTATGAGTTAATGTTAACACAGCTTGCCGAAGTAAAAATCTTAACTGATCAGTTTTTTGACAATGTAGT
>VTPM01000007.1 GCA_008638125.1 Pelagibacteraceae bacterium
ATATTCAAATTTTCTATTTCACTTTGATCTTTAATTACATATTGACCTTTTCCATCGTAGCCCATTGTGTTTGTTTTTAGTATGCCAGGCAAATAATCATCTAAATTCACAATATGCTCTTTGTTAGTAATGGGTTTAAATAAAGTTGTTTTAATACCTAGGCTATTAACAAATTGTTTTTCTAAAATTCTATTTTGTACTATTTTATTAATGGAAGGATTTGGGAAAATTGGTTTTATTTTTAAAATTTGCTTCAATGTTTCAAAAGGTATGTTTTCAAATTCAAAAGTTATTACATCTACTTTATTTGTAAATTCTTTAATCTTAGTTAAGTCATCATATTGCGCAAAAATTAAATCATCACAAAAATTTTTTGCTGGTGCATCTTTATCATCTGTAATTACAACAGTTTTAATATTTAATTTTCTGGCTGCAGATGCAAGTAGACTACCTAATTGACCTCCGCCTATAATACCTAGATTAGGCATCGCATTAACCATTGTTATTTTGGTTTTCTTTTTACTGAAGCGGTTTGAAGTCTACGCCACTTCTCTAAATTTTTTTTAACCTTATGATCAAATAAACCAATAATTGAAGCTGCAAGTAATCCAGCGTTGAAAGCTCCGTTTTCACCAATGGCAACTGTGCCCACCGGGATACCTTTTGGCATTTGCACAATTGAAAGAAGGCTGTCTAAACCTTTTAATTTTTTTGTTTCAACTGGAACGCCTATGACTGGAAGTGTTGTTATGGAAGCAATCATACCGGGTAAGTGTGCTGAACCTCCTGCGCCAGCTACTATCACGGCAAAATTATTCTTTATTGCTTTTTTTGCAAAATCAAACATTCTTTCTGGTGTACGGTGAGCTGAAACTATCTGAGTTTCATACTTGATGTTTAATTTTTTTAGAATCTCCACGCAATTTTTCATTATAGGATAGTCAGACTGACTACCCATTACAATTGCAACTTTTTTAATATTTTTGTTTTGTGACATAAAAATAACTTAACAACTTAAAATAAAAAAACAAATTTAATATTAAAAATTACTATAAATTAGTCTTGATAGCTTCAATTAAATTCTCTGTGCTTTGTGCTCCAGAAATATAAGTATTATTATTTATATTAAAAAAAGGAACTCCAGTTATACCTTTGCTTCTTGCATCAGAATCGCTTAAATTTATTTTCTTCATTTCTACCTCTGATAACAAAAAATCCTTTATTTCTTTTTCTTCTAAATTAAATTTTTTTCCAATTTTAATTAAATTATTTATATTCCCAATATCTATTCCTTCTTGAAAATAAGACTTAAAAATTTCATTAATAATTTTTAATCCAATTTTTTTCCTATAAGCTAATTTAATTAATAGATGGGATAAGCTTGTGTTAGGTGTTAATATGATTTTATCAAAAACGAATGAAAGGCCTTCTTTTTTTCCTTCTTCAGCCATCCTTTCATACATTGGTCTAGCGACCTCTATGCCACCAAATTTATACTTTAAGTAATCAATCCTTTTAATACCCTCTTTTGGCATATCAGGATTAAGTTGAAATGGAACATGTTCCAAATCAAATGTACTATCCTTAAAAAAACTTAGAGCTTTCGCAAGTTTTGTATGGCCAATATAACACCAGCCACAAATAGTGTCGGAATAAACTTTAATATTCATATAATTAAAGTTTTTATATTGAAGTATATTTAGATTGTCGAACCGATTTTAAAAGATGCTTAATTTTACTTAAATACTTCTTCTGTTAACCCAGTTTCCCCAACAATTGCTATCTGCACGATTTTGCAATTGAAACATAGACATTTTTTTAAAACGTCTATTCTTTACTCTAATTTTTACTTTTTTATTTCTGTTTGTTGATTGCATTTAGCGGGTATTTAAAAACAAAAGATGTCTGAACTATGACAATTATTTAATCTTTTTTAGAATTTTTAAACTATTTTAACTTTTTAAATAATTCTTCTGGAAGCTTAGTAACTAACCCTTTGCTATTTACAACCGCTAGTTCTACCTCGGCTACAACCAAAAGTTCCTCTTTTCTTTTAACTTCTTGCAAAAGATTTAGTCTCACCTGTGATTTTTTAACAATGCTTGTTGTTATCTTTAGTTTATCCTCAAAAAATGCTGATTTTAAATACTTTGTGTTGCATGAGCGCACTACAAAAATAGCATTATGTTTTTTTTTTAGTTCCTGGTGACTAATGCCAAATCTCTCATAGATCATCTCTGTTCTTGCTCTTTCAATAAATTTTAAATAGTTGGCATAATAGACAACCCCTCCAACATCTGTGTCTTCATAATAAATTCTAAGATCAAATTGATGAGAACTGTTCATGATAATCAATTATACAACTAACTAACTAAACCTAACAAGAAATTAATAAAAAAAATAAACCTTAAAACACAATAAAAACAATTTTATAACAATTGTTTGTCTAACTAATTAACTAATTATAATCTATGAAAAAATTAATGCTTTTAAGTTTATTTTTAATTCTAGCTAACTGTTCAGCACATAGTGTTAAAGTTGGAAAGCGTTGTACTACGCCTACAGCTGACGGAAGTTTTGAAAAATCATACGTTTGGATAGTTGATAAAACAACAGTTCAAAATTTTGATAAAAAAATAAACAAAGAAAACTGTATAAAAAATAGCTAAAATACTTTCAATTATTTATTAATTTGATATGTATTGCACAGTATGAATTTAACTTTGATAATTATACTGTGCGTAGCTATAAGTCTTGTATTAATCCTCTTTCCTCTATTTATTTCTTACAAAGCTGAAAAAGCAAAAAAAGATAGTGAATGGGATAAAATTGCTGAATACGGAAATAAAATAAACGAACAATCTCGTAAAAATAAGTTACACTAAGTAGCTTAAATCAATGAGAAGTTTTTTATTATTTTGCTTAATTATTTTTTTTATCACTCACTTACAAGCTATGGAAAATAAGCCTTATCATCATAATCTAGATGGAACCTTTAGAAACCCTGAAGGTAGTCCTGTTAGATCTAGCGATATTAAATTTTCATACTCAACATTCAGTAAAGAGAAGAAAAAATTAGATTTAACGTATCCTTCAGAACATGTGGTTTCTCAAGAAAAGGTTTTGTCCGATTTAAATAATTTGAAAGATAATAATTATATTGCTTGGATTGGACATGCTACTTTTTTAATTAAATTAGGGGATACAACAATTATCACTGATCCTTTATTTTCTAAAAATGCTGGGCCGCTTATATTTGGACCTAAACGATATATTGAGCCTGCAATTCCTCTAAATAAAATTCCTAAAATAAATTTATTTTTATTAACTCACAATCATTATGACCATCTAGATTATAAGACCATAAAAAAATTTCCTCACAAAGAAGCAAAAGTAATCGTGCCCCTAAAACTATCAAAATACTTCACAAATAATAAATTTAATGATGTGGAAGAAATTGATTGGTATCAAGAAACTCAAATAAATAATGATATAAAAATTACTCTATTACCAGCAGTTCATTGGTCAAAAAGAACACTAACTGATACTAACAAAACTCTCTGGGGTAGCTTTCTAATAGAATATAAAGGTAAAAAAATTTTCTTTGCTTGTGACACTGGTTATGGAAATATTTACAAAGAATTGGGCAACAAATACGGACCAATAGATATTACATTTATAAATATTGGTGCCTATGATTTTAGGCCTATGTTTGAAAAATCTGTTTATCATACCAATCCTGAAGAGGCTTTAAATATTGGCAAAGATTTAAATAGTAAAAAACTTATTGGCATGCATTGGGGAACTGTTGTTTTGTCTCTAGAACCAATTATGGAACCACCGGTTAGATTTAAAAATTCTGCTGAAAAATACGGCTATCAGAAAAAAGATGCTATGATTTTCAAAATAGGCGAAGTAAAGAAACTAGAAGATATTATTGACTAATAATGTTTATTTTTTTTTAAATGTTTAGATATTTCAATAGACTTGTTCATAATTTTTATTAAATCATATACACTTTTAGCTCCTCTTTCTTGAGCTTCTCTCGCTAAAATAACAAATAAATTTGCTGTCATTATGCTATCACCTAGAGCAGTATGTCTAATTTCTGGTTTTATTTTAAAAGTTTTGCATAAATCAGAAAGTTCGTGACTTTCAAGATCTGGAAAAAGTGAAATGGCTAAAGAAAAAGTATCAAGTATTGGATTTAATTTAAACTTAAGAGCAAGTTCACTGTAAGGAATAATTGTTTCGACAAAGTCTTGATCAAATTGAATGTTATGACCAACTATGGTGCAATTTGATATAAAGTTAGAAATATCATGTTCTATTTCCCTAATCTTAGGCTTTCCAACAATATCTTTTTGATAAATTCCATGAATCTTTGATGATGATAAAGGAACATCTCTCTCTGGATCAATAAGTTGATCAAATATTGCATCTAATAATTTGAAAGATTTTACTTTTACGCCTGCAAAAGAAATTATTTTGTCTCCACTTCTAACTTCTAATCCAGTTGTTTCAGTGTCTATTATACAAAAAGTTTCTTCCGCTAATTTTCTATCATTAAATTTTTTTGGAAAAATCTTGTTTAAAAAATTAAACATATTCTTCTCCAAAATCACCTTTCAACCTTGTCTTTAGACTTTTAATTTCTTTTAAATACATTTTAAGTAGTTTTTTCTCTCTTTTATAAAGACCCTTAGGATCAATATAATTTTTAATAGGTAAATTCTTTTTGGCCTGTCTAATCTGAGCTGACATAAGAATACTAGATAAATATTCCAGGGCATTTTTTAAGAAATCAAACTCCTCTGTTGTAAAAACTTTTTTTTCTGTCAGTTCTTGCAAACGATCAATGGTTGAGCCCTTATCAACTTGATGTTTAATTGAGTACATTCTAATCGACTCAACAAGTGGGAGTGTTCCAGTGTGTTTTAAATTTAATAGATTTAAATTTTCATTATCTTCTTTTTCTAAAATAAATTGACCAAACATACCTATTGCTGCGTTTGTTCCCTCATCTCTTTTATAAAGATATTTTAAAAATTGAGGTGTTTTTTCTAATTTCTTTAAAAGAAAATATCTCAATGATTTTGCTAAATTTTCATTTCCAAAGACAGGTTGAAAATCATAAAGCATATCTAAGTATCTTAGTGAATTATCATTTGAACTCTGAATCCAATCATCTAATTGTAGCTTCCAATCTTCCAAAGACTTTCTCCATAAATGATTGGTAGCCATTAAATCTCCTTTACAATAAGGAATGTCTGCCATATCTAAAATTCTTGTAAATTCCTTTGCTAATTCATAAAAGTATTTATCTACCTGTTCTTTATTAGAAGAGGAATTTTCTAGGTCATATATAATTCCATTATCTTGATCTGGGTGTAAATAGCTTTCCATTCTTCCACCTGAACCCATAACAAGAACACAAAAATCAGGGATATTTTGTATTATTTTTTTTTCATTTACTTTTTTTTGAGCAAGTCGAATAGCTCTTCTATAGATGATTATGTTGATGAAACTTAACAAGTAACTCACATCAAAAGCACTCACTTTGTTGTTAAGTAAATTTTCAGCGAGTTCTATCTGTTTTTTTTTTAGTTTTACAATTCCGTCTTCATTTTTGTCAAAAGTAAGATCATCAATTTCTTTGATACTATCTCCTAATTCTGCTTCAAGGGCTTTATGCATATAAATAATTCCTAGAATATCTCCAGTCATATTAATAACTGGTAAATGCCTTAAATTATTTTTTCTCATCGTTCCAATGGCATGAAACAAAAGATCATAATCATAGACAAATTCAACTGGTGAGGTCATATAATTCCCAATCGGATCATCTGGTTTAGATTTAAAAATTATTTTTCTTACAATGTCTTGTTCTGTAATTATTCCGATTAATTTTTTTTCTTTTAAAATAAGAATAGTAGATTTTTTTTCTTTTTGAATTTTATCAATACATTCCTTTACAGAACTATTAGCGTCACAAGCTAAGAAATCTAAAGAAACAAAATCTTTAGCTTTTTTTGTAAACACTTCAATTAATGAAGATCTAGTAAAACTCATAGGTTTTAATACTTAGCTTGCTTTTCTTTTTTTTCTTTCGGTGTCCAATAATGTGGTTAATGAATCAACCATAACATCACTTGCTCTAAATATTTCATTAGATTTAAATTCATGAGAAACATTTTTTTCTGGATTTGTCTTGTCTTCAATAACTATTCCTTCTGAGGGAGAATTATTTTTAATATAAATAAGTATCAACCAATCTTCATCTTGTGCTTCATCCCATTTAATAAATATTTCTCCTGTTTCAAATCTTCGATCCACCACTCTCAAGATATTTAAATATTTCGGAATATATCTCTTGTTAATCTGAAAACATAAACTATGCGCAGATCTGTAAAAACTTTCTAGGGCAAATTCGACCTTTTGTCTTTGTTCGTTATATTGTCTCTCTTTTTCAAGAAGTGAACTTCTGTCCTCTCCTTCTTCAACTTTAATTCCTAACTGTTCAATTCTTTCACGAATTTTTTGATCTCTTAATGCTTGGTATTTTTGTTTAATTTTTTCAATTCGTTGCTGAACTTCTTCGTAAGACTCTCTTTCTTGGCTAAGAACATACTTTTCTAAATTTTTAATTTCTAGTGCTTCCCTTTTTCTAAATTGTTCAATCTTTTTCTCTAGTCTAATTTGCTCTAAAAACTTTCTTTGTTTTTCAGCTTGTTCCTTTCTTACTAACGCTTGTTCAATTCGAATAAATTTTTGTAATTCTTTTTTTCTTTCTTTTACTAAAGCTGCTTCGTCTTTTAATTCTTGTTCTTTCTGTTTTTTTGCTAATTCTTTTTCTAATTTAATTTTTTTAATAGACTCTATTTTTTCAATTTCCATCTCCTTAATTCTTTTTTGTTTTTGATGTTCCCTTTCTTCAGCTATTATGGTCTTAATATTATCGATTGAATTAGAAATTGACTGAAAGAATTTAAGAATAAAAGAGTCTAAATTAAAATTTAATTTAAAATTAAATTTCTCTCTAAAACGTATAATAGAAACAATAGCTGCTCGGGTTGTTTTGTTTACTTTTATTCTTTTTTTAGAATTTTTTTTATTTTTGATTTTTAAGATTTTTTTGCTTTTATTTCTTTGTTTTTTTACTTTAATAATTTTTTTTATTTTTACCTTTTTTAAATTTAGTTTTTTTTTACTAAAATTTTTTAATTTTTTATTAATTTTTTTTTTCTTTTTTTTCATTACTATAAAAGCTTTTTCTTAATAACAGTTAGTTATCTATAAATATAGTCTCTAGTAGGGGGTGTTGTGTCTAACTCTTTTGAAAGTTGTATTTGATAAACAACCTGATCTCCAAACTTAAAGGCAGCCTCACAAGATGCAAGATAAAATTCATACATTCTATAAAATCTATCATCAAACATTTGTAATACTTTTTCCTTATTCTCTAAAAACCTTTTTTTCCAATGTTTTAAAGTGTGGGCATAATGTATTTTTAAAACCTCTAAGTCTGACACAATTAAACCTGAGCTTTCTATGGGCCCAGCAATTTGGCTAAGGCTTGGGGTGTAGCCTCCAGGAAAAATATATTTGGTTATCCAAGGCTGTGGATCTCTTGGTAAGTCAACACTGCCTATCGTATGTAGTAAGGCAACACCTCTTTCATTTAATAAATCATAAACTTTATTAAAAAAAGTCTTGTAGAATTTTCTTCCAACATGCTCAAACATCCCTACTGAAACAATTCGATCAAATTTTTCATTTATCTCTCTATAATCAATCATTTTTATTTCTACCTGATTATTGAGATGTAATTCTCTTATCTTCTTGTTGGCATGATTAAATTGATTTTTTGATAGGGTAATACCTGTTACTTGGCAATTATATTTTTTAGCAATCTCCATGGCTAAATAACCCCATCCACACCCAATATCTAAAATTTTTTGATTAGGTTTTATATCTAGTTTTTTTATAATGTGATTTATTTTATTTAACTGAGCTTGTTCTAATGACTCATCTTCATTTTTAAAATATGCGCATGAGTATTGTTTTAATGGGTCTAAAAATAGAAAATACAAATCATCTGAGACATCATAGTGATGTGCGACATTCATTTTTGACTTTTTTATAAAATTAAAATTAGTTAATAGCCTAAAAGATCCTCTAAATTTATTTAAGAAATTATTAAAAGGGTTTATTCTTGTTCTTCCAATATTTTCCAAAGCTAAATATAAAAAATCAGTTAACGAACCACTTTTAAAATATAAATTACCATCGGTATAAGCTTCACCAAAATATAAATCTGGATAAAAAAACAATTTATAATGTAAAGATTTTTCTTTTAATTTAATTTCAATTAAATTCCCTTGATCTGGTTCGCCTATAATGTATTTTTTTCCAAACGCATCTTCTAAAATAAACCCACCTTTTTTAAAAAGCTTATTTAGAAAACGAGCTAAAAGCATTTTTACGCTGCTATATTTTTTTCAGGAATAAAATTTATTTTTTTTAAATTACTTAGTAGTTCTTGTTTTTTTTCAGAGTTTAATAAAGTCAATGGTGGTAAAATATTTTTGTAAATTTTATTTTCCTCGTTTAAAAAAGAATGTAGAGCTGAAATCAATGGGTAATTATCAAAAGTTTGTCTAACATTTACTAATTTTTCATTGACTGTTTGATTTTTCTTTCCTTCAAAATCATCGAAAACTTTTCTTGCCAAAGAATGTGTAACATTGGTAACTGCTGAAATACAACCACTGCACCCAAGCTCCAATCCTTTTAATAATTTAGCCTCAGATCCTGGAAACATTTTAAAATTTGGAATTTTTAGACTTTCAAATAAATTATAGCTTGAGTCCTTGCAACCAATGACTTGTTTTGGAAAATTATTAACTAATTTTTTTACAATATCCTGATTAAAGAGATAGCCGCTGAGCTTTTCAAAATTATATAAAATAATTTTAATTTTTGGAATTTTAGAAATAATTTCAGAATAAAAGTTAAAAACTCCCTCGTCAGAGTTCCCTTTATAATAAGCAGGGGGCATAATTAAGAATGTTTGATATCCATATTCCATTGAATATCGAATGATATCAATATTATCTTTTAAAGAATTTACCCCGGTACCAATATAAAATTGATTTTTAAATTTGCTGGTTGAAGTTTTTGAAATTAATTCTTTTTTTTCTGATATTGAAATCAATTGACTTTGACCCGTCGAACCAAAAAAGAAAACGCCATGCAGACCATTTTTAATAATAGATTCTGCATGAGAAATTGTAGACTCTATATCAAGACTTAAGTCTTCTTTGAGGATACTTAATCCTGCAGCATAAACACCATTTTTAATCATATTTTTACCTAACTTTATTTATCTAAGTTATATTAATAAATTAATAAATATGAAAGTTTTAGTTATTCAACAAAGAATGGGTATTGGAGATATGGTAATTTTTTTACCCTATATTCACGCTATCTCTAAAAAATTTCAATCTAAAATTACAGTTCTAGCTAAGGAAAACTCAAAGGCTGAGCAACTATGTGCTGACGATGAACATATTGAAGAAATTATTTACCTTGATAGAAATAAAGATAAATCTGGTGAGCATGATGGATGGTTTGGTTTTTTTAATCTCTTAAAAAAAATAAAAAATAAAAAATTTGATAAAATATTTATTTTTAATGGATCATTAAGATATCTGCTCCTTGCGAAACTTTGTGGTATAAAAGATATTTATCAATACCCGCTATTTACTAAAAAAGATAATATTGTTTTAACAGCAAAAAAATTTGTTGAAACATCTCTCAAAGAAACTGTTTCTACTCAACCAAAAATTTATTTGAATACAAGCGAGATAGATAAAGCAAAACTTAAGTTTAAATTTGATAAACAATTTAAACATATTTGTATTGGTTTTTCAGCTAGTGGCCCAACCAAAAGGTGGGATATTGAAAAGTACATATTATTAGCAGAGCAAATAAATAAAAAGAATCCATCAAAATTTTACCTTGCTGGAGGACCAAACGATGAAATTTATTTTCAAAAATTTTTTAATTCTTCCATAAAAGAAAATTGTATTTCATTTAAAGATTTTTTAATTAAGGATACGTTGCCTATTATAAAAAATTGTAACTTGTATATAGGTAATGATACAGGTTGGTTACATATATCTGCTGCCTTAGAATTGAAATGCTTGGCGTTATTTATGGATAGCCCTGTAAAAGCATATGGAAAATATTCAAAAAATATTTCTATTGTAGTTCCAGAAGGAGAAACTGAAGACTCGACATCCCATGATACCTTAGGCAAAGATAAAATAAGTTTTGACAAAGTTTTGCAGAAAACTATTGAATTAATTAATTGAAATCAGCTTTTAAAATTTTATCTTTAGCCTCATTTACCAACTGACTTAATCTTTCAGTATTTACATCTCTATTCATATCAGGATGAATTTTTTTTTGAAGCTTATTAGCGGCTTTGAGAACATCTTCTTTGTTACACCCTTTTTTCAATCCTAATATTTTATAAGACTCATCTAAAGAGATAGTTTGATTTGCAGAAGGAGCTCCTGCTCCATACGAAAATTTACCTGTGCTTCTCAAATATTGAATAAGCCTCCAAAGCTGAAAAATTTGAAAAGTTGTTAATCCTTTAATTTTTAGTCCTTTTAAAAAAATTAATAATAAAGGAAGTGAGAATAAAAATCTTCCAGCGTAAGCTAACAAAACTGCTAAGATTAAAGATAGTATTAAAATAATTTTTCTAGATTTCTGAGCTATAGCTTTACTACTCGTTTTTGCAAACCAGTTTAAAAATAAATAAACAATGACAAATATGACAGTTCCAACTAGTAATAAATTCATATAATAATTTTTTTTAATGAATATACCAAAATTACGTAAACAACCGATAATAAAATCCTGCCATAACATTAACTGGGAGGACGAATACTCCTGGATACATCAAGAAAATATTTTGGAAGTATTAAAAGATGGCTCTAAGCTCTTGCCTGAGGTTAAAGAATATCTAATTGAAGAAAATACTCACACGGAAAATGTGATGGCGGATACAAAGGAATTACAAAAAAAATTATTTAATGAAATAAAATCAAGGATAAAATTAGATGATGAAAGTCTTCCTTATAAAGACAAAAAATATGAATATTGGACAAAAGTTACTAAAGAAGGAAACTACTCAAAAAAACTAAGACGAAAAATTGGTGAAAAAAATATAGAAACATATTGGGATGGTGACCTTGAAGCCAAAGGGAAAAAGTTTTTTAATACGGGAGACATCGCTGTTTCAAATAATGATGAGCTATTAGCTTACTCTGTTGATGATAAAGGGAGCGAATATTTCACAATATTTGTAAGGAATATAGCTGATAATAAAATAATAGAGGAACCAATCCCTGATACTGCTGGTGGTATTACGTGGTCCTATGATGATAAATATTTTTTTTACTCTAAATTAGATAAATTTCATAGACCGAGACAAATTTATAGACACAAACTTGGCTCAAAGGTTAAAGATGATGAATTAATCTTTGAAGAAAAAGATGAGAGGTTTACTTGTGGTATTGGTACCAGTTCGGATGAAAAGTTTTATTTCATATCCACATCAGAGCACACAACTTCTGAAGTATATTTTTTCACAAAAGACCAAACAAAACCAGAGCCAAAATTAATCTTAAAAAGAAAAGAAGGAGTAGAATACTCTATAGATAGTTGGAATGGTTATTTTTGGATGCACACAAATCAAGATGCAAAAGATTTTAAAATTTCAAGATGTAAGCATGAAGAATTAAATAACTGGAAAGACTTTGTACCTGCAAAAGAAGAGGTATTAATTGGAGGATTTGTCTTACTGAATGATTGGATGATTAGATCAGAAAGAGTGGATGCGTTACCAAAATTATTTATTAGAAACTTAAAAACAAACCAAGAAGAAGAGTTAATTATTTCTGATGAAGAGATTATAAGTCCGGGTATGACCTTAATGCAAAAGGATAGAAATACTAATACTCTTAGAATAGGTTACGAATCTCCTAAAACTCCATCAAGAACTTATGAATATAATATTGTCACCAAAGAAAAAAAATTGGTTAAGGAGCTAGAGATACCATCTGGTTATAATCGAGATGACTATGTTGTAAAAAGAAAAAACTGTTTAGGACACGATGGTAGAAAAATACCTATAACAATTACTTATCATAAAGACACAAAACTTGATGGGAGTGCAAATCTTTTATTATATGGCTATGGAAGTTATGGACACAGTATTTCTCCAAGTTTTTCTACAACGCGTCTTAGTCTAATAAATAGAAATATAATTTGGGCAACAGCACATATTAGAGGTGGAATGGAGCGAGGTATGAAGTTTTGGGAAGAAGGAAAAATGTTAAATAAAAAAAATACTTTTAAAGATTACATCTCTTGTGCAAATTATCTAATTGATAATAAATTTACTAGTAAGGGAAAAATTATTGGCTACGGCGGTAGTGCTGGAGGTTTATTGATGGGTGCAGTTGTCAATGAAGCGCCAGATCTTTTTTTAGGAATGATAATGGCTGTTCCCTTTGTGGATTGCTTAACCACTAATCTTGACCATTCTCTTCCATTAACTGCAGGAGAGTTTAATGAATTTGGAAATGCAAAAGAAAATCCAGAACATTTTAAGTATATTATGTCTTACTCTCCTTACCATAATATAAAGAAAATGGATTACCCTCATTTACTAATCACAACAAGCTTATCAGATAACAGGGTTTTATTTGATGAACCTACAAAATTTACAGCCAGACTTAGAGATATGAAGACAGATAATAATTTACTTCTTTTTAAATGTGAGATGGATGCAGGACACGGTGGTAAATCTGGTAGAGATGCAGCTATTGAAGAAGTGGCTTTTGATTACTCTTTTGCACTCAAAATTACTAATAAACTCAATTCTTAAACAACATTTACCTCTAAATTTTCAAGGCCTTCTATTTTAGCTTTCAATTGGTCTCCTTTTTTAACTGGTCCAACTCCCGCAGGCGTTCCAGTCATAATAAGGTCTCCTCCTGAAATACCATAAAATTTTGATAGATGAGATATGATTTCTGGAATTTTCCAAATCATCATATTTAAATTACCTTCTTGTTTGATTTTATTGTTAACCTCTAGTTTAATTTTTCCTTTATCCATTAATCCAGTATCTTCATACCTAGATAAAATTCCTATCGGAGCAGATTTTTCAAAAGCCTTTCCTATTTCCCACGGTCGGCCTAATTTTTTTGCTTGAGCTTGCAAATCCCTTCTTGTCATATCTAAACCAACCGCAAAACCAAAGATATGTTCATATGCTTTTTCTTGCAAAATATTTTGACCACCTGATTTTAAAGCTACGACCATTTCTATTTCATGATGCACATCATTTGTTTGGGGCGGATAAGGAAATTTATTATCAATGGCTATATTGTTAGGGTTTTTTTGAAAAAAAAATGGAGGCTCTTTATTGGGATCAAAACCCATTTCAATCGCATGATCAGCATAATTTCTGCCAATACAGTAAATTCGTCTGACAGGAAATAAATCCTTTGATCCCTTAATATTTAAATAAGGCTGTTCAGGTTTTTCAATAATATAATTTATCATTTAACTTTTTTAAATAATCATCATTAATAAACTTTAATATGAACCCTTGAAATATATTTTTTTATTATTATATCTCATTTGTTGGTTGCCAAATGGGACTAACAATTAACCTTGCTAACAAAGGAGGAAAATATGACAAGTAAGGATCTATCGATCTTTAATTCACTTCGACCTTTCAGCATTGGATTTGATGATATGTTTGATCAATTTGAATCTATGCTTGGAAACGGTGGGCTATCAGTTCAAAGTAACTACCCGCCTTACAACATTAGAAAAGCAGGCAAAGATAAATATGCTATTGAAGTAGCATTAGCAGGCTTTAATAAAGATGATGTTGAAGTAGAATATGAAGACAATCTTTTAACAGTAAAAACTAAGGAAGTTAAAAAAGCTGTTGAGAAAGATGAGGATGGTGACATTATTCATCGAGGAATATCACAAAGATCATTCGCAAGATCATTTACAATTGCAGACGATGTAAAGGTAAATGGCGCAGAATTAAAAGATGGTCTTTTGACTATTACTTGTGAAAAAATCGTACCAGAAGCTAAGAAAAAAAAGCTTATACCTATTAAATAATAAATAACCTTACTTGCGGAGAATTTCTCCGCAAGTAACTGTTTTAGATATTATCCCAAAAATATTTAGCCAAATTAATGTTTGTTAATTTGAAATATGTTTTTAATCCAGTTGGACTTGTAACATTAATGTCTCCAATTAATTTTTCTTGTACAAAATCTATACCTGCAAAATAAATTTGTTTTTGTTTTAATAATCTTGCTACTTCCATACTAATTTTTTTTTCTTTAGCAGTTAAATCATTAAGGATTGCATGGGCTCCTTTGCTCATATTGGACAAAATACTTCCTTTTTTAGGCACTCTTGAAATTAATCCTTTAATTTTTCCATTAATTATAAAAACTCTTTTATCGCCCTCAGATACTTTGCTCAAAAATTTTTGAAAAATTATATGATTATGTTTTTTTATAAATCTTTTAATTAAAGTCTTATTAAAATTTTTTAAATAAACAACTTCATTACCGCTGTATCCATTAATAGGCTTCATAACTACTTCTTTATTTCTTTTAAAAAACTTCTTAATTTCAAATAAATCTTCACTTATTAAAGTTGAAGGCATGTATTTAATAAAATTAATAGAAAATAACTTTTCGGGTACTTCTCGTATAGCTTTTGGATGATTAACGATTTTAATTGTTTTTGATAAATGCTCTAAGATAAAAGTCGTATTAATATATTGCTGATTAAATGGCGGCTCATTACGAATTAATATTATTTTAGAATTTATTAGATTAAAATTTAATTTCTTAATTATCTTAAAAAATCTTTTTTTATCATCATATAATTTTAAATAGGTACACCTAGCAAAAACACTGCCATTGATAAAACTTAAATTCTCTGGTTCAAAATAATAAATATGGTACCCTCTTTTCTGAGCTTCAAGCGCTAAAAAAAAGGTTGTGTCTGTCTCAAAATTAACTCTATTTAAACTAGAGCCCTGAATAGCTAAAATCTTCATTGTTATAATTAAAAAATTCTAAATCTCCTTGTTTATTAAATTTCTCTAAAAGTAACTCTGCTCTATTAGTTTTCTTTTCAATAATATCTTCGATGTGCTTTAGGTAAATAGTTTCATTTTTATTGTTAGAATTTATTTCATTTCTTTTCTCTAAACCTTTTTTTGAAATATTTAAAAATATCTTACCCCAATCTGATAATTTTTTTCCCATTAATGTTGTTTTCAATCCCGTTTGAGGTGATTTAACATAAGCTTCCATAATTTCATCTTTTGTCCAATTTTTAATCTCATCATAAGCTTCGTCTAATGCGCCATATAGAATACCAGTAAAAAAAGCGGGACCATTACAAATACATCCCCAATCGCACGTATCTAAAGATCTTAGTTCAATGAATTGCTTCAATCTAACTTCAGTAAAAATTGTGGCTAAATGAGTTTCAAAATCTTTAAGGGAAGCTTTAATTCCTTTTAGCGGTAAAAAATCTCCGTTCAAAAAATCCTGAAATGTTTGACCGTTAGGCTTAATATATTTTCCATCCTGTATAACAAATAGAAGTGGATAATTAATTGCATAGTCTAAATACTTTTCAAAACTGATATTTTCAAATGCTACTGGCATAATTCCACCCCGAGAAGTTTTTTGCCAAACTTTATTTCGATATGATAAATAACCAGTTTTCTTTTTGTTAGCAAAAGGAGAGTTGGAAAATAAAGCAATTGTTAACGGAACAAGATAATTACTTACTTTAAATTTTTTTATAAAATCATCTTCAGAAACATAGTCATAATTAATTTGAATTCCTGCTGTTTGATACATCATATCTAAACTAAGTTCCCCACCTTTAGGCATTTCCTTAGTCATAATTCGGTATCTTTCTTTAGGGTTTTGAGGAACTTGTTCTAAATTATTAAAAGGATCAAAGCCAATAGATGCTGTTCTTATTTCTGTGTCCTTGGTGACTTCTTTGATTTCTTTAAAATGTGATGAACTTTCGCTGCATACTAAATGAATGTTTTTTAAAGGTGCGCCTGATAATTCATACTGCAAGCCTGGTTCAGTTGTAATTTGCTGCTCTCCTCTTTTTAGACCTATAACGCTTTCTTTTTCATAAATTGGTTTCCAGTCAAACTTTTCCAATTTTTTAAAAATAAGTTTTAATTCTTCGTAATTAACCCTTCTTTTTTCTTTGCCAGAAAATAAAAACTTTTCATGCTCAACACCAATTTTTAATTGATTTTGATTTTTAATACCTTTTAAAAAGTACTCTATTAACTCACTTTTAGATTTTATGAATGACATGCTAAAAACAGTTCTTACTGCTAAAGCCTAAAACTGTATTATCTTTATTCAACTCAAATTTTCTTTCACAACTAATTTTTAATTTTTTACTTACATAGACATAATATCTATTTCGTGTATTTCCAAAATCTATACGATCTGGTTTACCAAAAAAAGCTACTAGATCTCTTTCGTTTTTACCAATCCATTTACTTAATTCTTGTTCTTCTTTTTTGGTTGCTTGATCTACTTTTGTAGAAATAGTCTGGCATCCAATAATGCTAAAAAAAATTAAAATTAAAAATATGTTTCTAATTGTTTTTGTCATTTTCAACTAAACATAGAATATACCAACTTTATAAACAGATACATTACCTTTAGGTTGCAAAATACAATTAATTCAAAGGATTTTAAAGATAATTTACGGTAATTAACTGCAACAAGGAGAATCTATATGTTTGAAAAATATTTCGATTATAAAAAAAATAAAACGACTTATAAAACTGAAGTGTTGGCTGGTACTACGACTTTCTTAACTATGGCCTACATAATGTTTTTAAATCCTTTTATTCTTTCTGGTGAATTTGCTGGAACAGAAAAAGGATTTTTTGACTTTGGTGCGGTATTTACTGCAACAATAGTTGCTACGGCTTTGGCTTGTTTCATTATGGGCTTTTACGGGAAAACTTGGCCAATAGGACTAGCTCCTGGAATGGGCATAAACGCTTTCGTTGCTTTTGGTGTTGTTGGAGGAATGGGATACACGCCTCAACAGGCTTTAGGCGGAGTTTTAGTTGCAGGGGTATTATTCTTAATAATATCTTTAACACCTTTGAGAGCTTGGTTAATTAATTCAATTCCAAAAAGTCTTAAACTTGGAATAGGTGCGGGAATAGGTTTATTCTTAGCAATCATTGGGCTTGAGATCATGGGAGTGGTTGGTGATCACCCTGTAACACTTGTTACAATTGGTGATCTTAAAAATCCTTTGGTGCTTTTAGGCTGTTTAGCTTTTGTTAGCATGATTGTATTAGAAAAATTAAATATAAAAGGAAATATCATCATTGGAATAATTGTGTTCAGCGTTATTGCTTGGGTGAGTGGACTTGCTAAATTTAATGGTTTGGTAAGTACTCCTCCATCAATGTCATACTTATTTGAGTTTGACCTTGGTGCTGCATTTACAGCAGGTATGTCTACTGTGATCTTTACTTTATTGTTTATAGATTTCTTTGATACTGCAGGCACGCTAACATCTGTTGCTAACGTAGCAGGAAAAGTTCAAGCTAACGGTAAAATAGAAGACATTGATAAGGCAATGATGTCAGACAGTGTTGCGACAGTAGCTGGAGCTTTAATGGGAACTACAACAGTAACAAGTTACGTAGAGTCTGGTGCTGGGGTAAAAGAAGGTGGCAGAACTGGAATGACTTCAGTTGTAATTGGAGTTTTATTTTTAGCTTGCTTATTCTTGTCACCATTAGCTACGAGCTTACCAAAAGAAATTGATGGAGCTGCACTTTTATATGTTGCGATTTTATTCGTGAGAAACATCGTTGACATAAGTTGGGATGATATTTCTGAGTCAGGTCCAGCTGTTCTAGCTATGATAGCTATGCCACTTACTTATAGTATTAGTAATGGTATTGCTCTTGCGTTTATAGCTTACGCATTAATTAAGATTTTTACTGGAAAATTTGGTTCTACTTCTCCTGCAATATGGTTAATTGCTGGGTTAAGTGTTGCAAGTTTTGCTGTAAATTAAAAATTAAATTTTTAAGGGCTGGTGAAAACTGGCCCTTATCTTTTGTGCTTCTTAAGTAAGTCTTCTATTCTTACCTCTTCATAATTTTCAAAAGGCTGAACAATCCAAGGGTTATCATCCAATCTTTCTGCACAATAATCAGGCTCAAAAGTTGAGTCCTTTTTTTTCCATAGAACTGCAGTTTTGATTGATTCAATATTGTCTTTAATTGGAGGATATTTTTTTAACCACTCAATGCTTTTGTTTAAAGTAATACCTGTGTCTGAAAGGTCATCACACAAAAGCAACCTACCTCCCATATCATGAACTGTTGAACTCATCTCCCTTGAAAACACAAGTTCACCTTGCTGATCTTCAACACCTGTTCCAGAGTAAGACTCTACAGCGAGATAAGCACATTTGAGTTTAAAAATTCTGCTTAATACATCAATAATTGGTGCGCCACCTCTCATAATACCAATAAGCATAGTGGGTTTAAAACCACTCTCGTGTATTTTAACTGCTAATTTTTCTACTATTAGATTATATTGTTTCCAGTCTATGATTAGTTTGTTGGCCATAGAAATTATTAATTCTTTTTGGAGGTATTGTAAATGAGCAAAGGATATTGGATAGCACTTTATAAAAAAATTGAAAGTACTGAAAATTTAGGTGATTACGCAAAACGTGCCACTGAAACAATTATAAGTCATGGTGGCAAACCATTAGTTAGAGGAGGAAAGTATAACGTATTAGAAGGAGAAAACTATCCAAGAACTGTTATTTGGGAGTTTCCATCTTATGAAGCTGCAGAGAAGTGTTATAATTCTAAAGAGTATCAAGGTGCTTGGGAACTAGCTAAAAAAACAACTGAGCGAAACCTACAAATTGTTGAGGGTTTTAATACTGTATAGCTTTTGGTTCATTATCAATAGATCTCCATAAATACCAAGTTGCTACGGAACAATGTGGAGAAAGTTTTTTATAAAGTTTTTGTACAAATGAACTTGGAGGCGGATATTTTTTTTTATAATTATTTGAAATTGCTCTCAAAAGACCAATGTCTTGTATTGGCCAAATATTAGATCTATTAAAAGTAAAAAGTAAAATCATTTCAGCGGACCATCGTCCTATTTGTCGTAATTTAGATAAATACTGAATAGCTTCTTCGTCACTTAGTTTTTTAATTAAACTCGGTTTAAAGCTTTTGTCTAAAAATTTTTGAGCTAGCTCTTTTATACCTCTTACTTTTTGCCTGCTGAGCCCACACTTTTTAAGATTTATAAAAGTTAATTTATTAACTATTTTTGGACGAATGTTGCCTTTACATAGAAGTTTAAATCTATCAAAAACAGAGTTGGCTGCTGCAACACTAATTTGTTGACCAACAATACTCTTGCATAGAGAGAAAAAAATATCATTCCTGCTAATTAGATAGCCTGAATTGTATTTTTTTATTAATTTTTTAATTATCTTATCTTTTTTTGATAATTGAATTTTTGCTTTATTCCAATAAGCCGGTGGTTTCTTCATGACCTTGGTGCAACAATTTCTTTTTTTAATTGTTTTTCTCTAATAAAAATAATGAAAGAACTTGCAACAACCAAAGCTGAACCAGCTAACATTAGAGGCTTTGGAACTTCACCCCAAATAATAAAACCAAAAGTAATAGCAAAAACTAAACTTAAATATTTAATTGGAGTGACTAACGAAGCTTCTGCTAATCTATAGCTTTGAGTTAACAACAAGTTAGCTACACTTCCACATAAACCCATTACTACAAATAATAATAAATCTTTTGCTGTTGGCATTACCCAGCCATAGGGAAATGTTACTAATCCTATGATTGTACATAAAAAAGTAAAGTAAAAAGCAATTCTATAATTTGGTTCAGTTTTTGATAAAGCCCTTACACTTATAGCCACACCGGAAAAAAAAATGCAAAAAAGTATTGGTGATAAATAATAATAATTTAATTCTGCATATGCAGGCTGAACTATTAGAAGCATACCTAAAAAACCTATAAAAACTGCTGACCATCTTTTGACTCCAACTTTTTCTGATAAAATTAAAATTGAAGCAATTGTAACGAAAATTGGACCTGCAAATGTAAGGGACACTACGTCTGCCAAAGGTAAATTCCTTAATCCAAAAAAAATACAAATAAAAGCAGTTGCACCAGCAATAGCTCTAAATGCATGTAAGCCTGGCCTAGATGTTTTATAAAAATCTTTCCATCTATCTCTTGGAATAATTAAAAAAATCGGTATCAAACCAAAAAAAAATCTTGCAAAGAAAACTTCTCCAAAGGGATAATAATTTAGCCATTTGACGCATAAATCCATTACCGCAAAGCACATAACGCTTGCGACCATATACAAAACTCCAGTTTGATTTCTTGTAAGCAATTGAATATCCTTTAGCTTTATTAACATATTATTTCACTATGCAAAAATGTTACTTAGCACTTGGATGCTTTTGGAAACCTGAGGAAATATTTAGACAAACAAAAGGTATTTTGAAAACTGAAGTTGGGTACGCAGGAGGTGATAAGAATAATGTAAGTTATGAAGAAGTTTGTGAAGGTAATACAGGTCATGCAGAAACTGTTAAACTAACTTTTGACGAAAATATTATTTCATACGAACAAATAATAGAAACTTTTTTTAAAATTCACGATCCAACGCAAAAAGATATGCAATATCCTGATGTTGGAACTCAATACAGAAGTGAAATTTTTTACGAAGATGAAAACCAAAAAGATATAGCTGAAAGAATAAAAAATAAATTAAATAAAAAATTTGATGGTAAAATTGAAACCATTATTTCAAAAATAAAAAATTACTGTAAAGCTGAAGAATATCATCAAAAATATATAATGAAAAAAAGAATTTGATGACTTTAGTATCTACAGATTGGTTGGAAAATAATTTATCTAAAGTTAAAGTTTTGGATGCAAGTTGGCATATGCCTTCAACCAAAAGGAATGCGGAACAAGAGTTTTTAATTAATCACATTCCAAATTCTCAATTTTTTGACCTCGATAAGAATTCTGATAGCAATAATCCACTTCCACATATGTTGCCTTCAAAGGAAAAATGGAAAGAAATTATTTCAAACTTTGGAATCGAAAATGATGATTATGTTATCATTTATGATGACTCTGACGTCATAAGTTCATGTAGATGTTGGTATATGTTTATATATTTTGGTCACGATATTAAAAAAATTTCTGTTTTAAATGGTGGATTAAAAAAATGGAAAAATGAAAATAGAAAATTAACTAAAGATATTTTAAAATTAAAAAAAACTAATTACCAAGTTACTGAAAATAAAAATCTTGTAAAAAATAAAGAAGAAATTGATTCAAATATTACTTCTAAAAAATTTGATCTAGTTGATGCTAGGGGTAAAAAAAGATTTGATGGAATTGAACCAGAGCCAAGACAAGGACTTAGAAGTGGCCACATACCTAATTCAAAAAATTTACCTTTTATGGAATGTATTAATAATGATCGAACATTTAAAAGTAAAAAGGAGTTACAAGATTTATTCGCAAAAATGATGTTAGACAAAAAAAATAATATGGTTTTTACTTGCGGATCTGGTGTCACTGCGTGCGTTTTGGCACTAGCTAATTATGTTACAAATGATATGAATCCTGTGATTTATGACGGTTCTTGGTCTGAATATGGAATAATTAAATAAAATGAAATCTTCAAATAAATTAAAAATTTTTTTAATAATTATACTAATCGCTATAATTGGAGTCATTGCTGGAAGATATTTTATTGGTCAACATTTCCAAAAAAAATTTAGTGTAAGACCAGATCCAGGTGTAATTGTAGAAATAGTTACCAAAAAAAGTTTTTTTGATAGCATAGAAACTTTTGGAACAGCCATTGCTTCAAACTCCAAAACTTATCGAGTTAAAAAAGATGAGATTGATGGAAGTTTTGATAGTGAAGGAAAAATTGTAAAAAAAGGTGACACTATTATTAAATTAAAAACAGATGAAACTATACTTGCAGATTTTGAAGGAAAATTAGGAAAAAGAGAGATTGCTCAGGGTGTTTTAGGTACAGATAGTTTTATAATTACTTTAGATGATAGTAGTAAAATAGTTATAGATATTAAAATACCTGAAAATTTTGTTGGAATTTTAAAAAATGGTTTAGATGCAGAAATAAAATCTGATGCATTTAATAAAACCTTTTATGGAAAAATTGACTCTGTAAGTTCAAGAGTCGATCCTTCTACAAGATCAATATTAGCTAGGGTAGTAGTTGAAAACAAAGATTATGAGTTAATTCCAGGACAATTATTGTCTGTAAAAATAATTTATAACAAAACTGAAACTTTAGGAATTTCTGAAAGATCTATCACAATTCAAGGTGATACTGCTTTTGTATATGTTGTAAAAGATGAAAGTGTCGTTGAAAGAAGAAATATTAAAATAGGTCAAAGAAATTTTGGATTAGTCTCAATAATAGACGGATTAAATGAAAATGAGAAAATAGTTTCAGAGGGCATATCAAAGGTTAGAGATAAAGGAAAAATTAAGATTATAAACAAACCTAATTAAAAAAATGTTTTTAACTGACTTATCAATTAAGCGTCCTGTAATAGCTTCTGTGATGAGCTTGGTTTTAGTTTTATTTGGTTTAGTTACTTTTCAAGAAATACCCACGGATGAATTACCAGATGTCCAACCTCCTATAGTTTCTATTCAAACTGATTATAAAGGAGCATCTGCTGAAATTGTTGACTCTCAAATTACTCAAAAAATTGAGGACTTTGTTGGAGGTACGCCAGGCTTGGAAACTATTGACTCTACAAGTGAAGATGAAAGATCATCGATTAGATTAACTTTTAAAACTGGTTTAGATTTAGATAACGTAACTAACGATGTTAGGAATGCAGTTTCTAGAGTAGTAGATAATTTACCAGAAGGCGCTGAACCACCAGAAATATTTAAGCAGAGCGCAGGTTTTAGAACGACTATGTGGATCGAATTCAGTTCTGAGACTATGACAGATCTAGAGTTATCTGATTACGCTGATAGATATTTGATTGATAATTTTTCAACTGTTGAAGGAGTTGGAAGAGTTACTCTTGGCGGAGAAAGAGAATTATCGCTTAGAATTTGGCTTGATCCTATAGCTTTAGCAGCAAGAGATTTAACTACTCAGGAGGTTGAGGCAGTTTTAAGAAAAGAAAATTTAGAATTTCCTGCAGGAAAAATTGAAAGTAAAGATATCGATTTAACAATCAAATTAGATAAAGCTTATCAAAACTTATCTAACTATAAAAAACTACCTCTAAAAAGATCTAAAGATGGATCTATTATAACTTTAGAAGATGTTGCAAAAGTAGAATTAGGGCCCGCTTCAACAAGAACTTTATTTAAGGGAAATGGAAGACAAGTTGTAGGTATAGGTATTTATCAACAATCAGATGCAAATACTATAGCGGTTGCAGATGGTGTTAGAAAAAAAATAGAAGAAATGCAAACTTCATTACCTCCTAACACAAAGTTAGAAGTTTCATTTGATCGAAGTACTTATATATCTCAAGCAATAACAGAAGTTTACAAAACTTTAATCATTGCGGTTATTCTAGTAACAATTATAATTTATTTATTCCTTGGAAATATTAGAGCTCTAATTGTTCCAGTAGTGGCTCTTCCTGTTTCTTTAATATCTACTTTCTTGGCAATTTATCTTTTTGATTTTTCAATAAATCTTTTTACTTTAATGGCTCTAGTACTTGCGATTGGTATCGTTGTTGATGATGCAATTGTGATGCTTGAAAACATCGTAAGAAGAATTGATGAAGGTGAAACTCCACTAGTAGCAGCTTATAAAGGTGCAAAACAAGTTTCATTTGCAATTATAGCTACAACTGTTGTGCTTGTAGCCGTGTTCGTGCCGCTTGTTTTTATAAAAGGAATCACAGGTGTATTATTTACTCAAACAGCAGTCACATTAGCTTCGGCAGTCGTAATTTCAAGTTTTGTTGCTCTTTCTTTAAGTCCAATGCTTGGAAGTAAATTTTTAAAAAAAAATATGGAAAAAAGAAGTTTTGTTCTTAAGTTTGAAGGTAAATTAAAAGAGTTAACTTCAATTTACACAAGCTCATTAACTTACTGGCTTAAAAAGAAAAAAATAATTACGCTATTTTTATTTGGAACTTTTGTTCTTACGGTTTTTTTATTCAAATTTGCTCCAAAAGAACTCATTGCTGCTGAGGATAGAGGAGCATTCTTTGTAATAATTAAAGCGCCAGAGGGATCTGGATTCAATTATACAAAATCAAAAGCCGAAGAAATCGAGTCTTTTTTGCTTCCTGAAGTAGGAAAGGGTGAGTACAAAAAACTAATTCTTAGAGTTCCAGGTTTCGGAAGATCTAATAGAGCTGTTAACAGCGGGTTTATAATTGTTCTGTTAGAGGATTGGGATAAAAGAAAAAGAGATGGGACTCAAATAATGAGGGAGTCCTTTGGAAAAATTTCTAGAGTACCAGGAGTGTTAGCTTTTCCTGTAATGCCTCAAAGTATTAGAACTGGAGGCGTTGAAAGCCCAGTTCAATTTGTAATTCTAGGTAGAACTTATGAGCAGTTAATACAATGGAAAGAAATTATAAAAAAAGAAGCAAGAAAAAATCCAGGCTTAACTTCTATTGATGATGATTTTGATTTAGATAAACCTCAATTAAATGTAAAAATTGATCAACAAAAAGCTGCTGACTTAGGTGTAGCAACAGAAGATATTGGAAAAACTATTGAAACAATATTTGGTTCTAAAACAGTTACAAGATATGCATACGAGGGAAAAGAATACTCTATAATTTTACAAGGAGACATTAAAGATAGGCAAGAACCTGGAAATTTAGATAAACTTTATGTCAGATCTAAAAATAATGGCAAATTAATTCCTATAGCCAGTTTAGTAAGTTATAATGAAAAAGGTGAAGCTCCATTTTTAAGTCGTTATAATAGACAAAAAGCAGTTACGATTTCAGCAAGACTTGTTGGTGATTACACATTAGATCAAGCACTTAATTTTTTAGTAGAAACTGTAAAAAACAATACTCCTGAAGCACAAATTGCATACAAAGGAGAGAGTGAAGAGTATAAAAAAACTAGTTATGAAATTTATTTTATATTTATTTTAGCTTTAATCACAGCGTATCTAGCAATGTGTGCTCAGTTTGAAAGTTGGAAACATCCTTTAACAATTATGCTGACTGTTCCTCTTGCTGTGCTGGGAGGTATTGTAGGTCTACTTTTAGTTGGTTCATCATTAAATATTTACAGTCAAATAGCTCTGGTTATTCTCATAGGTCTTGCAGCAAAAAATGGAATTCTAATTGTAGAATTTGCAAACCAATTAAGAACTGAAGGTAAAACTATAGAATCTGCAGTTGTAGAGGCCGCTAAAGTTAGATTTAGACCAATTTTAATGACAAGTTTATCTACAATATTTGGAGTTTTACCCTTAGTATTTAGTTCAGGTCCAGGCGAAGCAAGTAGATTAACAGTTGGTATAACTATTTTAGGTGGAATGGTATTTTCAACTTTCTTTACACTGTTTGTAATTCCTACAGTTTATTTAGTGTTAGGTAAAAATACAGATCGTATCGATGCGATTGAAATTGAATTAAATAAACAGCTTAAAAAATAATATATTTATTTCTATTCAAATTTTTTTGACAAAGAGTAAGTTGCTTTCTGTAATTATTTGCTAATTCTTTAACAGAGGTTGCATAAATGATAGCTTTTTTATCCTGTTTATAATTTTTATAATCACCCCAACCTTTATAGTACGCTAGATATTGTCTGTAGGCATCGTTCTTTGGAATTTTAAGAATTTTATAGGTTTTATCTATATACCATCCAATAAAATCAACAGAGTCTTTGAACCTGGCGCGAGTGGCTAACTTATTATCTGTTTCTTTTTTATATTGTTCCCAAGTCCCAACAACAGCTTGGGAATACCCAAATGAGCTTGATGGCCTTTTAAAGGGGATAATATTAAATAATTTTTCTCTAGGAGGTTTTGCAAGCCAATTAAAGTCACTTTCTTTTTTGACAAAAGCTAATTGTAAGTGAATCGGTGCGCCCCATTTTTCGTATGAACTTTTTGTATGTTTGTACCATAAATACCTTTCTTCAAAAATCTCACAACTATTTTGAGTATTTTTTGGAACCGAGGAACAGGCGCTAAATACAAAAAAAATTATTAAATAAAATTTAAAACTTTTAAAATGAATCACTAATAAGTTTATACAAGAATTTAATTAGCCTTTCTCCACTTTTCTGGAGTTAAAAAATTACCTTGCCAAATACCTAATTTATTTTTTTTGGCATACTCTTCATCCTCAATATAATCTTTTGAATATCTCCTATAAGCTACTGCGTATCCATTTCTAACCATCCACTTATTAAGATCTAAATTTTCTAAAAAACAAACTCCGATATATCTTCCATATCTATCTTTACTAGGTTGAAGCTTGCAGGATATAATTTGATTATTAATTTTTTCAGTAAGAGCTTGGGTTGTGGTAATTCCACAATTATATTCAGTATTAAATTTTGAGCATATTTGTTCTCTCTCTGGCGCATCAATCCCATTAAGTCTTATTTTACTTGCATTAATATGAACAGTATCTCCATCAATGACTTTTGGGTAACCTGTTATAATCTCATTAGCTAATGAACTGGTAGTGATAAGAAATATAAAAAGAAAATTATAAAAAATCTTTTTTTGCACGCTCAAGACAATTTTTAATTTCCTGATCTAATTCTGCGGACTCTAGGGAAATATTATTTTTTTCAAAATCTTTTTTTATTTTTCTTATAATATCTTGATCGCCTGGTTCTTCAAAATCAGCTTTAATTAATTCTTTAATATAATTATCTGTTTCGATATCATTTTTTCCCAATCTTTTACTTACCCATTCTGCTAAATATTTATTTCTCCTGGCAGTGACTTTAAATTGCAACTCTTGATCATGTGCAAATTTGTTTTCAAACGACTTTTCTCTATCATTAAATTTATTCATACTATTTTGTAATATATTTTTTAATGAATGTAATTATTAAAAGCCCAAATAAATAACCTAATACATTTGCCAAAACATCATAGTATGAGAACTCTCTTAACGGGATAAATAAATGAAGAAATTCGATGGTTAAAGAAAGAAACAATAATAATAAGATTAATGCATAAAATTTATCTTCTTTAATATAAACAAAAAGCCCAATGGTTGTTAAATAAGAAAAATAGTAAAAATGCTTGATAGAACCTTCCAATAAGGTTTTTTCTTTTACTGTGCCTTCATTAAACTCAATTAAATTTCCTGGTAATAAATAAATTACAAATAAAAAAATCAGTGAAAAATAAAATAAGTATTTAAGAAATAAAATTTTTATATTCATAAAGTTTTTTATATTTAAATTTAATACTAATAGTCTTTTTTAATAAACTATATATAATCTCTAAAAATCATTATGAGCAAATTATTTTTAGTAAGACATGGTCAAAGTGAATGGAATTCACAGAATAGATTTACTGGTTGGGTTGATGTTAATCTATCAGACCAAGGAAGGGCTGAAGCAAAAAAATCAGGAGAAATGTTAAACGCATTAAATATTAATATTGATTTTTTTTATACCTCTTTCCTAAGGAGGGCGATCAATACGCTTGAAATTATTCTTGGTGAAATCAATAAAGATAATATTAATTATATAAAAGCTTGGGAGTTAAATGAAAGGCATTACGGTTCACTTACTGGACTAGATAAAGATGAAGTGAAAAAAAAATTAGGAGAGGAACTTTTTAAAAAATATCGAAGATCGTGGGATATTGCTCCGCCGCCACAAGAGGATAATAGTGAAAACGAAAAATTATATAGTCCGTTAAATAAACATATTGATAAAACGCTTATTCCAAAAACTGAGTCTCTGAAAGATACTTATGAAAGGGTTATTCCTTATTTTAATAAAGAAATTAAACACCGTTTAGAAAGTAATAAGAATATTCTGATAGCAGCTCATGGAAATTCTTTAAGAGCTCTTTGTAAAATGCTTTTAAAAATTTCTGATGAAAAAATTAATGAATTAGAAATTCCAACTGGTAATCCATTAATTATTGATTTTGAAAAAGATCTAACTATTCAAAGTATAAGATACTTAGATAATTCTAGAGAAAAGAAAATAATTTCTAATCAATAAATTTTATTTTTTCTAACTCTTTATAAACTTGAAAATTATTAACGTGAAAAAAAGTTTGATTACTTTCCTGTCCAAATAATTTTTGTTTTTGTATTAAATTATCCCAGATTAAATTCATTGAAAATACTTTCATTTTGACATCATAAAAAACTGATCGATCTATTATTTGTGCTCCAGTAAAGATAAATAGATTGTTACTTTCTCTTTTTAGTAAATTATTTGCTTTAAAATTAAAATCGCCTTTAAATGATTTGTCGTGGCTATTTTTTTTATTAACTAGTAATAAAACTGGACTTTTTTTTATGAGATAAAAATTCTCTAATATTTTTAATTCTTCATAATAACTTCTATTCCATACTGTATCTGGATTTAAAACGTAGAAAGGGTCTTCGCCAAATTCCTTTGTTGCATTAAAAATTCCACCGCCTGTATCAAGTAATTCTTCTTCATAAATTGTAGTAATTGAAATTTCATATTTTTTTTCTTTTAAAAAATTTTCAATTTGAGCTGAGAGATAATGCGTATTAATCTTAATTTCTTTAATGCCAATTTTGATTAATAATTCTATGGATCTCTCTAAAAGACTTTTAATACCAATTTTAATTAGAGGCTTGGGCACTTTTTCGGTTAAAGGCAGCATTCGCTTACCGTATCCAGCTGCAAGTATCATCGCTTTATTAATTTGCATAAAATCTAATTTTTTTTCTCATTTTTAAAGAAACACAATCTTTTAAGTGTATTTTTAATCTACTAAATATTGGATTATTTAACCTCAGCTCTATTAAACGCCAAGTATAAGGCAATAATTTCAAATAATTATTTTTTTTATCTCTCAAAGATAATCTTACAAAGATTCCTAAAATTTT
>VTPM01000045.1 GCA_008638125.1 Pelagibacteraceae bacterium
TAAGCATCTTTTTTCCAATACGACTTAACATATGCTAGGACTAAATCAATTTGTTCATCATTAAGCACATGGCTAAATCCATTCATCTTACCTTTATAATCTTTAACGTAAAATCCAAGTCCATTTTTAATAATGCCTTGTAATAATTTATCAGAGTGATGCCACGTGTGTCCCGTGCCATTTAAAGGTGGTGCTAATCTTTGCCCATCACTATCTACTCCTTCTTTCCAATTGTTCGCTCCAGCTAAATTAATTCCATGGCAAGCAGAGCAATTAGCTTCGTATAATTGTTTTCCTATCTCAGAATTATTGGGCTTAATTGGGTAATGATTTTGGCCATAGCTATGACTGAAAATAAATACTATAAAAAATAAAGCATATTTTATCATTTTGATTTTCAAATAATTAGTGGCAAGCCTGATTAAACTTTTTAAGTCTCCAATAATTATAAGGCCAAGGTGTAACAAATCCTACTGCTAACATAATAGGTATTACCCACCAGGTTAACATCGCACCGCCTGTTAAAAGATAATCAGTTAAATTCATAGTAGCCTCCATACTGATCATTGAAATTAAACTCATACCTGCTGCGGTATGTAAAGCCTTTTTAAAAGTAAATTGCTGTCGCATTAAGATGAATGTCTCAAGCATAATGCTGGTAATTAATCCGTTGATAATCGCTAGCGTCATAATCGCTAACACAGGCCAAGGAATTCCAGTGAATTGAAAAAATAAAATGGTTCCAAAGTCACCTATTGCGCAACCCAGTAAGCACCAACCCGTATTTTTAGCACTACGTCGCCAGGTATGCTTACAAGACCAATGAAAGTTATTTGCTACTTCACTCATATTTATTCATCATAGCACTCTTCAAAAAAAATGCATTAGTGCTTTAAGATTTTAATTATTGATTTCTAATTAACGGATAAACCTTAGGATTAAGATATTTTAAATTGGTTAGCATAATTAACAATAGTGTTACTGATCCAATACCAAGGCCTAAATAAACTAGTATTTTAAGGTCAAACTGCCAATTAAGCTCAAAGATGTTTTCAATGATAAATTGAGATCCAATGGTTGCAAACAAGATTGCAATCAAGATGACGGAGGCAAAAATAATTATAAATTCAATTAGGGATGAATAAATAATCTCTTTTTTTGAAAAGCCTAAAATTTTAAACACTAAATTTTGAAATTCCTTTACCTTTCCCTGCACCATAATAGCACTTGAGATAACGATTAAACCAATGAGGATGGTAATTGCGGAAATAAAAGTAACGGCAATAAAAACTTTATCCAATACTGCAGTTACTTTTGATAAATAATCTGCAATCTTAATAATGGATAAACTTGGTAACACATCTAACATTTTTGTTTCATCTAATGATTTGCCTGCTGAAAATTTTGCTGTTGCTAAATATTCATGAGGAATATTATTTGCAAATTGCGGATTAAACAGCATGGCAAAATTAATACTTAGATCTCTATAATTAACTGCTCTAAAATTTACAATTTTTCCTTCAATTTCTCTTCCATAAATATTCAAAGTAAAAATATCGCCCAGCTGAACATTAAAATCTTCTGCAACTTTTGCATCTAGAGATATTTGTAATTCATCTGGTTTGGTTAAATCCCACCATTCTCCCTTAATGATAGGATTATCCTTTGGAGCTACATCCATCCAAGATGATCTTCGTTCACTTCTAATCACCCAATAACTATCATTGTTAGAATTAATATAAGTCGTAGGATCTACACCATTAATTTTTGTAATGGCTGAAGAGATGATAGGAACTGTTTCAAGATTAAGATTATCATCCATACTTAAAATATTTTCTTCAAAAATTTTCTTGTCATCTTTTTGAATACCAAGAAAGAAATAATCTGGTGCAATTTCTGGGATTGATTTAGCAATTTCTCTTTTAAAATTGGTGCCGACTAAGGCTAAAGTTAAAAGCAATGTTACTCCTAGACCTAAAGACATAATGGTAATTGGGGTAATGCTTTTAGTTTGTGTAATATTTTTTATGGAAACTTTAAGAGGAATATTAGAAATTTTCTTTAAGGATCTAAAAAAGTAAATGATAAGTTTTGATAGTAAAAAAAATACAATCAAACAGGCAAAAAAAGCTATGAAATAGCCTAAACTATAAATGGGTCTGGCTGAGCCAATGGTAAATAATAAAATAAGGATGGAGAGCAAAAATAGACTTAAAACTACTGACTTCTTTGAGTAATAAAATTGTAAATTTTGAAAAACATTTCTAAATAAATTAGACGCCTTTACTTGATCAATGGCACTAACAGTTGGAATAGTGAAGATAATCAACACTAATAAACCAACCAAGAAAACCTTAATGAAATTAACTATGGAGATGATCGGCTTGATGTTTAAGCCTAACCCTTGAGAGAGATAGCCATCGACAATGGGTATGATTAAGAAACTTAAACCGTAAGCAGCAGAGGTAATTAAGAAAAGGAGGATAAATAATTGAAGGTAATAAATGGCTTTAATGTTTAAGGAAAAAAACCCAACTGCCTTTCTAACGGCAATGGACATATTGTTTTGATTAATAAAAGAGAGCAACGTATTTGCTATTCCAATTCCGGCAATTAACATAGCACTGATAGATACAAGGGAAAGGAATTGAGAGAAGTTATTGATTACCCTTTTTAAACCACTTGCAGAATTTTCTGGATATCTAAGAATAACTTTTTCATCATCCTGGAATAATGTTTCAATTCTTTGTTTAATCGCATTTGGATTATCTCCATCATTGTAACGAACCTTGTATTCATAATTTAGAAAGCTACCTAAATTATTTAGCTTCAATAATTCTAAGGTTTGCTTACCTGCTAAAGCAAAATCTCCAAATGCAACGAAACCACTTACATCTGGAACTGTCTTAACAATACCTACAACTGTAAAGAGTTGATCTTGTACTTTTATTTTTTCGTTAATTTCTAATTTTAATGTTTTAAAAATATTTTCATTTACTAAAATTGTATTTTGTTCTTTATGAATTCTATCTAAGGCACCAACTGGTTCATGCACTACACTGCCAAATAAGGGATAATTTTCATCGACAGTTTTAATCCTTGAGAATAGAGATTGGTTGTTTGCTTCTTTAGTAGTTGAAAGCATCGTGCTGAACTCAACCATTTGTGAAATGGTGGCAAAAGTTTTTACTTCATTGACTAAATCTAAATTGCCTTGTACTCGGTTGTAATCAATTTCAAGATCTCCGCCTAATAAAGCTCTAGCGTTGTCGTTAAGTTCTTTCTTCAAGCTATCTTCGATAGTTAAGATAGAACTTAGAATAAATAAGCTAATAAAAAGTGTAATGATGATGCTTGAGATCTTTTTATAATTTCTACTTAAATCTATTAAAGCATACTTAAGGATTAAGCTAAGCTCATTTGATTTAATCAATTTTTCCATCTTTGATTTTAATTTTTCTTTTTGCTTTATTGGCTAACTTAGAGTCATGGGTAACGATGATTAAAGATGATCCCTCTTCTTTTGCAAAATTAAATAAGATGTCTGCTATCATCGTTGAGTTTTCACTATCTAAGTTTCCAGTAGGTTCATCTGCCAGAATTAATTCAGGTTTCATCGCAATTGCTCTTGCTATGGCAACCCGCTGTTGTTCACCACCTGACAATTGGCTAGGTAGATTATTAAACCTGTGCTTTAGGCCAAATCGATCTAATAAGTTTTTGGCTTTTTGTTCTGGGTTTTTAAATTTGTTAAGCTCTAACGTTAAAGCTACATTTTCAACGGCAGTATAATTTGGGATAAGATAAAAAGATTGAAAGATAATACCTATATCTTTCCTTCTAATTTCTGCAACTTCATCTTCATTGAGCTTGGATATTTCTTGGTCCTTAAAAAAAATTTTACCTGACGTTGCTTTTTCAAGGCCAGCGATTAACATGATTAAACTCGTCTTGCCTGATCCGCTTTCACCAACAATTGAAATAGTTTCTTTTCGCTTCGTGGTTAAATCAATGCCTTGTAAAACTTTTATTAAATCCTTACCTGTTTGGTATTTCAGATTGACATTTTTTAATCTAAGAAGAGTGGACATGAATAGAAGTTTTATTATTAAAATAATCATACTCTGTCTAGTAAGCATAAAGGCCTATGCTGTAGAAAAGGTCTTGTTGTTTGGAGATAGTTTGATGGCTGGATATGGCTTACCCAAAGAGCATCATTTATCAGTCGTATTGGAAAACAATCTGCAGAAAGAAGGTCATACAATTGCTATCATTAATGGCAGCGTTTCAGGTAGTACTTCCTCTGGAGGACTTAACCGAATTGATTGGGCCATATCAGAACCTAATCTTGATCTTGTGGTTTTAGGTCTTGGCGCTAATGATATGCTCCGAGGAATAAAGCCTAATGAAACAAAAAAAAATTTAGAAAAAATTATTCAAGCAATTCAAAATAAAAACATAAACATTATTTTAGCTGGTATGCTGGCACCCACTTCACATGGAGCTAGTTATAAAAAAGAATTTGATCAAATATATCCTGATCTAGCTAAGCAATATAATCTACCTTTAATTCCTTTTTTACTAGAAGGCGTTGCTTTAAATCCAGAGTTAAATCAAAATGATGGTATTCATCCTAATGAAAAAGGTACTGTTGTCATTAGTAAAACTTTAGAGAAGAATATTTTGAAAATTAAATAATTAATTTAGTTTATTTAAATTTTTTAAAAGTGATCCAATCTCATTAAACTGCTGAGTTAATGGATTTGACTTTCGCCAAACTAAACCAATCGTTCGTTTTGGCTTTTGCTGATTAAATCTGCTAACTGATACTTTAGTTGATCTTGTTTCAAAAGGAACAGCTATCTCAGGAATAAGTGTTACACCAATCCCAGAACTTACCATTTGAACTAAAGTTGTAAGCGTTGTGCCTTCCATAATGTTTTTTGGTACTGAATTAATTTTACAAAAAGATAAAGTCTGACTTCTTAAACAATGACCTTCTTCCAATAATAATAATTTCATATTCGTTAGCTCTTTATTATTGGGCACTGGTTTGTTTGCATCGTTTGTGTGCCTAATGAGTAAAAACTCTTCTTCGAACAAAGGAACCTCATTTAATAAAGGCTCGTGACTTGGTAAAGCTAGAATGGCTAAATCAACTCTACCACTTATTAAATAACTTATTAATTTTTCAGTAACGGTTTCTTTAGGCTCAATGACAATGTCATTATATTTTTTAGATATGGTCTTAATAATTCTTGGTAACAAATATGGTGCAACAGTTGGAATGGCACCAATTGAAAGTTTATTAATTTTATTTCCTTTATTAGCTAAGTGTTTAAGGTCATCAAAGGATTGGATGATCGTCTCAGCCTTATCTATCAATGCTTGACCTGTTTGCGTTAGGTAAAATTTCTTGCTCCCCCTCTCAATTAATTGGCCTAAATCCTTCTCTAATTCTTTAATCTTCATGGACAAAGCGGGCTGCGAAATAGCACACTCGTCAGCCGCTTTTTGAAAGTTCTTATGTTTAGCAACGGCAAGGAAGTATTTAAGTTGTTTAGCAGATATGTTCATAAGTAAAACTTATATTAAATATAATTAAATATAATTATATCTTATGTCAAGATAATGCTAGATTGAGTCTCAAATAACAAAAGGATTAAAACAAATGAGCGTACAACATAAAACAAATGGTAACGGCAAATGCCCTGTAATGCATGGTGCATTAACTAATGCTGGTGATTCAACAACAGCAGTTTGGTGGCCGAAATCTCTTAACCTAGATATTTTGCATCAACACGATGAAAAAACAAATCCTCTTCCAGGATTTAATTACAAGAAAGAAGTTAAAAAATTAAACTTCAAAGCACTTAGAAAAGATTTAATGAAAGTAATGACGGACAGCCAGTCTTGGTGGCCTGCAGATTTAGGAACTTACTCTGGTTTATTTGTTCGTATGGCTTGGCACTCTGCTGGAACTTACAGAATTGCAGATGGTCGTGGAGGAAGTGGAACAGGTAATCACAGATTTGCTCCATTAGATTCTTGGCCAGATAATACAAACTTAGATAAAGCAAGAAGATTGCTTTGGCCTATTAAGAAAAAATACGGTAACCGAGTTAGCTGGGCAGATTTAATGATCCTAGCTGGTAACCTTGGTTATGAACATGCTGGTCTTAAAATGTACGGCTTCTCATTTGGTCGTGAAGACATATGGCACCCAGAAAAAGATGTTTACTGGGGTTCAGAAAAAGAATGGTTGCAAGATAAACGATACAGTTCAAAGAGCGATCGTGAATCTTTAGAAAATCCATTAGCAGCTGTTGTGATGGGATTAATTTATGTTAACCCTCAAGGTGTAGATGGAAAACCAGATCCTTTAAAAACTGCTCACGACGTTAGATTAACTTTTGGTAGAATGGCTATGAACGATGAAGAAACTGCAGCCCTAACTATCGGTGGTCACTCAATCGGAAGAGCTCACGGAAATGGTGATGCTGCAAAATTAGGTGCTGAACCAGCTGCCGCTGATATCCATGAACAAGGTTTAGGATGGAATAAAAAAGGTGGTGGTGGTTTAGGTGTAGAACAAGTAACAAGCGGAATTGAAGGTGCTTGGACTTCTAATCCAGACAAATGGAATTATGAATATCTTGATCTACTATTAAACTATGACTGGGAACTTAAGAAAAGTCCTGCAGGTGCATGGCAATGGGAACCAATTGGTTTAGAAGAAAGTAAAAAACCGAGAGACCTTGCTAACCCTAAAAAAAGACATAACCCAATCATGACTGATGCGGATATGGCTATGAAAATGGACCCAAGTTACAGAAGAATATCTGAGAAATTTTACAAAGATCCAAAATACTTAGATGATGCTTTTGCTAGAGCTTGGTTTAAATTAACTCACAGAGATTTAGGACCTAGAACGAATTACATCGGACCTTGGGCTCCTAAAGAAGATTTAATTTGGCAAGATCCAGTTCCAGCAGCAAAGAAAAAATTTAACGCAGAAAAAGTTAAAAAAATGATTGCTGCAACTAAGATTAGCTCTAGTGATTTAATCGCTACGGCTTGGGACAGTGCAAGAACTTACCGAAGAACTGACAAAAGAGGTGGTGCTAATGGTGCAAGAATTAGATTATCTCCACAAATCGATTGGGAAGGTAATGAACCAACTAGACTTAAAAAAGTTTTAAAAGCTCTAGAGGGCGTTGCTAAAAAATCAGGTGCAACAATTGCTGATACTATTGTGTTAGCAGGTGTAGTTGGACTTGAACAAGCGATTAAAAAAGGTGGTTCTAAAGTTAAAGTTCCATTTGTTGCGGGTCGAGGTGATGCTTCTCAAGATCAAACTGATATTGAAAGCTTTGCTGTACTTGAACCTACGCATGACGCATTCAGAAATTGGGTGAAAAAAGATTACGTCCCAATGCCTGAAGAGCTAATGTTAGAGAAAGCTTCTCTTTTAGGTTTATCTGCAAAAGAAATGACTTGCTTGATCGGTGGTATGAGAGTGTTAGGAACAAATCACTCAAGTGCTAAAAATCATGGTGTATTCACAGACAAAGTTGGCGCATTAACAAATGACTTTTTTGTTAATTTAACTGACATGAAATACACTTGGAAACCAACTGGCAAAAACTCTTACGACATCATTGATCGTAAAACAAAGAAAGTTAAATACACAGCATCAAGAGTTGATCTTGTATTTGGTTCTAATTCAGTGCTTAGATCATATGCTGAAGTTTACGCTCAAGACGATAATAAAGAGAAGTTTGTAAAAGACTTCGTTGCTGTTTGGACGAAGGTTATGAACGCAGATCGTTTAAAAGCAAATTAATTTAAATTCGATTAAGGGTCATTTTCAATAAATGAGAATGACCCTTAATATTTT
>VTPM01000008.1 GCA_008638125.1 Pelagibacteraceae bacterium
GTTTACGTTGGAGCGGAAGTAAAACCAGGGGATATTTTAGTTGGAAAAGTAACTCCAAAAAGCGAAACTTCATCAAGCCCTGAAGAGAAATTATTAAGATCAATTTTTGGTGAAAAAGCCACTGATGTGAGAGACTCGTCTCTAAAATTAAAATCAGGTGGAGCAGGAGTAGTTGTAGACGTAAGAGTATTTAACAGACACGGAATTGAAAAAGACGAAAGATCAATAGCGATTGAAAGAGCCGAGATTGAACTTGTGCAAGAAGATAAATTAGTTGAAGAAGAAATTTTAAATAGAAATATTAAATTAAGAGCTATTGATTTACTTAAAAACAAACAAACAAATAAAACTCATAAATCTATAAACGCAAATACACCTATAGAAGCTGAACAATTAGAAGCTTTGAATTTAAAAGATATTTGGAAATTAAGTTTTTCTGACGAACAATTAAATGACAATTTATTAAAACTTAAAAAACAATTTGATAATGCAAGTGAAGATATAAAAGAGAGATTTGAAGACAAAGTATTAAAAATTAAACAAGGTGATGATCTTTTACCAACAGTAATGAAAGTTGTTAAAGTATTTGTTGCGGTTAAACGAAGATTGATGCCAGGTGATAAAATGGCTGGACGTCACGGTAACAAAGGAGTTGTAAGCAGAATAGTTCCTGTAGAAGATATGCCTTATATGGCAAACGGTAAGCCAGTGGATATAGTATTAAATCCATTAGGTGTTCCAAGCCGTATGAACGTAGGTCAAATTCTTGAAACTCATTTGGGATGGGCTTGCTCAGAATTAGGTGATCAAATTAAATCATATTTAAAAAATTTCGAAAAAACATCAGACGATGTTAAGAAAAAATTAAAAGATATTTACGGAGTAGAATATTATGAAAATGTCATAAGCAAATTAAATAAAAAAGAATTATTTGAGCTTGTAGAAAATATTTCTAACGGTGTGCCAATAGCAACCCCAGTATTTGATGGTGCATCAACAGACGACATTAAAGATATGTTAAATTTAGCAAAATTACCTAATTCAGGCCAAACAACATTATGGGATGGATTAACAGGAGAAAAGTTTGATAGACCCGTTACTGTTGGAATTATTTATATGCTTAAATTAAACCACTTGGTTGAAGATAAGATACACGCGCGTTCAACTGGACCATACAGTTTAGTTACTCAACAACCTTTAGGGGGTAAAGCTCAATTAGGTGGCCAAAGATTTGGTGAGATGGAAGTCTGGGCACTTGAGGCATATGGTGCGTCTTATACATTACAAGAAATTCTTACTGTTAAATCAGACGATGTAGCTGGTAGAACAAAAGTTTATGAAACAATTGTCAAAGGTAACAATAATTTTGAGTCAGGTGTTCCTGAGTCATTTAACGTTTTAATTAAAGAAATTAGAGCTTTAGGATTAAACATAGAACTAAATTAATATGGAAAAGAATTTAACTAAACAAACTTATCACAATCACGGCGGCAATATTTCAGAAACTAATTTTGGAAGCATAAAGATAACTTTAGCAAGTCCTGAAAAAATTAAATCTTGGTCTTTTGGTGAAATAAAAAAACCAGAAACAATTAATTATAGAACATTTAGACCTGAAAAAGATGGATTATTCTGCGCAAGAATATTTGGACCTGTAAAAGATTACGAATGTTTGTGCGGTAAGTACAAGAGAATGAAATTTAGAGGAATTATATGTGAAAAATGCGGTGTCGAAATTACAAAGTCTAACGTAAGAAGAGAAAGAATGGGACACATCGATTTAGCGTGTCCTGTAGCTCATATATGGTTTTTAAAATCATTGCCTAGCAGAATTGCTCTTGCGGTTGATATGAAACTTAAAGAAGTAGAGAGAGTATTGTATTTTGAAAGTTTCATTGTTGTTGAACCAGGATTAACTACTCTTAAAAAAGGTCAATTAATTTCTGAGGAACAATTAATCAAAGCACAAGAAGAATTTGGAGAAGATGCTTTTCAAGCTGGTATAGGCGCAGAAGCAGTTAGAGAAATTTTAATTAATTTAGATTTAGCTAAAGAACAAAAAAAATTAAGAACAGCTTTAGAGACAATTAAGTCAAAAGTTACAGAAGAAAGAACAATAAAAAGATTAAAACTAATTGAGTCTTTCATTGAGTCTGGAAACAAACCTGAGTGGATGATTTTAACGACAGTACCTGTTATTCCACCTGAATTAAGACCGTTAGTACCTCTTGATGGCGGAAGGTTTGCTACGTCAGATTTAAATGATTTATACCGAAGAGTTATTAATAGAAATAATCGATTAAAAAGACTTTTAGATCTTAAAGCTCCTGACATTATAGTTAGAAACGAAAAAAGAATGCTTCAAGAGTCCGTTGATGCTCTCTTTGATAACGGTAGAAGAGGAAGAGTTATAACTGGTACAGGCAAAAGACCTTTAAAATCTCTAGCAGAAATGTTGAAAGGTAAACAAGGAAGATTTAGACAAAACTTACTTGGTAAGCGTGTCGATTATTCAGGTAGATCAGTTATTGTTGTTGGTCCAGAATTAAAACTTCATCAATGCGGATTGCCAAAAAAAATGGCATTGGAATTATTCAAACCTTTTCTTTATGCAAGATTAGATAAATTAGGCTTAGCAACAACAATTAAGCAAGCAAAACGATTAGTTGAAAAAGAAGTTCCTGAAGTTTGGGATGCTTTAGAATTTATTACCAGAGAACATCCGATTTTATTAAACCGAGCCCCTACATTACACAGATTAGGAGTACAGGCTTTTGAAGTTAAATTAATTGAGGGTTACGCAATTGAATTGCACCCACTAGTTTGCGCCGCGTTCAATGCAGACTTTGATGGTGACCAAATGGCTGTTCACATCCCATTAAGTTTAGAAGCTCAATTAGAAGCAAGAGTTTTAATGATGTCGACAAACAATATTTTAAGTCCATCAAATGGTAAACCTATCATTGTGCCGAGCCAGGACATTGTATTAGGTATTTACTATTTATCACAAGCAAATGATCAAGATGATAAACCAAAAGGAATTTTTTCAAACATAGAGGAGATTTCTCAAGCAATTGAAAATAAATCAATTTCTATCCATTCAAGAATAATATCTGTATTTGAAACAATTGATGAAAATGGAAAAAAAGTAAATCAAAAGTTTACAAGTACTGCTGGAAGATTTTTACTTGCAAGCGTTTTACCAAAACATCATAAGATAAAATTCACTTTAATAGATAGACTTTTAACAAAGAAAAATGTTTCTGAAATAATAGACACTATTTTTAGATTTTGTGGTCAAAAAGAAACGGTAATTTTCTGTGATAGAATTAAATCATTAGGATTTAAACACGCTTTCAAGGCTGGAATTTCTTTTGGTAAGGATGATTTAATAATACCTGAAACAAAAATAAATTTAATTAACCAGACTAAAAAGAAGATTGAAGAATATGAAAAACAATATTCTGATGGATTAATTACTAGAGGAGAAAAATATAACAAAGTTGTAGACGTATGGTCAAAATGTACTGATACAGTGGCAAACGAAATGATGAAAGAAATCTCATCAGCTCAAAAAATTTATCCAGATGGACGAATTGAAACAAATTCAGTTTATATGATGGCAGATTCTGGAGCAAGAGGATCATCGGCTCAAATGAAACAGCTTGCTGGAATGAGAGGCTTAATTGCAAAACCTTCAGGCGAGATCATTGAAACCCCAATTATTTCAAACTTTAAAGAAGGATTAACTGTATTAGAATATTTTAATTCAACGCACGGAGCTAGAAAAGGATTAGCGGACACAGCACTTAAAACAGCTAACTCAGGATATTTAACAAGAAGATTGTGTGATGTAGCTCAAGATTTACAAGTCACTATGAAAGACTGTGGTGCAAAATCTTCTATAAATATTACAGAAATTATTGAAGGTGGAAATATTTTAGTAAGTTTATCTGAAAGAGTTTTGGGAAGAACAACAGCTCAGGATATTAAAAACCCAATAACAGGTGAAGTAATCATTAAGAAGAAAAGATTATTAGATGAAGCTGATTGTGAGTTAATAGACTCAGCTGGCGTTAAATCAATTCAAGTATATTCAGTAATAACATGTGCTGCACAAAGAGGTGTTTGTCAAACATGTTACGGCAGAGATTTAGCTAGAGGTAAGTTAGTTAGTATAGGTGAAGCAATAGGAATGATTGCTGCTCAGTCTATTGGTGAGCCTGGTACACAGTTAACAATGAGAACCTTCCACGTTGGTGGTACAGCTCAAATTAAAGAAGAGTCTCAAATCATATCGCAGACAAAAGGTAAGTTGAAAATAATAAATAAAAATTTAATTGAAGACTCTAAGAAAAATATTATCGTAATGGGAAGAAATACTGAATTATCTTTAGAAGATGATGCAGGTAGACAATTAGCTATTTACAAAGTTAATTATGGTTCAAAAATTTTCTTTAAAGATGGTGACACTGTTGAAAAAGGTAAAAAAATTGCAGAATGGGATCCTTATACTTTACCAGTAATTGCTGAGACGAGTGGAGTGGTTAATTACATGGATTTAGTTGAAGGTACTTCGTTAACTGAAACTATGGATGATGCTACTGGTATTTCATCAAAATCAGTTACAGATTGGAAATCATTATCAAAAAATACTGAATTAAAACCTAGAATAACTCTAAGAGATGAAAAGGGTGAAGTAATTAAAAAAGCCGATGGTAACGTTGCTAGATATTATTTAGTTCCTGACTCAATTTTATCAGTAAAAGATGGACAAAAAGTTTCTGCTGGTGATGTGCTTGCACGTTTACCTAAGGAAACTTCAAAAACAAAAGATATTACTGGAGGATTACCAAGAGTTGCTGAATTATTTGAAGCACGAAAACCAAAAGATAGCGCAATCATAGCTGAGAATGATGGTGTGATTGAATTTGGAAAAGAATTAAGAGGAAAACAAAAAATTTCAATTGTTTCATCTAAAGGAGAAACATCAAGTTATCTAATACCAAAAGGCAAGCATGTTAATTTTAACCAAGGTGAAAAAATTAAAAAAGGTGAATATTTATTAGATGGTAGTCCAGCGCCACATGATATTTTAAGAATTTTAGGCGTTGAAAGATTAACAGAGTATTTTGTAAGCGAAGTACAGGAAGTTTATAGACTGCAAGGTGTTGTAATTAACGATAAGCACATTGAAACAATCGTAAGGCAAATGCTTAAAAAAGTAGAAATTAAGGAACCAGGCGATACTGATTTCTTATTGAATGAAACTGTAGATTTAATTGATATTGTAAAAATAAACGAAGATTTAAAAAAACAAGGAAAAAAACCTGCTGTTTATGAAAGAATTCTTTTAGGTATTACCAAAGCTTCTCTACAAACTAAATCTTTCATTTCAGCTGCATCATTCCAAGAAACTACAAGAGTACTTACTGATGCTGCCATCAAAGGTAAAGTCGATTATCTAGAAGGTTTAAAAGAAAACGTTATTGTAGGTAGATTAGTTCCTGCTGGAACTGGGTTAACAAAAATGGGTTGGGATAAAGAAGCTCGAAAACAAGACGAGTTAAGACTTGAAGAATTAAAAAAACAACAATTAGAAAACCCAGCTCCTACAGAATAAGCATAAAATAAAGCTTTATTTTTCCTATTAAATATTGACTTTTAACTTTTCAATGCTAGTTTAGCGCAAATTTTGATAGTTAGAAGTAAGGTAGTATTTAACCTTAAACACTGACTGAAAAGCACCTTGATATCAAGGCACACCTTTCTTTTATCTTCAAAATATATTTATTATGCCGACGATAAGTCAATTAATTAGAAAACCTAGGGTAAAACCTATTGCAAGAAATAAAGTTCCTGCACTTGAAGGTCAACCACTTAAGCGTGGTGTATGTTTAAAAGTTTATACAACAACTCCAAAAAAACCTAACTCAGCATTAAGAAAAGTAGCACGTGTTAGATTATCTAATGGATTTGAAGTGACCGCATATATTCCAGGCGAAGGACATAATTTACAAGAGCACTCCGTAGTTCTTCTTAGAGGTGGTCGAGTAAAAGATTTACCAGGAGTTCGATATCATATTTTAAGAGGAAATTTAGATACACAAGGTATCGCAGCTAGAAAAAAAAGAAGATCATTATACGGAACTAAGAAACCTAAATAAAATTTAATATGTCTAGAAAAAGAAAAGCACCAATAAGAAAAGTTTATCCAGATCCCAAGTTTAGATCTGAACTAATTTCTAAATTTATTAATTGTATTATGTATGACGGTAAAAGATCTACAGCGGAAAGAATTTTATATGATGCTTTAGAAAAAATTAAAGAAACAAATAAACAAGATCCAATCAAAACTTTTAATGAAGCGATTAGCAATGTTAAACCTAACGTAGAGTGTCGATCAAGAAGAGTTGGTGGAGCTACTTACCAAGTTCCAGTTGAAGTTAAAGCAAAAAGAGCTCAAGCTTTAGCGTTAAGATGGATCAAAGATGCCACAAGAAATAGAAAAAATAAAACAATGGCAGAAAAATTATATTACGAACTTTTAGATGCTTCACAAAACAAAGGTGCAGCAATTAAAAAAAGAGAGGATACGCATAAAATGGCAGAGTCTAATAAGGCTTTTGCTCATTTTAGATGGTAAAAATTTATGGCTGATAATACTTACACTTTAGAAAAATATAGAAACATCGGTATTATGGCCCACATCGATGCTGGTAAGACAACTACCACAGAAAGAATTTTATATTACACAGGAAAAAGCCATAAAATTGGTGAGGTACATGATGGTGCCGCTACAATGGATTGGATGGAACAGGAACAAGAAAGAGGTATCACTATTACTTCTGCGGCAACTACTTGTTTTTGGAGAGAACATAGAATTAATATTATTGATACACCTGGACACGTAGATTTTACAATTGAAGTAGAAAGATCGTTAAAAGTTTTAGATGGCGCAGTTGCTGTTTTCGATGGTGTCGCTGGAGTAGAACCACAATCAGAAACAGTTTGGAGACAAGCAGATAAATATAAAGTTCCAAGAATTTGTTTTGTCAATAAATTAGACAGAACAGGAGCGGATTTCTTTAGATGCGTTAAAATGATTAAAGAAAGACTTGGTTGTGTTCCTTTAGTATTACAATTGCCAATTGGTATAGAGTCAGACCTTCAGGGTGTTGTAGATTTAGTTAAAATGAAAGGTATCACTTGGAGAAACGAAGATTTAGGTGCAAAATTTGACATTGGCGAAATACCTGCGGATTTAAAAGATCAAGCAGCAAAATATAGACAAGAATTAGTAGAGTTAGCAGTTGAGCAAGATGAAAAATTAATGGAAGCTTATCTTGAAGGAAAAGAACCATCAGAAGCTGATTTAATGAGATGTATAAGAAAAGGAACATTAAATTTTAGTTTCGTACCGATAATCACTGGTTCAGCTTTTAAAAATAAAGGTGTTCAACCATTATTAGATGCTGTTATCGATTATTTACCTAGCCCTAAAGACATTGGTAAAATTGATGGTACTAAACTTGGTACAGAAGAAAAAATTGACATGAAATTTGGAAACGATGAGCCTTTTACCGCTCTTGCTTTCAAAGTTGCTAACGATCCTTTCGTAGGATCTTTAACTTTCATAAGAATTTATTCAGGCAAATTAACTGCCGGTAGCTCTATTTATAATTCATCTAAAGAAAAAGTGGAAAGAATTGGAAGAATGCTTTTAATGCACGCAAATAGTCGAGAGGATATTAAAGAAGCCTCAACAGGAGATATAGTTGCATTAGCTGGATTAAAATACACAATAACAGGCCATACATTGTGTGATGAAGCCAAGCCTATCCTTTTAGAGCCAATGGAATTCCCTGACCCTGTAATTGAAATTGCAGTTGAACCCAAAACTAAAGCAGACCAAGAAAAAATGGGTGAGGCTTTAGGCAGATTAGCAAAAGAAGACCCTTCATTCAGAGTAACCTCAGATGAAGAGTCTGGACAAACAATTATTAAAGGAATGGGTGAATTACATTTAGATATCATTGTGGACAGAATGAAGCGAGAATTCAAAGTTGAAGCAAACATTGGAGCACCTCAAGTAGCTTATAGAGAAACGATTTTAAATACTTCAGAAGTTACTTACATTCATAAAAAGCAAAGTGGTGGTGCAGGACAATTTGCAAAAGTAACTTTAAGTGTTGAACCACTTGAGCCAGGAAAAGGAAGAGAAATTGAAAATAAAGTTAAAGGTGGAGCAATACCAAAAGAATTTATTCCAGGAGTAGAAAAGGGAGTTGAAGGTGTCGCAGATAGTGGAATTCTAGCTGGCTTCCCAATAATTGATTACAAAGTAACCATTCTTGATGGTTTACACCACGATGTTGACTCTAGTGTACTAGCTTTTGAAATTGCATCTAGAATGTGCTTCAAAGAAGCTTGTCAAAAAGCAACCTTAAAACTTTTAGAACCAATAATGAAAGTTGAGGTAGTAACACCTGAGGATTTTATGGGAGATGTTATAGGTGATTTAAACAGCAGAAGAGGTCAAGTTGGATCTACTGAACCACGAGGAAATGCAACAGCTATTTCAGCAACAGTTCCGTTAGCGAACATGTTTGGTTATATCAATAATTTGAGATCTGCAACACAAGGAAGAGCTCAATATACTATGCAATTTAGCCACTATGATAAAGTTCCACAAAACGTTCAAGACGAAGTAACAAAGAAATTAGCTTAAATATTATGGACAAACAAAATATAAGAATTCATCTACGTGCCTACGATAATAAAATTTTAGATTTATCTACAGAGGAAATTGTAAATACAGCTAAAAGAACGGGTGCACAGGTAAAAGGACCAATACCTTTACCAACAAGGATTGAAAAATACACAGTATTACGTTCACCACATATTGATAAAAAGAGTAGAGATCAATTTGAGTCAAGAACACATAAGAGATTAATAGATATAATAGAACCAACTCCTCAAACTGTTGAAGCGTTAATGAAATTAGATTTAGCTTCAGGTGTTGATATAGAAATTAAAATATAATTATGATGTTAGGATTATTAGGAACAAAAATTGGAATGACACGTGAATTTTTATCTAACGGTCAATCAGTTCCTGTTACAGTGATAAAAGTTGAAAAGGGTAGAGTAATGGATGTTTACACTAAAGAGTCACGTGGATATTCAGCAGTTAAAGTAGGTTTTTTTCCAATTAAAAATTCTAAGTTAACAAAGCAAATGAAAGGTTATTTTGCTAAAAAAAATACAGAGCCAAAAAAAGTTTTAAAAGAATTTAGGTTAGAAAAAGTCGACGAATACAAAGAGGGTAATGAAGTTGGTTTAGAAATTCTTAAAGATATTAAATTTGTAGATGTAAGATCTAAAACAATAGGTAAAGGTTTTGCAGGAGTTATGAAAAGATACAATTTTGGCGGACTCCGAGCTTCTCACGGTGTATCAGTTTCACATAGATCACATGGTTCGACTGGTCAAAGACAAGATCCAGGCAGAGTATTTAAAGGTAAAAAAATGGCTGGGCATATGGGTGATAAATTTAGGACAATGCTAAATCTTGAAATAATTAAATCTGATTTAGAGAATAATCTTTTGTATCTAAAAGGTTCTATTCCTGGCTCAAAAAATTCTACAGTTTTATTAAGGAAATCTATTAAAGATATTAAAAAGAAAACAACACTAGAAAAAATTGAAGCAAAAGCAAAAGCAGCAGAAGCATCTAAAGGGAAAAAGAAATAATGAAATTTAATTTATTAAATATTGATGGTGGAAAATCAGAGACAATTGATGTGTCTGATAAAATAATGAACTTAAAATTTAACCACAAGTTAATTAAGTACGTTATTGATTGGCAGCTTAATCATCAAAAGCCTAGAACTGCAAAAACAAAGCAAAGAAACGAAGTTAAAGGTTCTACTAAAAAGATTTATGCTCAAAAAGGTACTGGTCAAGCTAGACATGCTAGTAGAAAAGCACCACTATTCGTTGGTGGTGGTCAAGCCCACGGACCTAAAGGTGCGGTTTACAAAATTAAAAAAATTAATAAAAAAGTAAGAAAACTTGCATTAGCGCAAACATTAGCTAAAAAAAATACAGATAAACAATTTCACATTCTCTCAGATGTTAAAAAAGAGATTAAAAAGACTAAAGAGTTCAACAAATTTTTATTAGCAAATAAATTATCTAACGCTTTGATTGTTTCAGATAAGGACTCAGAGAAGAATTTTTCAAGATCAGCAAGAAATATTAAAAATATAAAAATTATAAGTGATGATGGAGCTAATATTTACGATATGCTTAAATATACAAATGTTATCTTCACTTCGAGCTCAATTAAAAAAATTGAAAATAGGATTTTAGATGAAAAAAATTAATTCTATAGACTCTATTAGACAACCAATAATAACAGAAAAAGCTACAATTTTGTCTGAACAAAATAAAACTGTTTTTAAAGTTCATTCTGGAGCTAATAAAAAAACTATAAAAAAGAATATTGAAAAATTATTTAAAGTAACTGTTGTTAAAGTGAATATTGTTAATACGAAGACTAAAAAGAAAATTAAACAAGGCAAACTATCTACTAAGCCTGGTTTTAAAAAAGCGATTATAACTCTAAAAAAAGGACAGAGCATTGATCTGTCTACTGGAATTTAATTATGGCATTAAAATCATTTAAACCTTACACAAAATCAGTTCGTGGAACAGTTTTAGTTGATAAAAGCAATCTTTGGAAAGGCGATTCTTACAAACCATTGACTGTTGGTCAACATTCTACAGGTGCAAGAAATAATTTGGGAAGAATTACTTCGAGACATAGAGGAGGCGGTCATAAGCACAAATACAGAATTATTGATTTTTATAGATCAAAAAGAAATATCAAAGGAGTAGTTGAGAGAATTGAATATGATCCAAATAGAACAGCACATATAGCTTTAATAAAATACGAAGACAATGATATGAAATACATTCTTTGCCCACAAAATTTAAATGTTGGAGACACAGTTGAAGCTGGAAAAAATGTTGAAATTAAAGTTGGAAATTGCTTGGAATTAAAAGATATTCCCCCAGGTAGTGCCATTCACAACATTGAATTAGTACCTAACACTGGTGGTAAACTAGCAAGATCTGCTGGTTCTTCTGCAACTCTATCAGGATTTGACGGAGATCATGCGATCATAAGATTAGGATCTGGTGAAACTAGAAAAGTTTCCCTAAATTGCATGGCAACTTTAGGTGCTGTATCAAACCCAGATCAAAAAAACATTAAATATGGAAAAGCTGGAAGATGGAGATGGAAAGGTCAAAGACCTCAATCACGAGGTGTTGTTATGAACCCTGTTGATCACCCTCATGGTGGTGGTGAAGGTAAAACATCAGGCGGTAGACATCCGGTTTCTCCTTGGGGTCAATCAGCTAAAGGACTTAAAACAAGAAAACCTCAAAGAAGTGATAAATTAATTATATCAAGAAGGAAGAAGAGAAAATAATTATGGCTAGATCAGTTTGGAAAGGACCTTTTGTACATCCAAGTTTGTTGAAAAAAATTGACAAAATTAAAGCGGGTGGTGAAAAAAGACCAATTAAAACTTGGTCAAGAAATTCTACTATTATTCCTGATTTTGTAGGCCACAGTTTTTTAATCCATAACGGTAAATCTTTTATACCTATTACAGTGTCTGAAGAAATGGTTGGTCATAAATTAGGTGAGTTTGCTTCAACAAGAACTTTTAGAGGACATACGCCAGCCGACAAGAAAGCAGCAGCACCAGCTGCAGATAAGGGAGCAGATGGAAAAAAATAGTATTTCAGTTAAAGCTGTAAATAAAAACGTGCGATCAAGTACTAGAAAGATTGCTTTAATTTTAGATCACATTAGAGGCAAAAAAGCTGACGTAGCGATTAGGGACTTAGAGTTTACAAGAAAAAGAATAGCTCACGATGTTAAAAAGACAGTTCAATCAGCTATTGCCAACGCAGAAAATAATTATCAGCATGATATTGACAGTCTTTACGTAAAAGAAGCATATGTTGGTAAATCTATCGTTATGAAAAGATTTAGACCACGAGCTAAGGGTAGAGCTAGTGCAATTAAAAAGCCCTTCAGTAGAATTACAATTGTGTTAGGTGAAAAAAAGGAAGTAAAAAAATAATATGGGACAAAAAATTAATCCAATTGCATTTAGACTTGGCGTAAATAGAGGATGGGATTCTATATGGTTCGCTAAGAAAAAAGAATTTGGCAAATACTTAATAGAAGATTTTAAAATTAGAAAATATATTCAAAAAAATATAACTAATTCTGGGGTTTCAGATATTATTATCGAAAGATCAGGAAAAAAATTAATTGTTTCAATCCATACTTCTAGACCTGGATTTGTAATTGGTAAAAAAGGTGCTGATATTGAAAAAATAAAAAATAATGTTTTAAAAATTTCAAAAGACAGTGAAGTAACTATCAATATTAAAGAGATTAAAAAGCCAGAATTAAATTCTTATTTAGTTGCAGAAAATATCGCAACTCAATTAGTTAAGAGAATTGCTTATAGAAGAGCAATGAAAAGAGCTATGCAATCTGCGATAAGATTAGGTGCACTCGGAATTAAAGTTATGATTAGCGGCAGATTAGCTGGTAATGAAATCGCTAGAACTGAATGGGAAAGAGAAGGAAGCATTCCGTCTCATACGTTAAGAGCTAACATTGATTACGGTACTGCTGAAGCCTTAACCACTTATGGAATTATAGGGATCAAAGTTTGGATTTACAAAGGTCAATTATTTGAAAAAGATGTTGAACAAGAAAAAAAAGAAAGAGTAAAAAATGCTACAGCCAGTAAGAACTAAATTTAGAAAAGCTTTTAAAGGAAGAATTCATGGTAATGCTACACGTGCTACAGTATTGAATTACGGCGCTTATGGTTTAAAAGCTCTTCAACCAGAAAGAATTATTGGTAAACAAATAGAAGCTGCCAGAGTAGCCTTAACAAGATATATGAAGAGAACAGGAAGAGTGTGGACTAGAATTTTTCCAAATATACCAGTTTCAAAAAAACCTACGGAAGTAAGAATGGGTAAAGGAAAAGGAAATCCAGAATATTACGCATGTAGAGTAAAACCTGGAAGAATTATATTTGAAGTCGATGGCGTAAGTGAAGAAGTTGCAAGAGTTGCTTTATATAAAGCATCTGCAAAATTACCGATTAAAACGAAATTTATTAAGAGATAATATGGCAAAAAATAAAAAAGAAGACAAAAAATTAACTGGCGAACAAGCTGTTAAAAAAATTCAAACTTTAAAAAAGGATTTATTTAACATCAGGTTTAAAAGAATAAATGGCCAAGTAGAAAATCCTGCTCAATATAATGAGATTAAGAAAAATATTGCAAGATTATATACAACTTTAAATGCAAAGGTTTCTAAATGACTAAAAGAATTTTAAAAGGAAAAGTAGTTAGTTCTAAAAATAATAAAACTATTGTGGTTGAAGTAGTAAGAAAATTTCAACATCCATTCTTTGGAAAAGTTATCTCTAGAACGAAAAAATATCATGCTCATGATGAAAATAATAAGTTTAAAGAAGGAGATTTAGTAACAATTTCAGAATGCGCACCTATTTCGAAGAAGAAAACCTGGGAGGTTTTAGAAAAATGATACAAATACAAACTGAATTAACAGTCGCAGATAATACAGGCGCTAAAAGAGTCGAGTGTATTAAAGTTCTTGGTGGATCAAAAAGAAGATACGCTGGAGTAGGTGACTTAATCGTTATTAGTGTTAAAGACGCTATACCTAAGGGCAAAGTTAAAAAAGGTGCTGTTCATAAAGCTGTTGTAGTTAGAACAAAAAAAGAAATTTTTAGAGATGATGGGTCTAAAATACAATTTGATTCAAACGCAGTTGTTTTAACTGATGAAAAAGGTGAACCAATTGGAACTAGAATATTTGGACCAGTAACAAGAGAATTAAGAGCAAGTGGCTATACGAAAATAATTTCATTAGCACCAGAGGTAATTTAAATGAAAATTAAAAAAGGAACACAAGTTAAAGTTATTACAGGTAAAGACAAAGGTAAAACTGGGGAAATCATTGAAATTAGTAGAAAGCTTAACATGGTAAAAATTAAAGGTATAAATCTTGTTAAAAAACATCAAAAACCAACTAAAGAAAATAAAGGTGGAATAGTATCTAAAGAAAGTTTCATTCATTATTCAAATGTTAAAAATTTAGATGTAAAAAAAGAAAGTGCTAAAAAATAGACTATGATTTCAAGACTTAAAAGTATGTATGATAAAGAAATTTTGCCAAAATTGATGACAAAATTAAATTATACAAACAAACATCAGGTGCCAAAGTTTACTAAAGTAGTATTAAATATTGGTCTGGGTGAAGATGCTGCAGATGCAAAAAAAGTTAAAGCATGTCAAGATGATGTCTCATCAATAGCTGGACAAAGAGCTGTTGTTACAAAATTTAGAAAATCAATTTCTAACTTCAAGACTAGAAAAGGTTATGCAGCTGGAGTTAAAGTAACTTTAAGATCAACAAAAATGTACGAATTTATTGATCGATTGGTCAACATAGCTTTACCTAGAATTAAAGATTTTAGAGGCTTGGAATCAAGTGGTATTGATAAGTTTGGTAATTATTCGTTTGGTATTAAAGAGCACATTATTTTTCCAGAAATAAATTTTGATAAAGTCGATAAAATAAGAGGAATGGATATAACCCTTGTAACTACAAGCAAAAACAAAGAAGCAACTATGGAATTATTAAAAGAATTTAATTTTCCAATAAAAACACAAAAGAAAAACTAATATGGCAAAAACTAGCGCAATACAAAAAAATTTAAAAAGAATAAAATTAGTTGAAAAATTTTCAAAAAAAAGAGCGGCCTTGAAAAAAATCATTAAAAATAAAAAATTACCTCTATCAGATAGATTTGCTGCTCAATTAAAACTAAACAAACTTCCTAAAAACTCTGCGAAAATAAGAGTAGTAAATAGATGTGAGATCACAGGAAGACCTCATGGAGTTTATAGAAAATTAAGAATATCAAGAATAGCACTAAGAGAGATGGCTTCGGCAGGAAAAATTCCTGGTATGACCAAATCTAGCTGGTAAGGAAAAAATTATGACGATTATGGATCCTATAGGAGATATGTTTACAAGAATAAGAAATGGTCAACTTCGATCATTGTCTAAAGTTGAGATTCCTTCTTCAACATTTAGATTAAAAATTTTAGAAGTTCTAAAAAATGAAGGTTTTATTACAAATTTTTATATTGAAAAAAAAGAAAACAATAAAGCAAATCTAATTGTGGATTTAAAGTATTATGAAGGAATGCCAGTTATTAAAGAGATTAAGCGAGTATCAAAACCTGGTAGACGTGTTTACTCCAGAGCCACAAGTATCCCAAGAATTCAAAATGGTTTGGGTTTAGCAATAATTTCTACTAACAAAGGTGTAATGTCAGATATTGAAGCGAGAAAAAATAATATCGGTGGTGAGATAATTTGTAGGGTATTTTAATGTCTAAAATAGGAAAAAAAAATATAATGGTCCCTAAAGATGCTTCAGTCAAATCTGAAGGTGGGGTTATTACTATTTCAGGTCCAAAAGGGTCTAAAACATTAACCATAAATGATAAAATTTTTTCAGCTAAATTAAATGAGAAAAATGAATTTAATATCAATCCATTAAAAAAAGATTTAGATAAAAAAACTGCTTTAATGTGGGGAACTTATAGAAGCTTGATTAATAATGCAGTTATAGGCGTTAGCCAAGGCCATCAAAAAATTTTGGACATAACAGGAGTTGGCTTTAGAGCTAATTTAAAAGGTGACGTATTAAATCTACAATTAGGTTTTAGTCACGATATTAACTTTAAGATACCAAAAGAAGTAAAAATGACAGTTGAAAAAATGACGATTATTACTATCACAGGCGTTGATAAAGAACTTGTGTCAAAAGTAGCTTCAGATATTAAAGCTCTTAAACCAGTGGAACCATACAAAGGTAAAGGAATTAGAGAGAGAAACCAATTTGTTTTAAGAAAAGAAGGTAAGAAAAAATAATATGAAAAAATTAAATAATACTTTGAAACGTCAATTAAGAAATAGAAAAAAGTTAAAAAGTGTTTCTTACGAAAGATATAGAATATCTGTTTTTAAATCACTTAAAAATATTTCAGCTCAAATAATTGACGACAAAGAGAAAAAAACATTGGTTTCTGCATCTTCTATAGAAAAAGAAATTAAAGCAAACAAGAAGAAAAAAATTGAAACATCTGCTTTGTTAGGTGAGATATTAGCTAAAAGGGCAGCTGAAAAAAAAATTACAAAAGTATACTTTGATCGTGGTGCTTATAAATATCACGGTAGAATTAAAACTTTTGCTGACTCACTAAGAAAAAATGGATTGGAGTTTTAAATGGCTGATTTTCAAAAGAAAGACTCAGATATAAAAGAACGGTTAGTTGCTATTAATAGAATTACCAAAGTTGTTAAAGGCGGTAGAAGATTTGGATTTGCAGCTTTAGTTGTAGTTGGAAATCAAAAAGGTACGATTGGCATAGGACAAGGTAAGTCAAAACAAGTTCCAGATGCAATTAAAAAAGCAACAGAAGATGCAAAAAGAAATCAAATTAAAATTTCCTTAAAAGATGGAAAAACGCTACATCATGACGTTAAAGGAAGAAACGGTTCAGGAAAAGTTTTACTAAGAAGTGCACCCGCTGGTACAGGAATAATTGCTGGTGGTCCAATACGAGCAGTTTGTGACGTGCTTGGTATTCAGGATATTGTTGCAAAATCAATTGGTTCAGCAAATCCACACAATGTAGTAAAAGCTTCAGTAAATGCTTTACTTTCACAGGCTTCTCCAAAACTTTTATCTGCAATGAGAGGTAAAAAAATATCCGAAATAGTTTCTAAAAGAGAGAATTCAAAATGAAATTAAATAATTTAGTTAAAACAAATGAAAAAAAGATTAGACCTGGTAGAGGTATTGGTTCAGGCAAAGGAAAAACGTCTGGAAGAGGTATCAAAGGTCAAAAATCAAGAAGAGGTGTAGCGATAAAAGCCTTTGAGGGTGGACAAACTCCTCTTTATAGAAGATTACCTAAAAGAGGTTTTAAATCTTTTGCTATAAAAGATACAGCTATTATTAATTTATCAAATTTACAAAAATTTTATGACGCAAAAAAATTAGATGGAGCAACTCCAATAAATTTGAAACTTCTTCAAGAAAAGAAAATCATTAATAAGAAATATATTAAGTTAAAAATATTAGGTGATGGTGAATTAACAAATAAAGTTGATATAACTGCTCATTTTGTCTCAAAACAAGCTCAAGCTAAAATCGAAAAAGCCGGCGGAACACTTAATATACTTAAAAAATAGAAAGTATAATGTCTAACGAAAATTTTACTCAAGGTGCCTTTGCAAAAGCAAATGATTTAAGAAGTAGAATTTTTTTTACAATCTTCATTTTAATAATTTATAGATTGGGTACATATGTTCCATTAGCAGGTATTGACCCTCAAGCCTTGACACAAGTTATGAGTACTAGCCAACAAGGCTTACTTGGAATGTTCAATGTATTTTCAGGAGGTGCTGTAACAAGGATGGCGATATTTGCACTGGGTATTATGCCCTATATTTCGGCATCAATTATAATTCAATTACTCACAGGTGTTTCGGATTATTTTAAAAATTTAAAAGAACAAGGTGAAATTGGTAGAAAAAAAATAACTCAACTAACTCGTTACGGAACAGTTCTAATAGCAATTCTTCAAGGATATGGCGTCAGTGTTGGTTTAGAAAATGCTGGAACCTTAGTTTTGGACCCTGGTATGAAATTTAGATTAATAACCACTATTTCTTTAGTGGCAGGTACTACTTTTTTAATGTGGTTAGGTGAACAAATCACTCTTAGAGGCGTGGGCAATGGAATATCGCTTATAATTTTTTCAGGTATAGTTGCAGAGATACCAAGAGCATTAGCGTCGACATTTGAGTTAGGTAGAACAGGTGCTTTATCTGCTACAATGATTATTTTAATTTTCATTTTAGTTATCTTTACGGTTTTATTTATTGTCTTTTTTGAGAGAGCTATGAGAAAAATTTTAATTAACTATCCAAAAAGACAAATGGGAAATAAAATTTATGGTGGTGAGTCATCACACTTACCTTTAAAAATCAATACAGCTGGAGTAATACCTGCAATTTTTGCCTCAGCGTTATTATTGTTACCTGTAACGCTTACAAATTTTGGATTTTCTAATTCAGATACTTTTTTAAATATTTCTTCAATGTTCACTCAAGGCCAACCACTTTATATGCTGCTATATGCATCTGGTATTATATTTTTTTCTTTTTTTTATACGTCTATTGTATTTAACCCAAAAGAGACTGCAGAAAATTTAAGAAAATATGGTGGCTATATACCAGGCATACGTCCTGGTGAAAGATCAGCAGAATATATTGAGACAATTTTAATAAGATTAACGACTATTGGATCTTTATATTTAACTTTTGTTTGTTTGTTACCTGAGTTTTTGATTTCAAAATATCCAATACCTTTTTATTTAGGCGGTACATCTATTTTAATCGTTGTTGTAGTTGCTATGGATACTGTTACTCAAGTTCAAACAAGATTAATGAGTTCGCAGTATGAATCTTTAATTAAGAAAACAAAATTCGGCAAATAATAAAATGAATATTATTATTTTTGGTCCTCCAGGTGCAGGAAAGGGTACACAATCTAGTTACATAGTTAAAAAATTTAATCTTTTTCAACTCTCGACAGGAGATCTTTTAAGAGAGGAGATTAATAAAAAAACAGATTTAGGTAATAAAATTAGTTCTATAGTTAATTCAGGCGCTTTAGTTTCAGATGAAATAATAAATAAATTAATTGAGAATGTTGTCGCTAATGATAAATATAAAAATCGCTTAATTTTCGATGGCTATCCAAGAAATATAACTCAGGCTGAAAATTTAACTAAACTATTAGCTAAATATAATCAGAAAATTTCTATTGTAATAAGATTGAAGGTTTCTTTAGATATTATAAAGAAAAGAATTACCGGTAGAATGGTTTGCTCAGTTTGTGGCAATACCTATAATGAATTTTTTAACCCACCTAAAGTTGATGCAATTTGTTGCAAAGGTAACAATTTAACAAAAAGAACAGACGATAACGTTGAAGTTGCTGTTAAACGATATGAAACTTATGAAAAGTCTACTGAACCAGTTATTAATTTTTATGAAAAATTAAAATTAGTGAAAGAGGTTAACGGAGAAGATAAAATAGAGAGTATTTATAGCAAAATCGATCAATTTTTGAGCGTTATAGAGGGTTGACTTTGTATAATTACGCCATATAAATACGCATTTAAACATATACCCAAAAAACTATGGCCCGAATAGCCGGAATTAACATTCCTCCAAATAAAATTGTAAGCATTGGTCTGACTTACATCCACGGTATTGGATTACATTCGTCAAAACAGATTTGTAATAAATTAAATATACCTCTGGATGTTAGAGTTAATAATTTAACAGAAGATCAAGTTTTAAAAATTACCGAATATATAAATGCCAATCATAAAGTTGAAGGTGATTTGAGAAGAGAAGTTTCTTTAAATATTAAAAGATTAGTAGATTTAGTTACTTACAGAGGAACTAGACATAAAAAAAAATTACCAGTTCGTGGGCAAAGAACCCATAGCAATGCCAGAACAAGAAAAGGAAAAGCTATAGCTATTGCAGGAAAAAAACTAACTCCACTTAAAAAATAGATATATATGAATAAAAAAGTTGAAGATAATAAAGATATTAAAACTGAACCAGTTAAAGCTGAAAAGGTTTCTGGAAAAGTATCTACGTTTAAAAAGAAGAAAAAAGTTAAAAGGAATATAACTTCAGGAATAGCTTACGTGTATTCAACTTTTAATAATACAATTATTTCAATCGCAGATGAAAGTGGAAATGTCATAGCATGGTCATCAGCCGGAGCAAAAGGATTTAAAGGTTCAAGAAAATCAACTCCTTATGCTGCTCAAGTTGCAGCAGATGATGTGGGAGGAAAAGCTTATGAACAAGGTTTAAGAACATTAACTGTAGAAGTTAAAGGCCCTGGTTCGGGAAGAGAAACTGCTTTAAGAGCATTTCAGTCTAAAGGATTTAAGATTACATCAATTAAAGACACAACACCTATGCCTCACAATGGTACTAGGCCACCTAAAAGAAGGAGAGTATAAATAATGCAAGCCGCAAGTAATATCATAGACAAAAATTGGAAAGCTTTAATTAAACCTAATAAGTTAGAAATAAAAAGTAATGATGATAAATCTACAGCAACTGTTGTTGCTGAACCTTTAGAAAAAGGTTTTGGTCAGACTTTAGGTAATGCTTTAAGAAGAATTTTACTTTCATCTATTCAAGGTGCTGCTGTTACAGCCATTCAAATAGATGGAGTTTTACATGAGTTCTCATCTATTAAAGGTGTTAGAGAAGATGTAACTGATATAGTTTTAAACGTTAAAAATTTAGCTATCAGATCATCAGTTAATTCGCCAAAAAAAATTATTTTAGATGTTAAAGGACCTAAAGAAGTAAAAGCTAAAGATATTACTTTGTCTCCAGAAATAGAAATTTTAAACCCAGAGCAAGTTATTTGTAATTTAGATGAAAAAACTAATTTTCATATGGAATTAATTGTGAATACGGGTAAAGGCTACGTTCCTTCTACTAAAAATAAAGGAGAAGACAGTCCACTTGGTTTAATAGCTGTAGATTCATTATTTAGTCCAGTGAAAAAAGTTTCTTATACTGTAGACAATACTAGAGCAGGTAGCGGTTTTGATTATGACAAATTAGTGATGAATATTGAAACTAATGGGACTGTTAATGCAGAAGATGCAATTGCTTACGCAGCTCGTATTTTTCAAGATCAATTAGCTATGTTTGTTAATTTTGATGACCCTCAAGAAGTTGTTAAAGAGGTTAAATCAGCAGAACCAGAATTTAACAAAAATCTATTAAAGCGTGTTGAAGAACTTGAGCTTTCAGTTAGATCAATGAATTGTTTAAAAAATGACAATATTATTTACATTGGTGATTTGGTTCAAAAAACTGAGCCAGAAATGCTAAGAACACCAAATTTTGGTAGAAAATCATTAAACGAAATTAAAGAAGTTCTAAGCACAATGTCTTTATATTTAGGAATGGAGATTCCTAATTGGCCACCAGACAACATTGCTGAAATGTCTAAAAAATTAGAGGAAAACAACTATTAATCAATGAGACACAATCTAGGTTACAGAAAATTAAATAGAACTCCAGAGCATAGAAAAGCTTTATTTAAAAATATGCTTAACTCTTTGATTAAATATGAGCAAATAACTACTACTTTGCCTAAAGCTAAAGAACTTAAGCCGCTTATTGATAAAGTAATTACAATAGGAAAAAAAAATAATTTAAGTAATAAAAAAAGATTATTTTCAAAACTTCAAGACAAAAGCTCTGTTGTAAAAGTTTTCGATGTATTGTCTGCAAGATACCAAAAAAGAAATGGCGGGTACTCAAGAGTTTTAAAAGCTGGTTACAGATATGGCGATGATGCACCAATGGCTGTTATCGAGCTAGTTGATAGAGATGTAGAGGCGAAAAAAGTAGATAAACCAAAAAAAGTAGAAACGGCTGAAAAAGATCAACAAGCAAAAGTAGCCACTAAATAAAACTCCATTTTTTAATGATTAAAAAGTTTCAAGTCACAAGAGACTTTCACGATGCTCGTTTTGATAAATGGTTCAAAAGAAATGTTCTTGATATACCACAGGGATTAATTGAAAAAATAATCAGAAAAAACCAAGTTAAAGTAAATAATAAAAAAACTAAAAGTTCGTATCGAATTCAAGAAAATGACATTGTAGAGGTATTCAACATTGAAAAACTTGAAGAGTCAAAAAAGAAAATTATCACTCAATATATTCCATCAATTTCTGAAAAAGCTAAATATGATGATTTTATTATAGAAGATAATGACAATTTTGTTGTTATAAATAAACCCTCCGGTATTCCCGTTCAATCTGGCACCAAATCCTTTAAAAATATAATCGATACATTGAGAAAGACAAAATATTTTGAAAACGCTAAACCATTTATTGTCCATAGGTTAGATAAGGATACTTCTGGCATATTAATTGTTGCTAAGAATAGAGAGTATGCGCAACTTTTTACTTCATTATTTAGATTAAGAAAAATACACAAAACTTATTTGGCAATAGTTTATGGGGAAATTCCAAAAGGCACTAAGATTTTAGAGGATGAATTAATCTTGTATGAAAACGACAAAAAAATAATTCAAAAAGCACTCTCTTATCTAAAATTGTTAAAAACGAATAGTCAATATTCCTTGCTAGAATTGAGGCCTATAACAGGTAGGAAACATCAACTAAGAAAACAACTTTATAACCTTGGTAATCCTATTATTGGTGACGATAAATATTTTTTTAAAAATAGAGGTGTGTATATAAAGAGTAAATATTTAATGCTTCATGCTTATGAAATTAAATTTATGATTAATGATGTTAAGTACAATTTTTCTGCACCTTTAAATGAAAATTTTAGCGAATTTTTAAATAAAAAAAACTTAAATATTTTTTAAATTCTTTATAAAAATTTCTTTTAATTTTAAATCTAAATTCTTAATTATAGGTTTTCCTTCATTTTTTACTGAAGTAACTTTTTTATTATCAAGTCCACATGGGATAATTTTAGAGTAGGGCGCTAAATTATTGTTAATGTTTATTGAAAAACCGTGGTATGCGATCCAATTTGTTACTCTAATACCTATTGCAGCAATTTTTTTATTATTAACCCAGATACCAATATTGTCTTTGTCTGAGTGAGCAGAGATATTAAAAAATTCTAAAAATTCAATAATTATTTTTTCAACTTGATTGATTAAATTTCTTATATCTTTTTTTCTCTTATTAAGATTTAAAACAAAATAAACTACTTTTTGTCCTGGATTATGGAGAGTGATTTTTCCACCACGATTTGTTTTAACAATTTTAATTGATTTATCTAATATTTCCTCATCTTTTGCTCGAATTCCACCTGTAAAAGTAATAGGATGTTCTAAAATCCACAATAATTCATTACCTTGAGAATTTTTTAGTGATTCAACTCGTTTATTAAGTGCATTCATCGCTTTAGCGTAAGAAACCTTATTTTTGCTAATTTTAATTTCTAAACTCATTTTAAATTGAATTTTAACACTAGATAAACTAATAGTCTCACAAATAATGTAATAGGTATTTTTATGAGTTTAGTTAAATCAATCGGAAATAAAAAAGTCAATTTTGATTTTAACAAAAATTTTATTACAATTTTTAGTGACAAAATTAACAATAGCGATATTCAATTTATAAACCAAACGCTAAAAGATTTACATCCCTCAGATGTAGCTAATTTAATTGAAAACTTATCATACGATACAAGAGTTAAATTAATAGAAATTGAGTCATTTAATATTGCTCCTGAGATTTTTATAGAATTAAATGAGTCAATCCAAGGAGAGGTACTAAAATTATTATCCATTAACTCTATAGCTAATATTATAAAAAGACTAGAGTCTGATGATGCTGTGTCAATTTTAGAGAATATAGAGATTGAGAAAAAAAATTTAATTTTAGATAAATTACCACCAAAAGATAGATTTCTTTTAGAAGAGGGCCTTAGCTATCCTGAAGATTCCGCCGCAAGGATTATGCAAAGAGAATTTACAGCTATTCCTAGTGACTGGACTGTAGGACAAACAATAGACTATCTACGAGAGAGCAATGATTTACCACAAGAATTCCTAGAAATATTTATTGTAGATAACGACTTTAAACCTATAGGAATAGTTCCATCTTCAAGAGTTTTAAGAACACCAAGAGAATTTAAAATGAACAGTATAATGAGAGAAATGCCAGTATTAATTTCTGTTAATATGGACAAAGAAGAAGTTGGACATACATTTGAAAATTATAACTTAGTATCAGCAGGTGTCGTTAACAAAAACAACAAGCTTGTAGGGATGATTACAGCTGATGATGTTGTAACGGTTGTTCAAGAAGAAGCGGAAGAGGATGTTTTAAGATTAGCAGGGGTAGGTGATGAGGAAATTACTGATACAGTATTTGTTAAAACAAAAAGAAGATTTAATTGGTTACTAATTAATTTAGCTACGGCTTTACTTGCTTCTTGGGTTATTAGTATATTTGGTGCGGAAATAGAAAAAGTTGTGGCCCTAGCATTTCTTATGCCAATCGTTGCATCTATGGGAGGAAACGCTGGAATGCAGACGTTAGCAGTTACAATTAGAGCTATAGCTACTAAAGAATTGTCTAGTAGTAATATTAATCAAATTATTGGAAAAGAATTTTTTATAGGCGTATTAAATGGAATAATTTTCGCTGTCATAACAGCTGTAGTTGTTCACTTATGGTTTAAACAAATTGATTTATCAATAATCATTGCAGCTTCAATGGTGTTAAATATGATTGTAGCTGGTTTATTTGGCATCTTAATACCTGTTACACTAAAAAAAATGAACATTGACCCTGCTTTGGCTTCTAGTGTTTTTGTTACAACAGTTACAGATGTAATTGGTTTTTTGTCTTTTCTAGGAATTGGCTCTTTGATGTTTTTATAAGTTATCAATTAGTCTTACGTCATTTAAATAATAAGCAATAAAAATATTTAATTTGTTTTTTATTCTTTTTACTATTTTAAATTTTTTAAAGCTAACAGCTTCAATATAATCAATTTTTTTAGCACCTAATAAATAAATTTTTTTAATAATTTCTTTTTTTTGATTTTTAATCAATTTTTTAATTAATTTTTTTTTATTATTATGTAAAAAATAACTTATTTTAGTAGCAATTTTTAGATCTTTTCGATTTAACCTTAGGTTTCTAGAAGATAATGCAATACCTGTGTTTGAACGTAAAGTTTTACACGGAACAACTATTGTCTTTATTTTATTTTTAATTATGTGCATTTGAATTAAAATTAATTGTTGAAGATCTTTTTCTCCTAAAAATAAGTATTTTGGTTTTATAATTTCTAAAAATCTATTAACTACATTGATGACCCCTTTAAAATGTCCCGGTCTAAATTTGCCACATAATTCTTTTGAAAATTTATGCAAATAAATAGGCGTTACTGGTTTAAATGAATAAATATCTTTGTTGTCAGGCAAATATAAAAATTTTATATTTTCTTTTTCCAATATTTTAATATCTTTATTTATATTTCTTGGATATTTTTTGTAATCCTTTTTTGAATTAAATTGTTTAGGATTAACAAATATTGATACTAATATATTTTTAGATTTTTTTTTGGCTTCTTTGATCAAACTTATATGACCTCGGTGAAGAGTTCCCATTGTTGGAACAAAGGCTAGATTCTTGATTTGTGAAATATGTTTTATTAAATTTTTTTTATTTTTAAATATTTTCATTTGTAATAATTGTTATTTAAAAGTAAAAGATGTTTATGTTAAGACAAGCTATAATACCATTAGCTGGTTTAGGTACAAGACTTTTGCCACTCTCAAGCGTAATGCCTAAAGAGTTATTACCAATAAATGGAAAACCAAACTTAGAATATTTACTTGAAGAATGTATTCAAGCAGGAATTAAAGAATTTATTTTTATTATATCCAAAAATAAAGAAGCTATTAAAAAATACTTTTTTAATGATGATTTTTACAAAAAAATTTTAAAGAAAAAAAAAGATAAAAAAATTTTTGAAGCATATAAAAGCATCAAAAAATATCAGAAAATGATAAAATTTGTATATCAAAACAAACCCAAAGGTACTGGAGACGCTATCTTAAAATGTAAGAAATTTATTAAGTCTTCACATTTTGCAATGTTGTTTCCAGATGATTTAATAATAAAAAGAAATTGCACGAAAGAAATGATAAAATTACACAATAGAACAAACGGTTCAATAATCTCATCAAAAAAAGTAAATAAAAAAGATGTTTCACGATACGGAATTCTTTCAATTAAAAATAAAAAAAAGAATTATTTTCAAATAAAGGATGTCGTTGAAAAACCCAGCATTAATAAATCACCATCTAATTATGCTATTATTGGTAGATATATTCTTCCCAGAAAAATATTAATAAAACTAAAAAATTTAAAACCTGGTCAAGGTGGTGAGGTTCATATAACTGATGCAATTAAGCAGCTTATTGACGATGGTGAAAAATTTTATGCCAATATTTTTAAAGGCAAATATTTAGACTGTGGCACTCTGAGCGGGTATATTAAATCTGGCATAGAAATATCTAAGGATCAAAAATGAAACTTTGCATGATAGGCACTGGCTATGTTGGTTTAGTAAGCGGAACTTGTTTTGCTGATATTGGTCATACAGTTTATTGCGTAGATAAAGATGAAGCAAAAATTGAAAAATTAAATAGTTCTCAATCACCAATTTATGAACCCGGATTGGACGAACTGATTAAAGAAAATTATAAAGCTAATAGATTATTTTTTACCTCTAACTTATCAGAAGCTGTTAATAAAAGTGATATTATTTTTATTTGTGTTGGTACTCCAAATAAAAGAAAATCTTTGTCAGTTGACCTTAAATTTGTTTATCAAGCAGTAAAAGATATAAAAAAAGTTAGCAAAGGAAAAAAAATTATTGTTACCAAGTCTACAGTGCCTGTTGGTACTGGTGATCAAATTGAAAAAATTTTAAAAAATAGTAAAAAATTTACGGTTGTTTCAAATCCTGAGTTTTTAAGAGAAGGAGAGGCTATAAGAGATTTTAAATACCCTGACAGAATAGTTATAGGCTCTAACTCGTCCTCAATTTTCAAAACGATGAAAAATTTATATTCTCCTCTAATTAACAAGGGGTCTAAATTTTTTACAACGAATAGAAGAGGTGCAGAATTAATAAAATATGCTGCCAATGCATTTTTGGCCACTAAGATTACATATATTAACGAGATAGCTAATTTATGTGAAAAAATTAATGTTAACGTTGAAGACGTATCGCTAGGTATTGGTAGTGATCTTCGAATTGGCAGTCGTTTTTTGAGAGCAGGACCTTCTTATGGTGGCTCTTGTTTTCCTAAGGATACCAAAGGTCTAATTTCTATTGGTGAAAAAGAAAAAGTAGATTTATCAATAGTAAAATCAGTAGTTAAATCTAATGAAAATAGAAAGAAATTAATTCTAAACAAAATAAGTAAAATTTTAAAAAATAAGATCAAAAATAAAAAAGTTTCAATTTTAGGAGTAACATTTAAGCCAAACACAGATGATATGAGAGACTCAATGAGTCTTAAAATCATTCCATATTTGATTAAAAAGGGCGCTATAGTTTCATACTACGATCCAACAGGCGAAAAAAAAGAATTTGAAAATTTATCAAATTGTAATTTTTATATGAATATAAATGATGCTGTTAAAAAAGCTGATTTAATTATTTTACACACAGAATGGGACGAGTTTAAATCATTAAATTTTAATTCTTTAATTAAAAAAAGGAAAACTTCTTTATATGATTTAAGAAATCTTTTAAATACTGAAGATATTAAAGCTAAAAATTTAGAATATTTCTCTATTGGAAGACCAAAAATTAATTAATTTCAAAAATAGACTCAATTTCAACTGCAGCACCCAAAGGCAAAGAGTTAACACTTACTGCAGCTCTTGCATGCTTACCTTTTTCACCAAAAACATTTACAATTAATTCTGATGCTGCATTTATAACTTTTGGCTGGTCCAAAAAATTATCTGTTGAGTTAACATAGCCATTTATTTTTATGCAACTTTTAACTTTTTCTAGATCACCGTCACAAGCAGATTTAAGCTGCGATATTATATTTATTGCACAAGCTTTAGCTGCTTCTTGACCTTGTTCTAAAGATAATTCACTCCCAACTTTACCTTTAATTAAATTTCCATTTTGATCAAAAGAAACTTGTCCAGAAATGTAAACTAATTTATTAACAATTCTAAAAGCAACATAAGCCCCAACTGGTTTTGGAGACTTTGGTATTTCAATATTTAATTGTTTAATTTTTTCTTCTACTGACATTATTTT
>VTPM01000046.1 GCA_008638125.1 Pelagibacteraceae bacterium
CTGCTATCAACTGTCTTGATTGAACTCCACTCTGAAGATCCCTCTGATACATTTGAATATCTTTTCACAAACATCTCAGCGTTAATTGAAGTTAAAATTAAATCTTCTATTTCTTTATTAGTTGGCCAAATATCTTTTAAGAAAACATCTTTACCATCTTTGTCTTTACCTAGAGGTGATTTATATAAATCAAAATGCATCGTACCGGCTAAAGCATAAGCAACAACTAATGGAGGAGATGCTAAATAATTAGCCTTCACATCGGGATTAATTCTTCCTTCAAAGTTTCTGTTTCCAGATAAAACTGAAACGGCATAAAGATTATTTTTTTGAATAGCGTCTGAAATGTTTTGATTTAATGGACCTGAATTTCCAATGCAAGTCGTGCAACCATAACCAACGAGATTAAATCCTAATTGATCTAAATACTTATTAAGCCCTGCTTTTTCTAGATAATCTGTAACTACTTGTGAGCCTGGAGCTAGTGATGTTTTAACCCAAGGTTTTGTTTTTAATCCTTTTTCAATTGCTTTTTTTGCAAGTAAGCCAGCACCAATTAATACACTTGGATTAGAAGTATTCGTACAAGATGTGATTGCTGCGATTACAATGTCACCATCTTTAATGCTAAAATTTGCTCCTTCAACTTTTGCTTCAACTGACTTGTCTCTTTTTGTATTTTCTTTAAAAACTTTTGCAAAAGAAGTTGCTGCTTCAGTTAATAAAACTTTATCTTGTGGACGTTTTGGTCCTGAAATACTTGGTACCACTGAACTTAATTCTAAAGATAAAGTATCAGTAAAAACCATATCATCGCTTGCCCAAAATCCTTGAGCTTTAGAATAATTCTCTACTAAATCAATTGTATCTTGATCTCTACCAGAAAATTTTAAATATTTTAAAGTCTCTTCATCAACAGGAAAGAAACCACATGTTGCACCATACTCTGGAGCCATATTAGCAATGGTAGCTCTGTCAGCTAAAGTTAAATTTTTTAATCCTTCACCATAAAATTCTACAAATTTTCCAACCACACCTTTGGCTCTTAACATTTGTACAATCGTTAAAACTAAATCTGTTGCTGTTGTGCCTTCATTTAATTTTCCTTTTACTTCAAATCCAACAACCTCTGGAATTAACATTGAAATGGGTTGACCTAACATGGCAGCTTCAGCTTCGATACCACCTACTCCCCAACCTAAAACAGAAAGTCCGTTAACCATCGTTGTATGACTATCCGTTCCAACTAATGTATCTGGATAAGCGTAAGTATCGTCTCCAACTTTAGAAGACCAAACTACTTTTGATAAATATTCTAAGTTTACTTGGTGGCAAATTCCTGTGCCTGGAGGAACTACTCTAAAATTATTAAACGCTTTTTGTCCCCATTTTAAAAAAGAATAACGCTCACCATTTCTAGAAAATTCTTGTGCAACATTTTTTGTAAATGAATCTTTTGTGGCATAAGTATCAACCATCACTGAATGATCTATAACAAGATCTACAGTTGATAATGGATTAATTTTTTTTGGATCTTTGTTTTTTGCTTGAACAGCATCTCGCATTGCAGCTAAATCTGCCACAGCTGGTATGCCTGTATAATCTTGCATTAATACTCTAGCAGGTCTGTAAGCAATTTCCGTATTAGATGTTTTATTTTTTAACCATTCTTTTAATGCAAGGATTTGTTTTTTATCTACGGTTAAATCATCTTCATAACGAAGGAGATTTTCTAATAAAACTTTTAGAGATTTGGGAAGTTTAGAAATTCCTTCTAAACCATTTTGTTCAGCTTTTTTTAAATTAAAAATTTTATAGCTTTTGGAAGAAACTTTGATTTCATCTAATGATTGAAATGAATTTTTACTATTTTTTTGCATGCGCTATACATAAAACAAAATGATGCAAACGATAAGCAAAAAAGACATAGAATAATTGAAGAATTTAATAAATTTTTCGCTTGTGGCAAATTTTCTTAGGTACTTACCTAGTAAAGTCCAAAAGACGATGCTGGTTAGGGCGATGATAAAGAGAATAAAAGTTATAATAGCTGTGTTTAAAAAACTATCTTCAGGCTTAATGTATGTCGCAACAATTACAGTTGCAAAGATAACTCCTTTTGGATTTAAAAATTGAAATATAAATGTATCAAAAAAAGAAATGGGAGCTTTTACAATTTTATCATCATCTGATTTAGAAAAAGAAATTTTATAAGCTAAATAAATAACAAATAGAGTTCCTGCAATTTGAATTATATTTTGCAGAATAGAATAATTTTTAAAAACAACGATTAAACCAAGTTCTAAAAGAATAATTAAAGCCGTCCAACCAAATGCAACGCCTAAAATTAAAGGGATAGATTTTCTAAATCCAAAATTAAATCCTGAGTGTGATGCAATAAAATTATTTGGTCCCGGGGTATAAGCTGCAACAATTGTAAATAAAATTGGGGAAGCCAATTCTAAAAGCATTGATTATTTTTTTAATCTAAACTTTTTATGACAAGCTGAACAATTATTCCACAGTAGTTCTTTTTCTAAAGAAGTAATATCTGCAGTATCATCATCTAGTTTTTTTGCTAACATCAAAGCATTACTTGAGGCATTTTGCATTAACGTTACAAACTCATCTGAATTTTCCCAAATGGCTGGTAACGCTTCAGTATCAAAACCAGTTTTTGAGTCTTCTGGAAAATATTTTAATAGGGTATTAAAATTTTTCGATACTTCTTCTAAAAGTTCTTTGGCTTTTTCATTGTCTCCACTCTTTATGGCAGCGGAAACTGCTTTAGCTGTATTATAATTTTTACTAAAAATTTCTTGTCTACCTTTTATTATTTCTTCTGAAGAAAAAAGTGGTGAAGTAGTAGTCAAGCTTATTAGTAAAATACAAGTTAGTTGAATAAATTTTTTCATACTTTATTATTAGTTTATGCTTCGTAATAATATAACTGAATATGGCTTAATTGCAAAAATATTCCACTGGGCTACTTTTCTTTTTCTTATTATTCAAATACCTTTTGGATTTTATATATCTGATTTAGAGTTTTCCGTTGAAAGAATGAATTTTGAGAACTACCATAATATAGGTGGGATAATTATCTTTTATGTTGTGCTCGCGCGGTTAATTTGGAAATTTTTAAACCCTGCCCCAAAAAATAATTCTACCGTTGTATGGCAAGTTTTATTGGCAAAACTTAATCATTTTTTATTATATCTATTTGTAATTGTAATTGTGATATCTGGTGTGCTTAAAAAATTCTTCATTGAAGAGCCTGTAAATATGCTTTTCTTTAATCTGCAAAGTTCTAAAACTATTTTTAAACTATCTGATATTTTTAACGAATTACACGAGGTTGGGGTTGTGATTTTAATAGGTCTAATTTTACTGCATGTATTTGCAGTCATTTATCATCACGTTTTCTTAAAAGATAAAATTTTAAAGAAAATTCTCTAAGCAATCTCTAATCCATTCTCAGTTTTTTGAGAAGGATGTAATAAAACAACTTTTCCGTCTTTTTCGATGGCACCTAATATTAATACTTCAGACACAACGCCTGCTATATTTTTGGTTGGAAAATTACAAACGCCTATAACTTGCTTTCCTACAAGCTCTGCTTCTTTATAGTAATCTGTAATTTGTGCTGATGATTGTTTGATGCCTGTCTCTGGTCCAAAATCAACTTTTAAAACAAAAGATGGCTTTCTTGCTTTCTCATTTTTTCTAACTTCAAGAATAGTACCTAACTTTAATTGTACTTTTTTAAAATCATCATAAGTAATTTCCATAATTATTCCTTTCAAAAAAAAGGGGGCATAAGCCCCCTTTCTTAAAAATTATTATTTATAAATTATAAAGGTGCGTAAGAACCTTTTGAGAATTTATAGAATATGTAAAGCGGATCTTCTTTAGTCGCAATTACATCACCTTTTTTGTCAAAGTTTATTTTACCTAAAACAGTGTCAAAAGAAGTAGATCTCATTGCATTAATTAGATCTTTGCTTTTTACAGATTTAGCTTTTGTTGCTGCTTGTTCAAATACTTGAAGAGCTGCGTAAGAATATAGAACGTATCCTTCAGGGTTTAATCCTGCAGACTCAAATTTTTGTACAATAGCTTTTGCACTAGCTTTATCTCTTGGGTCTGGACCGAAAGTCATTAATGTACCTTCACCAGCATCACCAGAAATATTCCAATACTCTTGTGTTACTAAAGCATCACCACTAACGATTTGAACAGACATACCTTGATCTTTCATCTGTCTAGCCATTAATCCTGCTTCAGCGTGGTATCCACCAATATAAAGTACTTCGACCCCATTCGATTTCAATTTAGAAACTAAAGCAGAGTAATCTTTTTCTCCTGCTGTGTAAGCTTCGTACATTGTTTCTTTAAGGCCAGCTGCATTCATGTTTTTCTTAGTTTCATCCGCTAAACCTTTTCCGTAAGCAGTTTTGTCATGAATGATTGCAACTTTTTTTCCTTTGTATTTATCAGCAATCCATTTACCAGCAACTTCACCTTGTTGATCATCTCGACCACAAACTCTAAATACGTTGTCGCCTTTAGCTTTGTCAGTAAAATCTGGATTTGTTGAAGCTGGAGATACTTGTACTACACCTGCTTCTGAATATACTTGAGAAGCTGGGATTGAAGAACCTGAACAGAAATGTCCAGCAACAAATACTGCACCCATACCCACAAGTTTATTTGCAACTGCAACAGCTTGTTTTGGATCACACGCATCGTCACCAATTTCTAGAACAACTTTTTGTCCATTAATTCCACCTTTGGCATTAATGTCTTTTACCCACATCTCAGCACCATATTTTAATTGCTCTCCGAATACTGCTAGATCTCCGCTCATAGGTCCTGCAGAAGCAACTACGATATCAGCTCTTACTGCAAAATTTCCAAGCATTAAAAAAGTAGCTATCAAAGAGATAGTTTTTTTAAATTTGCTTAACATGTTTAATTTTCCTTCGTTTATTAATTAATTAATGACTTATTAAACAATAGTGTTTGAAAATTGTAAATGGGGTAATTGTCCAATTAGAGATGATAAATTTAGAACAAGTACCTAATTTTTGGCCGCACCTTCAAGATAGGCTGATTTAACATCATCGTTATTAAGCAAATCCTTACCTGTACCTTGCATAGAAACTTTACCGTTCACCAATACATATGCTCTATCAGCAAGCTCCAAGGCTTTTTTTGCATTTTGCTCAACTAAGAAAATAGTAACCTTCTTTTCTTTATTAATATTTTTAATAGCTACAAAAATTTGATTAACTAATTTAGGTGCAATGCCTAATGAAGGCTCATCTAACAATAACATTTTTGGATTACTCATTAACGATCTACCTATAGCTAACATTTGTTGTTCACCACCTGATAAAGTTCCACCTCTTTGTTTTTTTCTATCGTTTAAAACAGGAAATAAATCAAAAATACTTTTAATATCTCTGTCGTAATGCTTACCCTTTTCGTAAGCATAAGATCCTAATCTTAAATTTTCCTCTACCGTTAGCTTAGAGAAAATTCTTCTCCCTTCAGGAACTTGTGAAATGCCAAGGTTAACAATATTATGTGGTTCTTCCTTTTCAATATTTTTTCCTTCAAAAGTGATTGTGCCAACTTTAGCTTTATGCACACCACTAACAGTCATAAGTAAAGTAGATTTGCCTGCGCCGTTAGAACCAATTAAAGAAACAATCTCTCCTTCTTTAACACTAATATCTACGCCTCTAAGAGCTTGAATTTTATCGTAAAAAGTTTCTACTTTTTTTATTTCTAACATTATTCCTCTGATCCTAAATAAGCTTCAATTACTTCTTTGTTTTGTGTTGTTGCTTGTGGTGTTCCCTCAAATATTTTTTTTCCATAATTTAAAACTACAACATGGTCTGAGATTTCCATCACAACACTCATGTCATGTTCAATAAGTAGAATGCCAATTTTTTTATCATTTTTAATAAACTCTAATAATTTATTAAGTTCAGAAGATTCTTTTGGATTTAATCCTGCTGCTGGCTCATCTAAGCATAGAAGTTTGGGATCAATACACATTGCACGAATAATTTCTAATTTTCTTTGATCTCCATAAGGCAAATCTCCAGCATCATCATCTGCTCTTGAGGTTAATCCTATGATGTCTAGCCAGTATTTCGCCTTTTCTACTGCTTGTCTTTCTTTATCTCTGTATCTCTTTAAATTCAGTAAGCCAAAAATACTAAATCCTGAAGCTCTCATCAGATCATTGTGTTGAGCTACTAATAAATTTTCCAAAACTGACATTGCGGGAAACAACCTGATATTTTGAAAAGTTCTTGCTACCTTAGCGTATTTCGCAATTTTAAAATCTGTGTAATCATTTAAAGGAATTAATTTTCCTTCTTTATTTAAAATCATATTGCCAGAAGTTGGTTTGTAAAAACCAGTTAGACAATTGAATACAGTTGTTTTACCAGCACCATTAGGACCAATAATTGAAGTGATTTGATTTTTATTTGCAGAAAAAGATAAATTATCAATTGCAATCAATCCTCCAAATTTCATCGTTAAGTTATTAACGACTAATAATTGCTCGTTCATTTCTTTTCTCCGTGCAAAGTAATGGTTGGTTCGCGGTGCTCTAATATTCCTTTAGGTTTAAACAACATGATAAGTACCATTGCTAAACCAAAAGCGATCATTCTAAACTGCTCAAGTTCTCTAAAGATTTCGGTAAAACCAATTAAGAAAATTGCAGCTAACACCACACCCGTTTGAGATCCCATTCCACCTAAAACAACAATGGCAACGATAATGGCTGACTCAATAAATGTGAAACTTTCAGGGCTAATGAATCCTTGTTTAGTTGCAAAGAATGAACCAGCAAACCCTCCAAACATGGCGCCAATAGCAAAGGCAGTAAGTTTTGTATTTGTAGGATTAACACCAAGGGATTTGCAAGCTATCTCATCTTCTCTTAACGCTTCCCAAGCTCTGCCAACAGGAAGTCTTCTAATTCTTAGAGTAAAATAATTTGTAATTAACGCTAAGACTAAAATGACATAATACAAAAATATCATCTTATGAACGTTCGAGAATTCTAAATTAAAGAATGAATGAAATGTCTCTACCCCTTCTTTAGGATTATTTGTAAACTCTAGACCAAAGAATGATGGTCTAGGGATTCCTCCAATGCCATCTGGCCCATTTGTAAAATCATACCAGTTAATTAAAACTATTCTTATGATCTCTCCAAAACCAAGTGTTACAATTGCAAGATAATCTCCTCTTAATCTTAAAACCGGAAAGCCCAATAATATTCCAAAGAAAGCTGCAAAAATTCCAGCAAGTGGTAAGCAAACCCAAAAGGACCAGCCAAATGTGGTTGAGATTAGTGCAAAAGAATAAGCACCAACGGCATAAAAAGCTACATAACCAAGATCAAGTAAACCAGCTAGACCTACTACAATGTTTAGGCCCCAACCCAGCATTATATAAGTTAAAACCATTATACCTACATCTAGAATGTATCTGTCAGTAAAAGG
>VTPM01000047.1 GCA_008638125.1 Pelagibacteraceae bacterium
AAGCTTTTTTGCTTTGGTTTTGGTCAAGTAGCTCAAAGTTTTGTTAAAAAAATTTCATCAGAAAAAATATCAATCGAATTAACAACTACTTCTCGGGAAAAAACAAGCGAAAAAAATTTTGAAAATATTTCTTTTAAAAGTTTTAATTTTTCCAAAGATAACTTTGATAAGGATTTAATTAAAAATTTAATAGCTGCTAATTATATTCTTATTTCAATAGCACCAAGCGAGGGAGAAGATATTGTTTTAAAAAATTTTAAGAATATTTTTCAAAAAAATAAAGATAATTATAAATGGATTTGTTATTTGTCTGCTACTAGTGTTTATGGAAATCATAACGGTGCGTGGGTAGATGAAAAAAGCATTACTAGTCCTACCTCAACTAATGGAAAAGAGAGATTAAATGCTGAAAAAAACTGGTTAGATTTAGCTTTGTCTAATAATTTACCTTTTCAAATATTTAGACTGTCAGGTATTTATTCAAATCATAATAACGTTTTATCTAGATTAAAGTCAGGTGAAGCAAAAATTATACAAAAGAAAGAACACTATTTTTCAAGAATTCATATTGAAGATATTGCAAATGTCTTATTTAAATCTTTGACTAATTTTAAGTCAGGAGAAATTTATAATATTTCAGATGACCAACCCTCAACATCAGAGGAGGTTATGTTATATGGAGCAAAATTATTAAAAATGAAAAAACCAGATAGTATTGAATTAAAAGATGTTAGCAGTGAAATGGTTAAAAATTTCTATAAAGACTCAAAAAAAGTTAGTAATAAAAAAATGAAGACTTTTTTTCAATATGATTTAAAATTTCCATCTTATAAAGAAGGTTTAAGCTACATTAAGGATAATTTCATCTAGCTCTTTTATAATTCTTTTTAAATAAGGTTTTTTAGATAAACTATGGTCTCCATTTTTAATAATTATTAATTTCTTTTTAGCTCCTTTAAAAATATTCAAGACTTTTTTAGAAAAGATAACTGGTACTGACTCATCTTTATTTCCATGTATCATCGTCACATTAATTTTAGTTTTAATTTTTTTGTTTAAAATTTTATTTTTATTTCCATCTTTAATTAATTGATAGGTAATAGGATATTCGTATTGACCTCTTTTTAATTTTATTATTCCTTTATTTATTATTTCATTTTTCATTTTTTTATTAAATTGTTTCCACATTATTCTTTGAGTAAATTCTGGAGCAGAGCCAATCCCAATAAATCCTTTGATTTGTTTATTAAAATTTTTAAAAAGGTTTAATGCTATCCACGCACCCATGCTTGAACCAATAAGAATAAAATTCTTTTTTTTAATAATTTTATTAATTGATAGCTTTGCATCATTAGTCCATTTAGTGATATTACCACTAGTAAATTTCCCTGATGATTTTCCGTGGCCAGAATACTCTATAGCTAAAAAACCTAATTTTTTTTTAATGGTAAATTTTTTAAATGCTTGAGGTTTTTCTCCTTCGATGTCAGACATAAAACCATGAAGAAAAACTACATAAAGTTTATCTTTTGGGTTATTGACGGTATATCTAAGTTTTTTTGATTTAGAGATTTTTAAAAACCTGAATTTTTTCATATAAAAATAAATATCTAGTATTATATTGTTTAAGAAATGGCATCTACAATAAAAGTTTTACAAGTTATTCCTAAGCTTGGTTACGGTGGAGCTGAAACTGGTTGTTATGATTTAGCTCATTTTTTAGCAGAACAAAATTGTAAATCTTTTTTAATTACTAGCGGAGGTCAACTTTTAAAATATATACGCAGAGATAAAGTAAAAGTTATTAGGCTTCCTGTTCAATCAAAAAATCCTATAATAATTTTTATAAATTTTATTATAATATTTTTTATTATTTTATTTTTTAGAATTGATATTGTTCATGCAAGAAGTAGAGCACCAGCCTGGTCATGTTTGTGGGCAACCTACTTATCAGGAAAAAAATTTGTTACCACATTTCACGGCACTTATAATTTTTCTAGTAAATTAAAACATTTTTATAATAGCGTGATGGTCAGATCAAAACTTATTATAGCTGGTTCAAATTTTATTTTTAATCATATTCATGAAAATTATCAAAAATACTTAAATCCAAAAAAGAAAAAATTAATGGTTATCTTTAGAGGTATAAATCTAGAATATTTTAACAAAAAAAATGTTAAACAGATAAAAGTTGATCAATTATTAGATCAATGGAAAATAAATAAGAGTGATTTTAAAATTTTACTTCCTGGCAGACTAACTAGATGGAAAGGTCAGGAATTGTTTATAGAAGCACTTAGTATGTTAGTTGAAGTCCATAGTAAGAATAATTTTCATGCGATAATTTTAGGTTCAGATCAAGGGCGGAATGTATATTCAAAAAAACTTTTGTTATTGGTAGAACGCTATAGATTGGCAAAAAAAATTACTTTTATAGAAAATTGTAAAGAAATGCCCATTGCCTATAAACTTTCAGACATCGTTGTTTCAAGCTCGATAGAACCAGAGGCTTTTGGCAGGGTAGCAGTAGAAGCCCAAGCTATGGAAAAGGTAATTATTGCGAGCAATATTGGTGGGTCAAAAGAAACAGTTCTTAATGGTAAATCTGGATTGCTTTATAATTTTAATGACTCTAAAGATTTAGCGAAAGCAATAAACAAAGCTATGGAAATGAGTAAAAATACTTTAGATTTGATGGGTGCAGAGGGTAGAAAAAATGTGGAAAAAAAATTTAATGTAGATCAGATGTGCCAAACTACCTTTACAGAGTATATGAAACTCCTTAAATAACTAATTAATAATGCCAAATATTGTACTTTTAGACGGAAAAAAAATTCCATTTGATAAATCTATTAGCGGATTCGAGCTAGTAAAAAAAATTAGTAAATCATTAGAGAAAGATGCTCTCATCATGTCCGTTGATGGAGAGCTAAAAGATTTAAGTTATGAAATACAAAAAGAGTCAAAAATAAAAATTATTACATCAAAAGATAAAGAAGGATTGGAAGTAATTAGACATGACGCAGCGCATATTTTGGCTATGGCCGTTCAAGAGCTTTATCCAGGGACTCAAGTTACAATAGGTCCAGTAATTGAAAATGGGTTTTACTATGATTTTGCAAGAAAAGAACCTTTCACTGATGAAGATTTAAAAAAAATTGAAAAAAAAATGGAAGAAATAGTTGATAGAAATGAAAAAACTTCAAGACATGTTTGGAAAAGATCTGATGCAATTAAACATTTTAAAAAAATTGGAGAAAACTACAAGGCTGAAATTATTGAAAGCATTCCTGAAAAAGAAGAGGTTTCTATTTATAGTCATGGGAATTGGAGTGATTTATGTCGTGGACCGCACTTAGCTTCTACTGGAAAAATTGGTAAAGCTTTCAAATTGTTAAAAGTATCCGGAGCTTATTGGAGAGGAGACTCTGATAATGAAATGCTACAGAGAATTTATGGAACTTGTTGGGCAAACAAGAAAGAATTAGAGGATTATCTTCATAGATTAGAGGAAGCAGAAAAAAGAGATCATAGAAAACTGGGTAAAGAAATGGATCTTTTTCATTTCAGAGAAGAAAGCCCCGGAGCAGTTTTTTGGCATGAAAAAGGTTGGTCTTTGTTTCAAAGATTAATTGAGTATATGAGAATGAAGCAAAGATTAGCTGGATATAAAGAAATCAATACACCAGAGTTATTAGATAGAAGTTTATGGGAAAAATCTGGTCATTGGGAAAAATTTAGTGAACATATGTATACTTCTGAAACTCCAGATGAAAAAGTATTTGCTATTAAACCAATGAATTGCCCTGGTTGTGTTCAGGTGTTTAATCAAGGATTGAAGAGTTACAGAGATCTTCCTCTAAAATTATCTGAATTTGGCAAGGTTCATAGATACGAACCGTCAGGTGCTTTACATGGATTATTGCGTGTTAGAGCTTTTACCCAAGATGATGCTCATATTTTTTGTACTGAAGATCAAATTACAGAAGAAACTCTTACTGTAACAAATTTAATTTTAAATATTTACAAAGCATTAGGATTTGAAAACATTATTTTAAAATATTCTGATCGACCTGAAAAAAGAGTTGGAGATGATAAAATCTGGGATAAATCAGAAAAAGCACTCTTATCTGCAATTAAATTATCTAAGTTAGAGTATAGCATTAATAAAGGCGAAGGTGCTTTTTATGGACCAAAAATTGAATTTGTCCTTAGAGACGCAATTGGTAGAGATTGGCAGTGTGGAACTTTACAAGTTGATTTAAATTTGCCGGGCAGACTTGGTGCAACTTACGTTGACAAAGATGGAACAAAAAAAGTCCCTGTAATGCTTCATAGAGCTTTATTTGGATCTCTAGAAAGGTTTATAGGAATACTCATTGAAAATTATGCTGGCAAATTACCTTTTTGGCTATCTCCAAACCAAGTTGTAATTATGCCAATAGCAGAAGAAAACAATGAATATGTTAAAAAGTTATTTGAAGATTTATTTAAAGAAGGTATAAAATGCGAAGTGGATTTAAGAAATCAAAAAATTAATTATAAAATTAGAGAACATTCTTTGGCTAAGGTTCCATTAATATTAGTTTGCGGAAAAAAAGAAGTTTCAGATAATACCGTTACAGTAAGAAGACTAGGATCTGAAAAGCAAGAAGTCATAAAGCGAGATCAAATCATAAAAGATATTCTTGCTGCAAATAAACTTCCACTCAATTAAGTGTCAAATTTTAAACCTAACTATTTTCAGAGAAGAAGCAAACCTCAAGGTCCAAAGTCTAATGAAAGAATTAGAGCTATTGATGTTCAGGTTATTGGAAGTGATGGAAATAACATTGGGATCCTTCCACTGAACAAAGCTATAGAGCTCGCAAAAGAAGAAGGCTTAGATTTGATTGAAATTTCTCCAAATGCAAACCCACCGGTTTGTAAAATTATGGATATGGGAAAATATAAATATGATCTACAAAAAAAAGCAAATTTAGCGAAAAAAAAACAGAAGGTAGTTGCCTTAAAAGAAATTAAACTTAGACCAGGCACAGATGTTCATGATTATAATTTTAAAGTTAAAAACGCTAAAAAATTTTTAGTTAATAAAGATAAAGTTAAATTTACGGTAAAATTCAAAGGAAGAGAGATGCAGCATATAAACCTTGGAAAAGATCTGATGAATAGAATTATTGAAGACACCAAAGATGTTGGAAAAATAGAGACACATCCAAAATTTGAGGGTAAACAAATGGTAATGATAATTCAGCCCATTTAGTAAAGATAATATCGTCTTGTAAAGAATATTTAATCTATATATAAAGCCCCAGTATTTATGCCAAAATTAAAAACAAAAAGTTCAGCAAAAAAAAGATTTAGATTTACTGCATCAGGTAAAGTTAAAAGACCTCAAGCAGGCAAAAGACACGGCATGATAAAAAGAAGCAATGCACAAATTAGAAGATTAAGAGGTACTACGATAATGTCTGATCCAGACACAAAAATTGTTAAATCGTACATGCCTTACAATAGGTAGATAAAAAAATGGCAAGAACAAAACGTGGCGTAACTAGCCGAGCAAAACATAATAAAGTTTTAAAAACTGTAAAAGGTCAATACGGAAGAAGAAAGAACACTATTCGTATTGCACGTCAAGCTATGGAAAAAGCGATGCAGTATGCCTATAGAGATAGAAAAACTAAAAAAAGAGAATTTAGATCTTTATGGATACAAAGAATTAACGCTGGGGCTAGAGCTGAAGGTATGACTTATGCTCAACTTATTAATGGTCTTAATAAATCAAAAATTAAGTTAGATAGAAAAGTATTAGCTGAATTAGCTTATAACAATCCAGAAGTCTTTAAAACTATAGTAAAAAAAGCACAATCCTCCCTTAACTAATTAGGGTCTTTGATTTATCTTACATTAACTAAAAGAATCAAAAAACCTAATGAGTGATTTAAACAATATAACTTCGAATTTTTATAAAAAAATTTCATCCGTAAAATCAAAAGAAGATTTACAGAGTTTAAAGACCGAATTCTTTGGAAAGAGTGGAGAGGTTACCTCTCAATTTAAAAGTTTAGGAACCATATCAGAGGATAAAAGAAAAGAATTTGCCTCATCACTAAATAAACTTAAAGATGAATTGACAAATGAGTTGGAAAAAAAATTTATAGAATTAGAAAAGATTGAAATAAACGAAAAACTTAAAGGTGAAAAAGTAGACGTTACTTTACCGATTAGGCCGTATCAAAAAGGTAAAATCCATCCAGTTTCACAAGTTATAGATGAAATTTCCTCAATATTTTCAGAAATAGGATTTTCTATTGCTGAAGGTCCTGATGTTGAAACAGAGTACAATAATTTTACTGCTCTAAATACCCCTGATAATCATCCTGCAAGAGATATGCATGATACTTTCTATTTAGAGGAAAATAAAAAAATCCTTTTAAGAACACATACTTCTCCAGTTCAAATAAGAACGATGTTGAATGAAAAACCGCCTTATAAAATTATTGTGCCAGGAAGAACTTATCGTTGTGATAGTGATCAAACACACGCTCCTATGTTTCATCAATTAGAAGGATTACACGTAGATAAAGATATTACTATGAGTCATTTAAAGGGATGTTTAGACTATTTTATTAAAGAATTTTTTGAGGTTAAAAATGTTAAAATGAGATTTAGACCAAGCCATTTTCCTTTTACCGAACCTTCAGCTGAAGTTGACATAGGTTATACAATTGAAAATGATAAAATAGTTATTGGCGAAGGAGATAAATGGTTAGAAATATTAGGCTGTGGAATGGTTCATCCGAATGTACTTAAGAATGTAAAAGTTGATCCTACTAAATATCAAGGATTTGCATTTGGTATGGGTATAGATCGGCTTGCAATGCTTAAATACGGAATAAATGATTTGAGAGCTTTTTTCGAGAGCGATTATCGATGGCTAAATCATTTTGGTTTTGATCCTCTTGATGTACCAACAAATTACAAAGGATTAAGTAAATGATTATTACTTTACCTTGGTTAAAACAGCATTTGGATAGTAAAGCAGATGAAAATAAACTTATAAATCAATTAACTAATATTGGTCTTGAAGTTGAAAGTATTTCTGAAGGTTCAGGAGAGCT
>VTPM01000048.1 GCA_008638125.1 Pelagibacteraceae bacterium
GTTTTTTATCGTTTAAGGGAAATTAAATTTAACGAAAAATTTATCAATAAAGAAAATTTATACCCTGGTGAATACATCATCGATATTGCTAAAAAAATATTAATAGATTACCCAAATATTGATTTATCAAACTTTAAAGAAAATTTTGAATTATTAAAGAAAGAGTCTTTAAAGCATTCAATGAATCTTATTAAGGATGATCTAAAAGCATTAGGGATAACCCATGATAATTTTATATCTGAAACAAATTTAGTTGAGAGAGACCTTGTCAAAAAATCGGTAGATCTTTTAGTAAAAAAAAATCACGTTGAAGAAGGATATCTAAATCCACCTAAGGGTGAAGACTCTAAAGATTGGAAAAAAACTAAAAGACTTATTTTTAAATCCACAAATTTTGGTGATGATACTGATCGTGCACTTCAAAAAAATGATGGTAGTTGGACTTATTTTGCAAATGATATTGCTTATCATGCAGATAAAATTTCAAGAAATTATGATTATTTAATAAATATATTAGGTGCTGATCATACTGGTTATATAAAAAGAATTACTGCAGCAACCAAAGCATTATCTGATAACAAAACAAAATTGATTTGCAAAGTTTGTCAGCTTGTTAAATTATTTAAAGATGGCATGCCATACAAGATGTCTAAAAGAGCAGGTGATTTTATTTCAGTTAAAGAATTTTTAAATGAAGTTGATAAAGACTCGGTTAGATTCATGATGTTAAACAGAAGTAACGATGTAGAGTTAGATTTTGATTTTGATAAAGTTTTAGAAAAAACAAGAGAGAACCCTGTATTTTATGTTCAATACTGTTATGCCAGAATTTCTTCTTTGTATAGAACTTTAAATATCAGCACAGAAACAAATTTTGATTTTGATAAAGACAATTTTGAATTAAATGATCAAGAATTAAATTTATTCAGAAAGGTATTAGATTGGCCTAAAGTAGTGGATACCGCATCTAATAAATATGAACCACATCGTATACCTTTTTATTTATATGAACTTGCAACAATTTTTCATTCTTATTGGAGCAAAGGTAATGAAAATGAGAAATATAAATTTTTAAATGATGGTAAAATTAAAAATAAGAACACTTTTTTAATTATCAAACTCGTTGAAATTACAATTTTAAACGGAATGAAAATACTTGGTGTTTCTCTTCCAAATAAAATGTAATGATAAAAAATATTTTTTTAGTATTCATAACTATAATTATATTCCTTTTCTTTTTCTTTGTTATATCAACCTATGTTTCAAAAAATAATGTAAACAAAGTCGATATAAATAAAAAATTAGTTGAAAAAAAAATTGAAGAAAATTTAGATAATTTACCTTTTTTACCGAATGATACTAAAGATGTTATTCAATTTAATTCAGGCTACGATAACGATAATATAAAGATTAAAAGAAACTTTTGGGATTTATTAAAAAAATGAAAAGAAAAGCAGCAATCATAAGCCTAGCGGGCACAAAACTTAGAAAAGGAGAAATACAATTAATTAAAAAAGAAAAACCTTGGGGTATAATTTTATTTAAAAGAAATATTGTTTCCGAGTCCCAATTAATTAACCTGATTAAAAAAATTCGAACTATTATGAGAGACAAGTTTTACCCAATTTTAATTGATGAAGAAGGAGGAAAAGTATCAAGATTATCTAATTTTCTTGATAATAAATTATATAGCCAAGAATACTTTGGAAGTATTTATGAAAAAAATAAAACCATTGGATCAGCAATATACAAAACTTATATTGATTCAATTTCAAAAAAACTTAAATTTATGGGTATTAATATAAATAACGTTCCTGTTTTAGATATAAGAGATAAATCAGCACATAACATAATTGGTTCCAGAAGCTATTCAAAGAATTTAAAAACTATAAATGAATTAGGTAAAATCTGTGTTGATATCTATAAAAAAAATAAAATTGCGACAGTTATCAAACATATACCTGGTCATGGTCGAGCTAAGTCTGATAGTCACTTTAAATTACCCATAATAAAAGAAAATTTTAAGACTTTAAAAAACACAGACTTTAAATGTTTTAAAAATAGTAAAAGCTTTTTTGCTATGACTGGTCATATCCTTTATTCAAAAATTGATAAACAAAATAACGTTACTCACTCACCTAAAATAATCAGCAAAGTAATAAGAAAATTAATTGGCTTTAAAGGTATTTTAATTTCGGATGATATTTCAATGAAAGCTTTAAAATATGACATAGTTCAAAATGCTGAAATGGCTTTAAGTGCTGGGTGTAATTTAGTTTTATACTGTTGGGGAAAATTGCCTGAAATGAAAAAACTATTAGCCAGAATGCCTAATATAGATAGTTTCACTAGTAAAAAAACATCAGAATTTTACAAATTTTTAAGTTAAAATTAAAAATGGAATCAAATTTAAAAAACTCTATTCCAATAGAAATACCCAATTACTCAGGCCCTTTAGAAGTATTATTAGATTTAGCTAAAGCTCAAAAAGTTGATCTAACAAAAATTTCAATTACAAAATTAGCAGATCAATTTTTAGATTATATTAAACAAGCAAAAGATTTAAATTTAGAACTGGCTTCAGAATATCTTTTAATGGCTACGTGGTTAGCTTATCTAAAATCTAAATTACTTTTACCAGAAGACGAGGAAGATATATTCAAGGCTTCTGAAGTTGCTGAAAAATTAAAATTACAATTAAAGAAATTAGAGCTTATTAGACTTCTATCCGATCAGTTAATTAAAAAAGATAGGATTGGAGTAAGTATTTTTTACAGAGGAATGAAAGGGGGCATTAAGTCAATTAATACTCCTATTTATAAAGTAAGCTTATATGAATTACTCAAAACCTACGCTACCATTAAGATGCAAAAAGCCTTTCAAACAATTAATATTCCAAAATTACCTGTGTTCACAACTGAAGAAGGCATTAATCAAATAAGAAATCATTTCAATCAAATTTCTGATTGGAAAAATATCGAAGATTTGATTCCAAAAAATTTTGCTATAAATAAAAAATTAAGAAAAAGTGGATTAGCGGGTATTTTCGCAGCAAGTTTGGAATTAACTAAACAAGGAATAACTGCAATTACACAAAAAAAATTATTTGAAAAAATTTTGATTAAAAAAGTTTCATAATGAATAAAATTATAAAAAAAACAGATAATATTATTAAATTTCCAAAAAGTTTAAATAAATTAGAAAAGCAGGTTGAAGCGATTCTTTTTGCCGCTGACGAGCCTTTAGATATTGAAACAATTGAAAAAAGAGTTCAGAGCACTAATAATATTAAGAAAGTTTTAGAAAATCTTCAGCAAGATTATTTAAATCGAGGTATCAATTTAGTATGCATAAAAGATAAGTGGTCGTTTAGAACAGCAAAAGATTTATCAAATTTGATGTCTTTGCAAAAATCAACTGAAAAAAAACTATCTAGAGCTACCTTAGAAACTTTAGCGATCATTGTTTATCATCAACCTGTGACAAGATCTGAAATTGAGGAAATTAGAGGAGTAGCTTTTGGAACTAACACCATTGAAACTTTACTTGAGTTGGATTGGGTTAGACCGGCAGGAAGAAAAGATGTAATTGGTAAACCCATACAATACGCAACCACTGAAAACTTTTTACATCATTTTAATATTCAAAAACTAACTGATCTACCAACAGTAGATGAGTTAAGCTCAGCAGGTTTAATCGATTCTGCCACAATAGATGCTTCAATTTTTGGTACTGGAAAGTTTTACAAGGAGCAGTCTCAAAATAAAAAGGAAGATATTTACTCAAATATAGAAAAAGCTATAGATGAGACTCCTAAATCAGACTAATTAAATATATTTATTTAGTCTAAATTATCGTATATATATTAACTATGAGTATTGGATTTTGGCAAATTGCTATCGTAGTTATTTTAGTCGTTCTTCTATTTGGTAGAGGTAAAATCTCTGATTTAATGGGTGATGTAGCTAAAGGAATTAAAAGCTTTAAAAAAGGAATGTCAGACAATCCTGACTCATCAGATCAAAACAAAGACGATCAAAATAATTCTAATAAGCATTAGTACTAAATGCCACAAATTGGATGGTTTGAACTATTAGTTATAGTTGTGGTGGCTATTATAGTCATCGGCCCTAAAGATTTTCCTGTCGTATTAAAAAAAATTGGATCTTGGATAAGAACTATCAAAGGATATTTTACTGATGTTCAATCAAACTTAAATCAAATTACAGATATTGAAGGAAATCAAAAATCAAAGTCAGAAAAAGATAAAACTAAAGAAGAAAATGAGTGAAAATCAAAAAGATGTGCACGGAAGTTTTGTAGGACATTTAACAGAATTAAGAGCTAGGATTATTAAATCTTTTATTTTTTTAATCGTGATTTTTGTGATTTGTTACATTTTTTCTGAACATATTTATCGTTTTTTAGTTCAACCATATTCCGACGCAGTGTTTGATAACAATCTTGATAGAAGATTAATTTTTACAGCTTTACATGAAGCATTTTTAACATATTTAAAAGTAGCTTTTTTTGCTGCTTTTTTTATTTCAAGTCCTATTTTTTTAACTCAAATCTGGAAATTTATTGCACCTGGTTTATATAAAAATGAAAAACAAGCCTTACTACCTTATTTGATAGCAACACCATTATTATTTATTTTAGGTGGTTGTTTGGTTTATTATTTAATAATGCCTCTTGCTATAAAATTCTTTTTAAGTTTTGAAACTGTTGCTCAACCAGGAACTATAGCGATACAACTTGAGGCTAAAGTGAACGAATATCTTTCTCTGATAATGAGATTAATAATTGCTTTTGGTTTAAGCTTTCAATTACCAGTAATACTAAGCTTATTGGCTAGAATAGGTGTGATCAATTCTGAATATTTACGAACAAGAAGAAAATATGTAGTTGTAATTATATTTGCAGTAGCAGCTGTGTTAACGCCCCCAGATCCAATTACACAGATTGGTTTAGCAATGCCTTTATTACTGTTATATGAATTATCTATTTTTACAGTTAAATTTATAGAAAAAAAAGAAGAAGAAGATGCATAACATTAAAGATATTAGAAAAAATTTAGATCTATATAAAAAAAAAGTAGCTGAACGAAATGCTTTAGTAGATTTTGATGAATTAATATCATTAGATAAAAAGAATAGAGACTTTATTCTAGAGAAAGAAACAAGAGAACAAGAAAAAAAAATTTTATCAAAATCAAAAGATGAAAAAAATTTTGAAAAATCAAAAATATTATCAAAAGAAATTGAAGATATTTCAAATAAACAGATAGTTTTACAAAATAAAATTAATGCTATTATTTCGAATATTCCAAATATTGCTCATGATGATGTCCCCATCGGTAAAGATGAGCTATCAAATAAGATTGTAAAAAAAAATGGCAAAATTAGAAGTTTTGATTTTGAAATCAAATCACATGTAGAAATTGGTGAAAAAAATAAACAAATTGATTTTAAAAATTCTGTAAAACTTTCTGGTTCTAGATTTGTAATACTTAATTCTAATTATGCTTTATTAGAAAGAGCTTTAATAAACTTTATGTTAGATACGCATGTAAATAAATTTTCATATAAAGAAATTTCACCTCCATTATTAGTTAATGAAAAAGTTATGTTTGGCACTGGCCAATTACCTAAATTCGAAGAAGATCAATTTGAAATTAAATTATCTAAGGATGAAGAAAGAAAATTCTTAATCCCAACAGCAGAAGTTGTTTTGACCAATTTAGTAAGAGAAACTACAATTGATGAAAAAGATTTACCTTTAAGGTTTGTTGCAGCAACCCCATGTTTTAGGAAAGAAGCAGGTAGTTATGGAAAAGACACAAAGGGAATGATGAGACAACATCAGTTCTATAAAGTTGAATTAGTCCATATTGTTGATCCAGCCAATTCACTTAAAGAACTTGATTTTATGTTAAGTTGTGCTGAAGAGATACTTAAATTACTAGAAATTCCATATCAGGTAGTTTTATTATCTTCTGGTGATATGGGCTTTAGTGCAGAAAAAACATTTGATATAGAAATTTGGATTCCAAGTGAAAATAAGTATAGGGAAGTCTCTAGTTGCTCATCTTGCGGAACCTTCCAAGCAAAAAGAATGCAAGCAAAATTTAAATCATCTAAAGAAACAAATTTTGTAGCTACCTTAAATGGTTCAGGATTAGCTGTTGGAAGATTAATGATAGGTTTGATTGAAAATTATCAAAATAATGACGGAACGATAACTATTCCACCAGTTTTAAGAAAATATATGAATAATCAGGAAAAAATTTAATTTTTTCGCATAATATTCTTGTTAAAATATTTTATATAATATAATTACACATAATTATGAGCGGACAAGGAATAGCACAATTTATACCACTGATTTTAATTTTTGTAATTTTTTACTTTTTTTTAATCAGACCTCAGCAAAAAAGAGCCAAAGATCATTTAGCTATGGTTGCATCGTTAAAAAGAGGCGATGAGGTGATTACATCTGGCGGTATTATAGGAACGGTAGATAGAGTTTTAGAAGATGATAGAATTGAAGTTAATCTAGCTGATAACGTTAAAGTTCAAGTTATTAAATCTACAATAACTAGTTTATTAAAAAAAACAGACTCTAAATAATTTTTTTTTGTGCTTAATTTTACAAAAATCAAAGTAACTTTTGTATATCTAATTCTTTTAACTCTAATTTTTTTTGCATCATTAAATTTAAAGTTTAATAATTCAATTGATAAGAAAATTAATTTAGGTCTGGACCTTCAAGGTGGTTCTTATATTTTGCTTGAAGTTGATACCAATCCATTAATTAATCAAAAAATTCAAAGTAAAGTTATTCCTAT
>VTPM01000009.1 GCA_008638125.1 Pelagibacteraceae bacterium
AAGTTGATACCAATCCATTAATTAATCAAAAAATTCAAAGTAAAGTTATTCCTATAAAAAAATTATTAAATGATAATAATATTATTTATAGTGATTTCACAATTTCCAATAACTCTATAAGTTTTATAATTGATACTGATAAACAAAACTTATTCAAAAATATTTTTTTAAAAAAAAATGATAATTTAGTTAACAATTTTATTACAGATTATAATACCTTTGAATTAGATATTACATTTAATGCTAATAAAGCTCTTATTAATTTTTCAAATTATGGATTAATAAGTTTAAATAATGCTGCACTTAAACAATCAATCGAAATTATAAGAAGACGAATTGATGATGTCGGAACCAAAGAACCTACAATATTACAAAGGGGAGATAAAAGAATACTTGTTGAGTTACCTGGCATTGATAATCCTGAAAGAATTAAAGATTTATTAGGAAAAACGGCTCAATTAACTTTTAGGTTGGTGCAAGACGATGATGGTTTTGGTTCTGAAAAACTTATTATTTCAGAAACAAATGAAGAATTAACGGTTAATAAAAGAGTTGTTATAAGCGGAGAAAATTTAATTGATGCTCAACCAAAATTTGATAGTCAATCTAATCAACCTATTGTTTCTTTTACACTTGATCGTTTAGGTGCACAAAAATTTGGTAAAATCACTACTGAAAATGTTGGTAAAAGATTAGCAATAGTTTTAGATAACGCTGTAATTAGCGCACCTCAGATTAGAGAACCAATAACCGGTGGCACCGGAACAATTTCTGGGGGTTTTTCTTTTCAAGAGTCTACAGATTTAGCATTGTTACTCCGATCAGGTGCTCTTCCAGCACCAATTAATATTGTTGAAGAGAGAAGTGTAGGTCCGGATTTAGGAAAAGACTCAATTGAAGCTGGTATCTTTTCTTTGGCTGTTGGTTTTACTCTTGTGATTATCTTTATGCTTATTAAGTATAAAATTTTTGGTTTAATTTCTAATATTTCTTTAATTTCAAATTTATTTATGCTTTTGGGTGTAATGACCTTATTAGAAGCAACTCTTACTTTACCTGGAATAGCGGGTATTATTTTAACAGTAGGTATGGCAGTAGATTCAAATGTGCTGATATACGAGAGAATTCGTGAAGAACTTAAAACAGAAAAATCAATCATACATGCTTTTGACACAGGATATAACAAAGCAAAAATAACAGTGATTGATGCTAATATAACAACATTAATTGCAGCAGCTATATTATTTGTATTTGGTACAGGTCCTGTTAAAGGCTTTGCGATTACTTTAGGCGTTGGGATAGTTACTACTTTATTCTCAGCATATTTTATAGCGAGACACCTTACATCACTAGTTGTTCTTAATGACAGAGAAGGGAAGTATTTTAAATTATAATGGAATATAAAATTAATTTTTCAAGTTTATTTAAAGTTGCTAATATAATTTCTCTTATAGCAGTACTGATAAGTATTTTTTTTCTTTTCTTTAAAGGATTGAATTATGGTGTGGACTTTAAAGGTGGAACATTACTAGAGATAAGAATTGATGATCCAAATATAGAAATTCAAGATATTAGAAATTCATTAAAGATTAAAGATTTAGGAGATGTAAATGTTAAACAATTTGGAAAAAAAGGAGATTTTCTAATTAAGTTTGAAAAAAGTTCGAGTGAAAATGACCAATTTATTGGTGAATTAAAAGAAGAAATATCCAAATCACTTAATACGGAAGTTAATTTTAGAAGAGTGGAAAATGTTGGTCCAAAAGTTAGTAGTGAGCTTTTGAAAAATGGACTTACTGCAATTGCATTATCTTTAGCTGCAATGTTATTTTATATTTGGATTAGATTTGAATGGCAATTTAGTCTTGGGTCCATAATTGCCCTAATTCATGATGTTATTATTACTTTAGGTATTTTTTCAATTCTTTCATTTGAAGTAAATCTTTCAATTGTAGCAGCCGTTTTAACAATTGTAGGTTATTCTATGAATGACACTGTAGTAATATTTGATCGAATAAGAGAAAATCTTTTAAAATTTTCAAAAATTGAAATTAATGAAATAGCTAATATTTCTATTAACGAAACACTTTCAAGAACATTAATTACCTCACTTACAACTTTATTAGCATTATTATCAATATTCATTTTGGGAGGTGAAATTTTAAAAGGTTTTTCCTTCGCTATGATTTTAGGTGTAATAATTGGAACTTATTCTTCTGTATTTGTCGCCAGTCCAGTATTAAACTATTTTAAAGTTTCTCAAAAAACTTTGCTAAAAGAAGAAGAAAATTAATATAAATTTTGAGCAGCTACCATTGAAAGCAACATTGGTAATGAGAGTAATGTATTTGTTCTTGAGAACAACATTGCTGTTCTTGCTGATTTTGCTTTTTCTTCAGGTGAGCTTTCAACTATACCTAAAGCTCTTTTTTGATTTGGCCAAATAACAAACCAAACGTTGTAAGCCATAATTATTCCTAACCACATTCCAATTCCGATTGCAGTATTTTTTCCAAATCCACTTCCAATACCTAGCATTAATGCTTGATGTACATAGCCATTTAAAGTGGCAACGATTAATCCGGTAACAATAGTAAAGAACGCAGCCCATCTAAACCAAAACAAAACATTTGGAGCTATTACTTTTGATATAGCAGGTTTATGTTCATCTGGAATTTTTGGCATTGAGGGAATTTGCACAAAATTTAAATACCAGAGCAATCCAATCCACATCACTCCAGCTAGAACGTGAAAGTATCTAAACAACCAACTCCAAAACAATCTATCAAATGCAAAACCGTCCCCAAAAAAATGAAGACCTAAAAATAATAAAAACGCTAAAATAACCGATGCGTGTATAGTTTTTGGTAAAGATTGTAATAAATTTCCCATATGATTCTCTTATAACACAATTTAATAAGATTAAGCAGTTTTTTTCATTGTGTCTTTAAATAGAATTTTCTTCAAAAATTCTCCTGTATAACTACCTTTAGTTTCAGATACTTTTTCTGGAGTGCCTTCAGCTATAATTTTTCCACCATTAATACCGCCCTCGGGACCCATATCAACAATCCAGTCCGCAGTTTTTATTACATCTAAATTATGTTCTATAACTACTACAGTATTGCCAGTGTTTACAAATGCTTGCAGAATTTCTAATAATTTTTTTATATCGTGTGAATGAAGACCAGTTGTAGGTTCATCAAGTATATATAAAGTTCTTCCTGTAGATCTTTTAGAAAGTTCTTTTGCTAATTTTATCCTTTGTGCCTCTCCTCCAGATAGTGTGGTGGCTTGTTGGCCAATTTTTATATATCCTAAACCAACATGTTTTAAAGTAATAAGTTTTGATCTAATAGATTGAATATTTTCAAAGAAAGCACATCCTTCATCAACCGTCATATCTAATACATCTGCAATGTTTTTATCCTTAAACCTTATCTCTAAAGTTTCACGATTGTACCTAGTACCTTTACAAGTATCGCAAGGAATAAAGACGTCTGGTAAAAAATGCATTTCATAAGTAATTACACCATCGCCCTCACAAGTTTCACATCTTCCTCCTTTAACGTTAAAAGAAAAACGACCTATTTTATAACCTCTTGCCTTAGCTTCAGGAAGAGAAGCAAACCAATCACGTATAGGTCCAAATGCACCTGTGTATGTAGCTGGATTTGATCTAGGTGTTCTTCCTATAGGCGATTGATCTATATCTATAATTTTATCTATTAATTCTGTGCCTTTATAGTTTTTAAAAGCTTTAGGGGTTTTTCTAGATTTATTATTGTTTAATATTAAGTTTAATGCGTTAAATAAAGTGTGCAAAATTAAAGTTGATTTTCCACTACCAGAAACTCCTGTAATACAAGAAAAAGCACCAATTGGTATTTTTAAATCAACATTTTTTAAATTATTACCTGTAGCTCCTATAATTTCTAAAAACCTTCCATTTTTTGCAACTCTTCTTTTTTTAGGCAAAGCAATATATTTTTTTCCTGATAAATAGTTTCCAGTAATACTTTTTTCATTTTTAATTATTTCATCATAATTTCCCTCAGCAACGATTTCACCTCCGTATAGTCCAGCTTCAGGTCCTAAATCAATTATATGATCAGCATTTTCCATTGTTTCAGTATCGTGCTCAACCACTATGACTGTATTTCCAAGATCTCGAAGTTTTTTTAAAGCTGTAATTAATTTTTTATTATCTCTTTGATGCAAACCAATTGACGGCTCATCCAAAACATATAATACACCAGTCAAACCAGACCCAATTTGAGAAGCAAGTCTAATTCTTTGAGCTTCACCACCAGATAAAGTTCCAGACTCCCTTGAAAGTGTTAAATAATTTAGACCTACATTTAATAAAAAATTTAATCTTTCATTAATTTCTTTTAATATGTGTTGAGCAATCTTTTTATCTCTATCATTTAAAATTGTATTTAAATTATCAAACCATTCTTTTGCTTCATCAATAGATTTTTTTGTCACCTCACTTATATTTAAATCATTGATTTTTACGCAAAGAGCTTCTTCTTTTAATCTATATCCTTTACATTTTTCACAATTTGTTTCACTTTGATATTGTGAGATTTCCTCTCTTTTCCATTCACTATCAGTTTCAAGATATCTTCTTTCTAAATTATTAATCACTCCTTCAAATGTTTTTTTAGTAGTGTAACTTTGATAGTTATCATCATAGGAAAATTTTATTTCTTCCTCATCCGATCCATAAAGAATTATATCTTGAATTTTTTTTGGAATTTTTTTCCACGGTTCTGACATTGAAAATTTATAATGTTTAGCTAAAGATGCTAGCGTTTGTACATAATATAAAGATGTTGATTTAGCCCAAGGTTCGATAGCACCGTCTTGTAAGCTTTTTTTATCATTTGGCACAACTAAATTAGGATCAACATTTAAATTATGACCGATACCCTCACACTCTTCACATGCTCCATAAGGACTATTAAATGAAAATAATCTTGGTTCTATTTCTTCAATTGTAAAACCACTTTCTGGACAAGAAAATTTTGATGAAAATGTTATAGATTCTTTTTTTCTAAATTTTTTTGGTAAAGTTTCGTCTTCATATTCTACATTTAAAAGTCCACCTGAAAGATTTAAGGCAGTTTCAACACTATCCGCCAGCCTATTTCCGATGCTTGAATTAATAACAATTCTGTCAACAATTATTGAGATGTCGTGTTTGGTTTTTTTATTTAAATCTGGGAAATCATTGATTTCGTAGTAGTTTCCATCAACTTTAATTTTTTGAAACCCTCTTTTTTTATAATTTAAAATTTCTTTTTTATACTCACCTTTACGACCCCTAACTATTGGTGCCAGAAGGAATATAGTACTACTTTTTGGTAATGTTTTTATTTTATCTACCATTTCACTAACGGATTGGGATACAATTGGCTTTCCTGTAAATGGAGAATAGGGTACGCCAACTCGAGCGTAAAGAACTCTCATATAATCATAGATTTCAGTTACGGTAGCTACAGTTGATCTTGGATTTTTTGAAGTATTTTTTTGTTCAATTGAAATAGCTGGACTAAGTCCTTCAATTAAATCAACTTTTGGCTTCTTCATTTTATCTAAAAATTGTCTGGCATACGCAGACAAGCTCTCAACATATCTTCTTTGTCCCTCTGCATAAATCGTGTCAAAAGCTAAGGATGATTTTCCAGATCCAGATAGACCTGTAATCACTACTAACTTCTCTTTAGGAATATCAACGGAAACATTTTTTAAATTATGTTCTTTAGCGCCTTTTATAATGATTTTTTTCATCTCGTTTTATACTCTAATTAATAATCAACTTATAATTTGGTTGTTAATATGATATAAATTTAATTGTTATTAAAGAACAAATCGCATAGTAAGACTTAAAAATATGGCTGGAAGTTTAAATAAAGTATTATTAATCGGAAGACTAGGAGCGGACCCCGAAATCAAACAAATGGTTAACGGCAAAAGTGTCGCAAGGTTAAGTGTAGCTACTAGCCAATCATGGAAAGATAAGTCAACAGGAGAGAGAAAAGAAAAAACTGAATGGCACCGAGTTGTAATTTTCAATGAAGGACTTGTTAATGTGGTTCAACAATATTTAAAAAAAGGTGCAAACGTTTATATTGAAGGCGCACTTACTACCAGAAAATGGAAAGATGAGGCTTCTGGTCAAGACAAATATTCTACTGAAGTCGTTCTTCAGGGTTACAATTCATCTTTAACAATGCTTGATGGACGAAGCAAATCTGAAAGTTCTAATTTGGTAAGTGAAAATAAAAGTTCGTTGCCTAACGATGATTTTCAACCATCAAATAGTGATTTAGATGACGAGATTCCTTTCTAAATTTAATGGAAAAAGCATCTACCCAAAATAATAATTCTTTTAAACCAATTTTAGTCTCAGATGAGATGAGTTCGTCATACTTATCTTATGCTATGAGCGTAATTGTTAGTAGAGCTCTGCCAGATGTACGTGATGGCCTGAAACCAGTTCATAGAAGAATAATTTATGCGATGTACAAAGGGGGCTACGATTGGTCAAAACCATTTAGAAAATCAGCAAGAATAGTTGGAGATGTAATTGGTAAATATCATCCACACGGAGATCAGTCGGTTTATGATGCTCTTGTAAGGCTTGTTCAAGATTTTTCAATGAGCGTTCCATTAATTGAAGGCCAAGGAAATTTTGGATCTATCGATGGAGATCCTCCTGCAGCTATGAGATATACAGAGACAAAATTAGGTAAAATCTCACAATTTTTAACTGAAGACTTAGAGAAAAATACAGTTTCATATAGAAAAAATTATGATGAAACAGAAAATGAGCCAGTTGTTTTGCCATCTCAGTTTCCAAATCTTTTAGTAAATGGTGCCGGAGGTATAGCAGTAGGGATGGCAACTAGCATACCACCTCATAATTTAGGAGAAGTTATTGATGCTACGAATGCTTATATAAGCAATCCTAATATTACTATTGCTCAATTGATGAAGCATGTTCCGGGTCCTGACTTTCCAACTGGAGGTGTAATAATTGGAACTGACATTATTAAGCAAGGCTATAATAAAGGAAGAGGTTCTTTTAAAATCAGAGGTGAGATAGAAGAAGAAGTTTTAAAAAATGATAGATCAATATTAATCATTAAATCAATTCCATATCAGATTAACAAATCAGTTTTAGTTGAGCGTATAGCTCAATTAGCTAGAGAAAAAAAAATAGAGGGCATTAGTGATATTAGAGATGAATCTAATAGAGAAGGTATAAGAGTTGTAATAGAATTAAGAAAAGGTGTTGAGGGTGAAACAATTAGAAGACAACTTTATAAACAAACAAGCATTGAGAGTTCATTTGGTTTTAACACTTTAGCAATTGTTGATAACAAACCTAAAATTTTTAATTTAAAAGAATTTATTTCAGAGTTTGTAAAATTTAGAGAGGAAACAGTTACTAAAAGAGTAAAATTTGATTTAAAAAAAGCTGAAGAAAGAGCTCATATTTTAATTGGATTAGCTACAGCGGTTGAGAATATTGATGAAGTTATTAAAATTATTAAGAATTCAAAAGATACTGATTCTGCAAAAAAAAACTTACTTGCAAAAAAGTGGAAAATTAAAAAAAGTATTAAATTAATTGCTTTAATAGAGAATAAAAAAAACGCAGGTAGTTACAGCTTATCTGAAACCCAGGTTGACTCTATTTTAGAATTAAGACTTCAGAAATTAACTGCCTATGGAATAGGGGAGATAGAGAGTGAAATTAACAAATTATCTGATCTTATCGTTGAATATAATAAAATTTTAAATTCAAAAAAAGAACTATACAAGTTAATTAGCGAAGAACTTTTAGAAATTAAGACTAGATTTGCTGTTCCTAGAAGAACTAAGATAACTGATGCTGAACTTAACTATAGCATTGAAGAAACAATTCAAAAAGAGTCTGTTGTAATAAATATTACAAATCAAGGATATATTAAAAGAAGCCCTTTAAGCAGTTTAAAAACACAGAAAAGAGGTGGCGTAGGAAAAACTAGTATTGTCACTAGAGACGAAGATTTTGTTATACAAATTTTCACGGCTAACACACATACTCCTGTTTTATTTTTTTCTTCAGAGGGTTTAGCTTACAGATTAAAAGCTTGGAAAATTCCAGAAGGAAGCGCAAGTTCAAAAGGTAAGTCTTTATTTAATATTTTACCTCTTAAAAATCATCAGTCGATTAGTTCTATAATGCCTTTACCTGAAGATGAAAATTTATGGAAAAATTTATTAGTAGTTTTTGTTACTGCTAACGGAAACGTCAGAAAAAATAGTTTAGAAGATTTTAATAATATTAATGCAAATGGAAAAATTGCAATGAAATTAAATACAAATGATAAAATTGTTGGTGTTAAAATATGTAATGATGATCAAGACATAATGTTAAGCACAAAAAAAGGTAAGTGCATAAGATTTAATGCTAAAAAATTAAGATTGTTTAAAGGAAGATCATCAAAAGGGATTAGAGGAATTCAATTGGCAGAAGATGATAAAGTAATATCTCTATCAATAATAAATTCACCAAAACTTGACGCTAAAGCTATTAAGACAGATGAAAAACTACAAAAAGGATTAAATACATACGTTTTATCTATAACTGAAAATGGTTATGGTAAGAGAACTTCTTATCTTGATTACCGAGTTACTAATAGAGGTGGAAAAGGAATTATCAGTATTATTAATTCACCACGTAATGGTAATGTTGCTTCTACTTTAATAGTTAGCGATAATGATGAAATAATTTTATCTACTGATAAAGGAAGTGTTATGAGATGTTCTGTAAAAGATATTCGAGTAGCAGGAAGAAATACTCAAGGAGTGACAATTAAAAAAATGAGTGGTGCTGAAAAAGTAGTTTCTGCAATTAAAATAGAAGATAATATAAACTAAAATATGAGAACTGCTATTTATCCAGGCACTTTTGATCCAATTACATTGGGACATGTTGATGTAATCCAAAAATCCTTAAAACTTTTTGATAGAATTGTTGTTGCTGCAACAAATACGAAAAATAAAAATTACTTTTTTCCAGTTGAAAAGAGGATTGAAATTATTAAAAAATGTTTATTTTCAGATTTAAAATTAAATAAAAAAAAAATTTTAGTTATTCCTTTTAATACTTTGACTATTAATTTATGTAAAAAATATAATTCACAAGTTATAGTAAGGGGATTAAGAGCTGCCTCTGATTTTGAATATGAATTTCAATTAGCTGGAATGAACAAAAGATTAAACAACGCAATAGATACAATATTTTTAATGTCAGATGTAGAAAACCAAGTAATTTCCTCAAATTTTGTTAAAGAAATAGCAAAATTAAAGGGAAATATTAATAAATTTGTTACAAAGTCTGTTATAAAATTTGTAAAAGAAAAAATCTAATGAAAAAATTATTTTTAATTTTTATTTTTTTTTATTTATCAATTAACATAACCCTTGCGGAGGAAAACAAAATGATTTTAAAATTAAAGGATGGTGAAGTTGAAATAGAACTTTTTCCTAAAGTTGCACCAAATCACGTAAAAAGATTTCAAACATTAGCTGATGAAGGTAAATATGATGGAGTTGTATTTCATAGAGTAATTGAAGGTTTTATGGCTCAATCAGGTGATGTTAAGTTTGGGAATTCTAATTCGGCTAATTTTAATCTGGATTTAGCAGGCACAGGTGGATCAGATCTACCTGATCTCAAAGCTGAATTTAGTGATGTTGCACATGATAGAGGTGTATTATCAATGGCTAGATCATCTGATCCTAACAGTGCAAATAGTCAATTTTTTATTGTTTTTGAATCTGCTCCTCACTTAGATAGAAACTATACTGCCTTTGGTAAAGTGGTAAAAGGCATGGAGTTTATTGATAATATAAAAAAAGGTGATGGTCCTAATGGCTCTGTAGATGATCCAGATAAAATAATAAGCCTTAGATCAAAAAAATAAATTTTTCATGAATGAAAAGAAATTTTCATTTGAGTTAATAACTCAAGATGAAAATGCAAGGTTGGGGAAAATCTCCACACCAAGAGGAGACATTGATACCCCAGCTTTTATGCCAGTTGGTACACTTGGAACACTAAAAGGTATTTTTACTGACGATGTTCTTTCCACAGGAACACAAATTATATTAGGAAACACTTATCATTTAATGATTAGACCAGGAGTTAATATTTTAGATCAATTTTCTGGTTTGCATAATTTTATGAATTGGCAAAAACCTATACTAACTGACTCTGGAGGTTTTCAAATTATGTCGTTAGCTAAATTAAATAAAATAGATATTGATATAGGAGCAATTTTTTCTTCTCATATAGATGGAAAAAAATTTGTCTTAAGCCCAGAAAAAAGTATTCAAATTCAAAAATCAATTAATTCAGACATTATGATGGTTTTAGACGAATGCCCTAGATCGACCACAGACCTAGAAAAATTAAAAAATGCAATAAACATTTCCACGCTTTGGGCAAAAAGATGCAAAATTGAATTTGGCAAGAACGATCAAAAGGCTCTATTTGGAATTATTCAAGGAGGATTAGATCAAAAATTAAGATTAGATAGCCTAGAAAAATTAGAACTAATTAGTTTTGACGGGTATGCAATGGGCGGACTTGCGGTTGGAGAAACACAAGATGAAATGTTTGGTATTTTAAATAAGACTGTAAGCTATATGCCAAAAAACAAACCAAGGTATCTTATGGGTGTTGGCACCCCCTCAGATATACTCGGTGCTGTAAAAAGTGGAATAGATATGTTTGATTGTGTTTTGCCAACTAGATCAGGAAGAACAGGATTAGCTTTTACCTGGCAAGGTAAAGTCAATTTAAGAAATGCTAAATATCAAAACGATAAAGAGCCTCTTGATAGAGAAGCCTCAATTAGAAATTTAAATTTATATTCAAAGAGCTATTTAAATCATTTGATTAAAACTAATGAAATATTAGCTTCAATGCTAATTTCTCTACATAATATTAATTTTTATCAACAATTTATGAGCGAAATTAGAAAACAGATCAAAGAGGGAAATTTTAATAACTTTTATAACAAATATATTAAAATCTTTAATTAATGAGAATTTTTGTTTGAATTCTAGGTGTTTTATATATAAAAGAAATTTCTCTTTAGGGCCCTTAGCTCAGTTGGTAGAGCACTTCCCTTTTAAGGAAGGTGTCGATGGTTCGAGTCCATCAGGGCTCACCACAATTAAGTTCTTTTAATTGGCGGGTATTTAACAATCACCTCTGTAATCCAATTATTTAAGTTTTTAATTCTATTTTGGCTAGAAGGATGAGTGCTTAAAAACTGAGGAGGTTCTTTACCTTTATTGCTTTCAGACATTCTTTCCCAAAGTTTTACTGACTCTCTAATGTCATATCCTGCAAGGGATGCAAAAATTAATCCTAAATAATCTGCTTCGGTTTCTTGTTTTCTCCCAAAAGGATTGAATATTCCTAATTGAAATATATCCATACCACTAGCTTGACCAACACTATTTCTAGTTCTGTTTATTGCTCCACCTAAAAAAATATCTGCTATTTGAGTGCCTAAATTTACAGTTAGAGCTTGGCTAGCTCTTTCAATTGAATGTTTAGCTACAGCGTGGGCAATCTCATGACCCATAACAGCTGCTAAGGCATCATCATTTTGAGTAATTTTCAGTATGCCGGTATAAACAGCAATCTTTCCACCAGGCATGCACCAAGCATTCTTAACTTTATCATTATCTACTAATATGTAATCCCATTCAAAGTTGCTAGTAGGGTCAGTTCCATCTTTTTTTGTAAAGAAAGCAGAAACTGCATATTCAATTCTTTTACCTATATCTTTAATCGTTTCTAATTCTTTCCCAGAATTTATTAGTTTTGTTTTTGATCTGAAAGTTTCATACGCCGCGCTTGCTTGACGATTAATTGTAGCTTCTGGGTAAATAGAAAGTTGTTTTCTCTCTGTGATTGGTACAGTTGTACAAGAAGGAAGTATAAGACTGCAACAACCACAGCCAAATAGCTCAATAAATTTTCTTCTATTTATGTTATGAATCATATAAAAAGTTAAATAAGATGATTTTAAATAATAAAATTTTAATTGCAATTTTTATATTGTTAGTAATTTTTATTGTTTATTCTAGCTATCATTAATGCCAGCAAATAAAAAAAAGTCTCTTTTCAGAACTCTAAGAAACTATTTTATCACAGGAGCAATAGTACTAATACCTATCGGCATAACTATTTATTTAAGTATATTTTTAATAAAATTTTCTTCGAGATTATTACCAAGTAAAATTAATCCAAATAATTATCTGCCATTTGATATACCGGGTATTGAGATATTAATTACAATAATTTTTATTACAATTGTAGGAGGAATTTCTTTATCTTTTATTGGAAAAAAAATTTTAGAAATTTTTAATAATATACTCAAAAGAATTCCAATTTTGAGAACCATTTATTCTGCTGTTGGCCAATTAACAGAAAGTTTTGCACAAACCAAAGGTACAAAAAAGAGTGTAGTCTTAATTGAGTACCCAAGAAAAGGTTTGTGGGCAGTAGGCTTTGCAACAAAAGATAATAAGGGAGAAATTTCAAAAAAAACTAACGAACAATTAGTCAATGTATTTGTTCCCACTACACCTAATCCAACTAGTGGTTTTTTGTTGATGGTACCAAAAAAGGATATTGTTTATTTAGATATGTCTTTTGAAGAAGCTTCAAAATTTATTGTTTCTGCTGGCACATCTAATTAATAAACATTAGGCTGAAATTTTCTCTTCATCAATTAAATCCACTTTATCAAAAAGTTTCAATAAAATTTCGTATTTTGAATCATTTAGATTTTTTGGATCAAGTTTGTTGATATTTTGTGAAGCTAAATTGAAGAGATCTTCATGATGCACAGGATCTGCAATTTTAAATAATTTAATGCCACTTTGTTTAAATCCAATCAAGTCACCATAACCTCTTAATTTCATATCCTCTTCAGCAATATAGAAGCCATCATTTGAAGATTTTAATATTTGAATTCTTTTTTTAGCATTTTGACTAAGTTGGTTCTTAAATAAAAGTATACATGTAGAATCTTTATCACCTCTACCAACTCTACCTCTTAATTGATGAAGTTGGGCTAATCCAAATTTATTTGAATTTTCTATAACTATAGTAGTTGCGTTAGGAAAATCTATCCCAACTTCTATTACGGTAGTAGAAACAAGAATTGATATTTCATTATCTAAAAACTTCTTTAATACTTTTTCTTTTTCAATTTGATCAAGAGAACCATGTATCAAACCAATTTTTTTTGGAAATTTTTTTTCAAGTAAATCAAAGGTTTTTTTTGTAGAAGTAAAATCTAACTTTTTTGAGTCTTCAATTAGTGGACAGACCCAAAAAACTTGTTCATTTTTATTTAATTTATTTTTAATAAATGGCCATAGATCATCGATTTTATTTTCAGGCTTGCTTAAAGTTAAAATCGGTTTTCTGTGTAAAGGTTTCTCAACTAATCGGGAAGTATCCATATCACCATAAATCGACATCATCATAGTTCTTGGAATAGGTGTTGCCGACATTAATAAGAGGTCGCAATTTTTGTCTCCTTTTTTTGCAAACATAAATCTTTGATTGACACCAAATTTATGTTGCTCATCTATTATAACTAATCCCAGTTTATTAAAATTCACAGTTTTTTGAAATAAGGCATGAGTACCAATTAAAAAATTTATTTTATTTTCCTCAACATCTTTTAAAATTTTTTTCTTTTTATCTCTTTCAATTTTACTCGTTAGTAAATCAAATTTAATATTAAGATTTGCATCCTTAATTAATTTTTCAAAAAGTTTAAAATGTTGTTCTGCTAATATGGACGTAGGAACCATTAAAGCGCATTGGTAACCAGCCTCAATAACATTAATTGCAGCTATTAATGCAATTATTGTTTTTCCCGAACCTACATCACCTTGTAAAATTCTAAACATTCTTTGTGATGATTTTAAATCTTCGTTAATTTCATTAATTATTATGTTTTGTCCTTTAGTTAATTCGAATTTGAGAGTGTTAATTATTTTTGAGCTATAGGACTGACTAAAATTCTTTGTTATTTTTTTTACTTTTTTTATTTTATTTCTATTTTTGGATAAAAATAAACTATTTGCAAAAATTTCATCATAAGCTAAACGTCTATAGGAAGCAGAGTTGATATCATTCTTTGTATTAGCATTGTGTAAATTAATCATAGATTGTTTCCAATTTAAAAATTTCATTTTTTTTATAAAATCTTGATCATGCCATTCATCTAAGTCTGGAATATTTAATAAGATATTTTCAATTATTTTCCTGTAAACCTTCTCTGTCAAACCTTCTGTTAAAGAATATTTTGGAATTACCGATTTAACATAATCAATTTTATCAATTGTGGTAATGTAATTTGGATTTGTAATTTGATATCTGTTCTTAAAATAATTTACTTTACCACTTACAACGACCCATTCATTTAATGGTAAAATTTTTCTAATATATCCTTCTTTGCTATTAAAAAAAATTAAATCTATTTCACCATTGTTATCGCTACACTTAATTCTATTAGGTAAGTTTCTTATTCTTGGAAAATTATATTTTAGAACTTTAATTTTTAATGTAAAAATTTTTCCAATTTCAAGTTTGTCAAGTGTAGTTGTTTCAGATCTATCTGTTTGTGAATAGGGTAAGTTCCAAAGTAAATCATTAATTGTATTTACTTTTTTTTTTTTAAAATAGGTTGAAATTTTCTTACCAACCCCATTTACCGAGGTAATATCTGCAAATAAAAAATTTTTATAGTTAGTTGGTTTCATTCACTATTATATAATACAATATAACTATGGATAAATTAGAATTACTTAAAAACAAAATTAAATATAGATCTGGTTATAGAGGTACAAAAGAAATGGATATTTTATTAACATCTTTTGTAAAATCAGTAATTAATGAACTCGATGAAAATAAATTAGATAAGTTGAATGATTTCTTAAAATGTAATGATGAAGATATATATAATTATTATTTAAATGGTACTTTAATACCCAATTTTGATGATGATGAAATTCTAAATTTGTTTAAAGAATTTAAAATTTAACTGGCGGAGAGGGTGGGATTCGAACCCACGAACGAGTTGCCCCGTTGCTGGTTTTCAAGACCAGTGCTTTCAACCGCTCAGCCACCTCTCCATAATCAGCATGCCCTTATTACTATCAATACTACTAAATAACAATATTGATTAGTTTAATTCGATCTAGTTTTGAGTTTTTTTTTATGTTAGTTAAAAAAATGCCAATAATTGTTAAAAAAATATTTTTAGCACTATTTTTTTTCTTTAATTTTTCCTTATTACAAGCAAATCCAGCAAATTTTAATTTATGGTTAGATAACTTTAAAATCAAAGCAAAAAAAGAGGGTATATCACAAAAAACAATTGAAGATGCACTAAGCGATGTTCAATATATTTCAAAGGTAATAGAATACGACAATAGACAACCTGAATTTTTTGAAAAAACAGATGTTTATATAAGTAAGAGAGCCAATAAAAGAGCAATTGATCAAGCAGTCATACTTTTAAAAGAAAATCAAAATATTTTTAACAAAGTAGAAAAAGAATTTAATGTAAATAAAGAAATATTATTAGCTTTGTGGAGTACAGAAACTAATTTTGGAAAAAATTTAGGTAAAATGGATATAATTTCATCCCTTGCAACTTTAAGTTTTGATAAAAGAAGAAGTGCTTATTTTACAAATGAATTAATTACATTGTTGAAACTTTTAGACTCACAAACAATTAAAAAAGATACTTTATACGGGTCTTGGGCAGGTGCAGTAGGTAATTTTCAATTTATGCCATCAAGTGTTGCTAATTATGCCATAGATTATGACAAAGATGGTTATATTGATCTTAAAGAATCAAAGTTAGATGCTATAGGATCTGCAGCTAATTACATTAATAAAATAGGTTGGAAAAAAAATATGCCTTGCTTTGATAAAGTTAATTTTAGTAAAGATATTAGTTCAAAATATTTTAATCATTCAGCAAGAAATATCTCTAATAAGAAAAAAGTTTCTAATTGGAAAAAGATAGGAATTAATTTTATTGATCAAGATGAAAATAAAAATAATTATTTGGCAGCTCTTGTATTGCCTGATGGTGATGGTACTTCACCAAAGTTTTTAGTTTATGATAATTATGAAATCATATTAAAATGGAATCGTTCTTTAAGATTTGCTTTATCAGTATGCACATTAGCGGAGTCAATCAAAAATGAAATATAAAATTATTTTTTTATTATTATTTTTATTTTCTTGTACTACACAAACATCAACCTCTAAAAAATCATCTTCATACACTGCTAAAGGATTTGCTTATATTTTACCTAATAATTTATCTCCAAAATCATTAGACAAAGAAACATATTTCATTTCTCATAATAAATTTAAAATAGGCACAAAAATAAGAATAATAAATCCAGATAATAAAAAGTTTTTAGAATTAATAGTTAAAAAGCGAATTAAATATGATGATTTCTATAAGATATTAATTTCCGAAAGCATTATGCAAGAGTTAAATTTAGACCAAGATTTTCCCTTTATCGAAGTAAATGAAATAAAGATAAATAAGTCATTTATTGCCGAAAAGGCCATAACTGAAAAAGAAGAGCGACTCATACCGAATAAAGCTCCAATAGAAAAAATTAACATTGATAATATTTCGATTAAAGAGCAGGGATCAAAAAAATCAAAAAAAACAAAAACTTATTCAATTTTAGTTGCTGATTTTTATAGTCAAGAGTCCGCTGAGCTTTTAAGAGATAGACTTGCTGAAGTTTTAGCTGCCTCTAATTACCAAATGATAACTATTAATAAAAAGAATGACAAATCCTTTGAATTGTTGATGGGACCTTATAATACTATCAATAAGCTTAAAAATGATTACAATATTTTGAGCCAATCCAAATTTGAAGATTTAGATATTAAAATAAATGATTAAACTTATAAAATATTTTTTTTTAATAAACCTAATTGCATTATCAAGTGCTTTTGCTAATCCAAAAATTATAGCAAAAACTGCAATTCTGTTAGATTATCATACTGATAAAGTTTTATTTGAAGAACAGGCAGATCTAAGCATCTATCCAGCTTCAATGACAAAAATCATGACAACAATTGTAGCTTTTGATTTATTAAAAGCTAATAAGTTATCTTTAGATGATAAAATTTTAATTTCAGAAAAAGCTTGGAGAATGTCTCAAGCAGGTTATTCATCAATGTTTATAATGGTAAACGATCAAATAACAGTTGAAAATCTTTTAAGAGGCATCATCGTAGCATCTGGAAATGATGCTTGCGTTGCTTTAGCTGAAGGAATAGCTGGATCAGAAGAAAACTTTGTTCAATTAATGAATGATAAAGCGGTAGAAATTGGAATGGTTAATACTCATTTTGCAAATTCTTCTGGAATTAATGATGTTGAAAACTATTCTACTGTTAGAGATATAGCACTTATGTCAAAATATTTAATAAAAAATTACCCTGAATTTTATCATTATTACGCAGAACAAGAATTTACTTGGGAAAGAACGGGCGGCGAACCAATTACTCAACCTAATAGAAATTTATTACTATTTAGAAACCAAGGTGTAGATGGAATTAAAACTGGCCATTTATCTGTAGAGGAATACTCATTAGCAAGTTCTATGAAAAAAGATACCAGAAGGTTAATTGCTGTAGGTAGTGGTTTTAAAACAATCGCGTCTAGAGCAAGTCAGTCACTTAAGTTACTTAATTGGGGGTTAACAAATTCTGACACTTTTGAAATATCAAAAAAAAATGAAACAATTTTTGAATTAAAAACATGGCTAGGTAAAAAAGAATTTGTAAAGGGTTATACAAATGAAGATGTTTATTTTACTATTGATAAAAAAGACCTAAAAGATTTTAATGTTTTTTTAGAATATAATGGACCTATAAAAGCACCCATTAAAAAAGATAATGAAATTGCTTTAATAAAAATTTATAATAAGGATGAGCTTTTAAAAACAGTCCCAATATATTCTAGCGAAGATGTTAAGAAAGTTAACTTTTTAGCAAGCCTTTTAACATCTTTTAATTATATGATTTGGGGAGATGCTTAAAAAAAAATTTTTCTTTATTGTTTTTGAAGGAACAGAAGGAACTGGAAAAAGTTATCAAATCGATAAATTATACAGATCATTAAAAAAACTTAGATACAAAGTAATTAAAACAAGAGAACCTGGTGGATCAAAGACAGCAGAGTTAATTAGAAAAGTTATATTTTCCAATAAATCAATCCAATTTGACAAATTAACAGATTTTTATTTGATGAATGCCGCAAGAAATGAGCATGTAAAAAAAACGATTTTATTTGCTAAAAAAAATAAACATATATTAATTTCCGATAGATTTACTGACTCTACTTATGCGTATCAAGTTATAGGTAATAAAATTGATAAAAAAATAAATTTAATAAATCAAAAATATATTTTGAAGAATTTAAAGCCAAACTTAACAATAGTATTAAAAGCTAATATGAAAGCTATTTTAGCAAGAATAAAAAAAAGAAAAAAAAATAATAAGTTTGATAAATTAAAGCAAAGCTTTTATAGAAAAGCGCAAAACGCATATCTTTCTCTAGCCAAAAAAAACCCTAATTATTTTGTGTTCGATTCATCTGAAAATACACCTCTTTTAGAAAGAAAAATTTTTAATTTAGTTGTCAAAAAAATTAATTAAATGCTGTTTCCATCTACTTTTGATCCTTTGTTAAACTCTAAACTTTTAGCTCTAGATGAACAGTTTGATCAATTAATAAATTTATATGAAAATAATAAATTTCCAAAAGTACTTTTGTTAAATGGAAAAAAGGGTTTGGGTAAATTTACTTTAATAAATCATTTTTTGAATTATTTATTTACTAAAAATGAAAAAGAAAAAAAATATAACGTTACAAAAAAGGAAATAAATACTAACTCTAAATTTTATTCCTCTTTATTAAATCAAACTTCCCAAGAAATATTATTTTTAAAAGCAGAAGAAAATAAAAATATTAAAATTGAGGATGTTCGAAATTTAAAACAAATAATTTCAAACACATCATTAATAGATCAACCAAGATTCATTATTATTGATGAAGTAGAATATTTAAATGGTAATTCAGCTAATGCTTTATTAAAAATACTTGAAGAGCCAAGCTTAAACAATTTTTTTATTCTAATAAACAATCAACAATCTGATTTACTAAAAACAATATCATCTAGATGTTTAGCTGAAAATATATTTATGCCGCACAATAAGAAAAAAAATGTTATTGATTATCTAATAAATTTAAATCAAATTAAAAATATTATCATTGAAGATAAATCCTTAACTCCTGGTACTTTCATTAAATTTAATTATATATGCGAAAAATATGAAATTACTAATGAGCAAAGTTTAGAGAATAAACTTAACTTATTATTAAATTTATATAAAAAAGATAAAGATAAAACTATTATCAGTTTAATATATTATTTTATCGATATCCATTTCTTAAAAATGATAAAAGAGAGATCTATGAAAACAGACTATTTGCTGAAAAGAAAATCTATGATATTTGAGAATTTAGATAACTTAACCAAATATAACCTTAATATAAGTTCAGTTCTAAACGATATAAATTTTAAACTTCAAAATGTCTAAAAATTTTTACATTACTACTCCAATTTATTACCCATCTGGTAACCCACATATGGGACATGCTTATTCAAGCATTGTTGCTGATGTTTTTGCAAGATTTAAAAGGCTCGAAGGTTATGATGTTCATTTCCTAACGGGTACAGATGAACATGGTTTAAAAATTCAAAGAGAGGCTGAAAAAAAAAATAAAGATGTAAAAATTTTTTGTGATGAATTGTCGGAAAAATTTAAAAAATTAACAAAAACCTTAAATCTTTCTAATAACGACTTTATTAGAACTACAGAATCAAGACATCACGAGTCCGTTAAAGCTATTTGGAATAGACTCCTAGAATCTGGAGATATTTACTTATCTAAGTATGCTGGTTGGTATTCTGTTTCTGATGAAGCTTACTATACTGAAGATGAAATAATCCAAGATGGTGATAAAAAAATATCTAAAACCTCAGGATCAGTTGTTGATTGGTTCGAAGAAGAATCTTATTTTTTTAAACTTTCAGCATGGCAAGATAAATTATTAAATCATTATGATAAAAATCCAGAATTCATCTCACCCAAATCAAGATACAATGAGATTTATCAATTTGTTAAGGGTGGATTAAATGACCTATCTGTAAGCAGAACTTCTTTTAAATGGGGCATTCCAGTTCCAAATGATGACAAACATATTATTTATGTATGGTTGGATGCCTTAACTAATTATATCAGTGCTTTAAATTTTCCTAACACTGATGATCCGTTGTATAAAAAGTTTTGGCCTGCCAATATCCATATTATAGGTAAAGATATTTTGAGGTTTCATTCAGTTTATTGGCCCGCTTTTCTTATGGCTGCTAAACTACCTCTTCCATTAAAAGTATTTGGTCATGGATGGATTTTATCTGATGAAAAAAAAATGTCTAAGTCTCTGGGTAATATTTTAGACCCTTTAGAAATCATAGATAAATATGGAATTGATCAACTAAGATATTATTTATTGAAAGAAGTTTCGCTTGGAAATGATGGAAACGTTTCAATGGAAAATTTAAAAAATTGCATTAATAATGATTTAGCTAATAATTTTGGTAATTTATGTCAAAGAGTTTTTTCTTTTATTGAAAAAAATTGTGAAGGCAAACTACCTAAACCAAGTAATTTAGCTGTAGAAGACATAAATCTTATTAATAATTTAGTTAAAAAAGTCCCAGACTTGATTAATGATATGAACCGACAAGATTTAAATAATTATATTAAACAGGTTGTTGAATTTTCTTTTGAGGCAAATAAGTACGTTAATGACTTACAACCTTGGGCATTAAAAAAAACAGATCTTAATAGAATGAATACCATTTTATTTTCTATTGTATTGCAAATTAAAAATATTAGTATTTTATTGAGTCCAATTATTCCTATTAGCAGTAATAAAATATTAGATATTCTTAATCTTAAAAATGAAGATAGATTGATTAACTCTATAAGTGATATAGATTTATTTGATCATGACAAACCCTTTCAAAAAACCTCAATTCTTTTTAAAAAAATAGATGATGATAATTGATTCCCATTGTCATCTTGAATACGAACCTATGGCTTCTAATTTAGAAGAAGTTATTAAAAGAGGTGAAAACAATAACGTTAAGTTTTTTTTGAGTATTTCTACTACCGATGATAGCTATGAAAAAATATTAAAAATTGTAGCTAAGCACCCCTCTATTTACGGAACCTACGGCATTCATCCCCATGAAACAAAGGACTATTCAATGCTAACATCAAGCGAAATTATTAATAAAATTAATTCAAATAAAAAAATAATTGGTATTGGTGAAAGTGGACTAGATTTTTATTACAATCATTCCGATAAAGATATTCAAATAAAGATATTTAAAGAGCATATAAAAGCATCACAAGAAACAGGTTTACCTTTAATTGTTCATACAAGATCAGCTGAACAAGAAACATTTGATATTTTAAAAAAAGAAAAAGAAAAAAAAGATTTTAAGATTTTAATCCATTGCTTTACAGGGTCACATCAATTTGCTTTAAAATTAATTGATTTAGGATGTTATATTTCCGCAAGTGGTGTAGTGACATTTAAGAACTCTAAATCTCTAGCTGATACTTTTTTAAATCTTCCAAATGATCGAATTTTAGTTGAGACAGATTCCCCGTATTTATCTCCAGAACCACTTAGGGGCAAATCCAATGAACCTTCTCATATAATTCATACTATAAACTTCCTTGCAAATTTAAAAAAAATTAATTCAAACGAATTTGCAAATATTACAACTGATAATTTTTTTAGATTATTTGGTAAATTAAATTGAAAAATAGATTTACTATACTTGGATGTGGAAGTTCCCTTGGTTCTCCTTGGATAACTAATTATTGGGGAAAATCTAATTCTAAGAATAAAAAAAATTTAAGAACAAGATGTTGTGCTCATTTTCAATATAAAGACATTTCTGTATTAATTGATACTTCACCAGATATAAAACAACAAATTATTAGAAATAAAATTAAAAATATTGACGCTGTTATTTATACCCATGAACATGCCGACCAAACGTCGGGCATCTTTGAATTGAGACCTTATTTTTGGATGAATAAAAAAAAATTAGATATTTATGCAAGTAATAAAACAATGAAAGAGTTAAAAGAAAAGTATGATTTTGTTTTTAAACAGAAACACGGATATATACCCATAGGTAAAGCTAACGTAATCAAGGATAAATTTTTTATAAGTAAGAGTAAAACAAAAATTCAAATCGAAGCAATTGAGGTTCCACACGGAATGATAAAATCTACAGGTTTGATACTAAATAAAATTGCTTATCTAAGTGATTGTAGTTCGATACCTAGAAAATTAGAAAAATCTTTAACTCATTTGGATTACTTAATCATTGATTGTCTTAGAAATAAACCCCACCCAAGTCATCTAAATTTAGAAGGTGCATTAGATACTGCAAAAAGATTAGGACCAAAAAAAACAATTTTAACAAATTTACACGTTGATCTAGATTACAGTTTGCTTAAGAAAAAACTACCATCAAATATTATTCCAGCCTTTGATGGAATGAGTTTTACTTTTTAAGCTCTCTTTCAATTAACTCTATAAAGCGATTAGATGTTGGTTTTGTTATAGAGGCAAAGGTATCAACAACCTTTCCATCTTTACCTATCACAATTTTATGAAAATTCCATTTTGGAACAGCACCTGATCCGTGGTTTTCTTTTGCCCAAAGGAAAAAGGGATGTGCATCTTTACCTATAACTTCTGTTTTTTCAGTTATTGGAAAATCAATACCAAAAGTAGTTTCACAAAAATCTTTAATCTCTTGGTTAGATCCAGGCTCTTGTCTAAAATTATTTGATGGGACTCCAATGACTACTAATCCTTCAGATTTATATTTACTCCAAATGGTCTGAAGATCTTCATATTGATTAGTAAATCCACATTTACTAGCTACATTAACAACTATTATTACCTTGTCTTTATAATCTTGTAATTTTATTTCACCTCCATCAACATTTTTAAAGGAAAATGAATTTGCAAGAGTTGAATAGTTCGCGTGAGCTTTAGAGAAGAATGAGAACATTAATATTAATATAAATAGGGTTTTTTTCATACTCAAGCACTTATTGCCTTATACAAAGCATTTAATGGTAGTAAAATGCATTTAAAACGATCTTTATTTTTAACATTCAAAATTTTTTTTAATTCCTTTAAGTAAGGATTAATTTCAGGAACTTCATGTTCTTTGGTAAATAATATTTGTTTTAATTCATTTTTAATATCATTTGTTTTCTTTTTCTTAACAGTTCTAGATAGCAAACTTGCAGATGCTTGACAAAAAATACAGGACTCTGTTTCGTAATGCATTCGTTCTAAAATTCCATTTTTAATTATTGCCTCAACAGTAATCGTATCGCCACAAAATTTATTTTTTAGACTAGCTCTATACTTTGATTTATTTATCAAGCCATAATTTGAGGTATTGGCTGCAATTTTTATAATATCGCCTGTAATCATTCCTTTTTAGTTGAAGCTTTTAATAAAAAATATCCAACTAAAGTTGATAGTAAAGAACCAACAAGAACACCAATTTTAACTCCATCTAAATTTGATTTAGCGTCAGCAAAAGCCAAATTACCAACGAACAAACTCATAGTAAATCCTATTCCAGTAAGTATTCCAACGGCGTATAAATTCGTCCATGTTGATTGATTAGGCATTTGAGCTAATCCCATTTTTACTGATACGTAAGAAAAAAAGAAAACACCAATTTGTTTACCAAAAAATAAACCACAGACAATTCCAAGAGGCACAGGATTAAGCAAGGTGCTAAGCCCAAGACCTTCTAAAGACACGCCTGCATTTGCAAAAGCAAATAATGGCATTATTCCAAATGCAACATAAGGTGCGATCGAGTGCTCTAATTTAAGTAAAAGTGATTTACTTTTTTCTTTAGTGTTATGTGGAATGAGTAGGGCAAGGAGCACGCCAGATATAGTTGCGTGAATGCCCGATTGATGCGTAAAATCCCACAAGAGTATTCCTACAATTAGATAGGGAAGGAAAATTTTAACATTAAATCTATTAAAAAAAATTAAGACTACCAAAGCCAGTCCCATTAATATTAAATAAGTCACTTGTATGTTTCCAGAATAAAAGAAAGCAATAATTACTATTGCACCAAGATCATCGATTATAGCCAAAGCTGTTAAAAAAATTTTCAATGAAAGAGGTACTCTTTTACCTAATAATGATAACACACCTAGAGAAAACGCTATGTCTGTAGCCGAAGGTATGGCCCAACCCTTAATTGTGTCTGGTGAGTTAATATTAATGAAGACGTATATTAAAGCTGGCACGAGCATACCGCCAACAGCAGCTATGATTGGTAATAAAGCCTGTTTAGGATTTGATAGCTCACCTTGAACCATCTCTCTTTTTATCTCAAGAGAAACAAGAAAGAAAAAAATTGTCATTAACACATCGTTGATCCAATGTAAGACACTTAGTTTTAATTTAAATGACGATATACCAACCGCAAAATAAGTATTTAAAGTATCAAAATATAGGTTTGCAAAGTCACTGTTACTAATAATTAATGCAATAGCTGCGGAAAACAGCAAGACTAAACCGGATGCTGACTCTAATTTAAAAAATTCCTTAAAGGGTTTTGTTAAGATTTGAATCATAAATTATTTTATATCTCCTATATAAATACCTAAAGATAAAGCTGTTTCAACTAAAGGATCGTTCCTTTCGACGTTTTTATAAGTTTTTATAGCTTCATTTATTGTCACATCAATGATTTTTCTATTTTTATATGCGACCATTTTATCAAATTTACCTTTTTCAAGCAGATCAACTGCGTAGACACCAAAAGCACTTGCTAAAATTCTGTCATTCGCAGTTGGAGGAGCACCTCTTTGTACATGACCAAGAGCAGTGACACGGCATTCAATATCTGTTTTTGACATTATTTGATTAGCTATATATTCACCAATTCCACCTAAACGTTTTTGTCCATCTTTAAATTCATGAATTACTTTTTTTCCATTTTCCATTTTTACTGCTTCTGCAACAACTATTAAGGAATGTTTAACATCTCTTTTTTTCATTTCGTTTAATTTATTTATAATTCCTTTAATTGAATATTTAATTTCTGGTATTAAAATTACATCAGCACCACCAGCAATACCTGAACTAAGAGCGATATGACCAGCATCTCGACCCATCACTTCTAAAATCATTGATCGACTATGACTAACTGCTGTTGAATGAAGATTATCTAATGCTTGTGTTGCAACGTTTACAGCCGTGTCAAACCCAATAGAAAAATCTGTTGCTCCAACATCATTATCAATTGTTTTTGGTATAGCTACAATTTTAAGATTACCCTTTTTAGCAATTTTTTGTAAAATATTCATACTTCCATCACCACCGATAATAATTAGGCCGTCCAATCCTAATTGATGATAACCATCTATCAACAATTTTTCTTGATCAACAATTTTATCTTTTGCTTTTAAACTTCCTTTGTTTGTAGTTCCTAAGAAAGTTCCACCTTGTTTTAATAAATAGCCAGAAAATGTCTTTTGATTTAATTCTATGAAATCGAGTGGTCTTTGAACTAGACCTGTAGTGCCATTCTTAATACCAAAAACAGTCATTCCATATTTGTTTTTGGCTCTAAAAAAAATTGATCTAATGGCGGCATTAAGCCCACCACAATCACCACCGCTAGTTAAAATTCCAATTTTTTTCATTTAAACAAATAAGTAATATTACAATCAATATATACAACAAGAATGTTTCAATTGCCAAAAACCCTTAATTAACCTATATAAACATTCAATCGGGGCGTAGCGCAGCCTGGTAGCGCATCTGGTTTGGGACCAGAGGGTCGCAGG
>VTPM01000049.1 GCA_008638125.1 Pelagibacteraceae bacterium
GCAAAATTTCCAGCATGATATCCGTGCCTATAACTAAGCATATTTAAATTTCACTTTTTGCTTTATATCTTTCAAATATTAATTTCGCTTTAATTCCTAAATTTAAAAAAGGTTGTGGTGGTAACCAACTAGGTTTTAATTGAGACTCTATTAATTCCATTTCAGATGAATTAAAATTTGATGCTTTCAGTGCAATTTGTTCTCCGAATAATGTTCCAAGTCCAATACCGGCTCCATTAAAGCAACCAGCGACGTAAACATTATTACTTAATTGATCAAAAATTTGAGCTCCATTAGCACTTCGACAAGCAATGCCAGACCAAGTATGTTCAATGATATCATTCGGTAAAAAAGGAAACCTCTTTTTTAAACCTTTTAAATGAAACTGTTTTCTTTTTTCTAATTCATCTGCATTCATTGAAAATGAATTATTTATCTCAGCTGTATTTCTAATTGTTATTCTTTTGTCTTTTGTCAGTCTTACTGTTGCGCCCATAGGTTTTACTGATAGAACTCCCCATTCACTTGGATTACCCATTATATCAAGCTCATTTTTATTCAAAATTCTTGTTGTGCTTGCGGATAATGAGATTGGAAAATTATATCTTTGCTTAATACCTAAACTAGACAAAAATCCATTAGTACAAAAAATTATTTTTTTAGATTCAATTTTGTAACTTTCAAAATTACAAATTATTTTATCGTTTTGCTCTAACCAATTTAATAATTGAGTGTTTTCAAAAAGTTCAACGTTTATAGGTAGTGTTTTGATCATTGATCTAGCTAATTTACCGGGATGCAATAAAACGCCGCTGCTTGTGTAAAGCCCTACTTTATAAAAAGACGTACCTAATAGCTTTTCTAACTCATTAGATTGAAGAATCTTATGTTCTATGTTTTGTATTTTTAATATTTTGCTGAAATTTTCTAAAATCTTTAAATCATTAAGGTCTGATGAGGCATAATATTTTCCACATTCATTCCAATCACAATCCACTTGATGTTCTTCGATATATTTTTTTACAGTAGAAATTCCTGTTTGATAAAGCTTTGTTTTATTCTGATATACAGACAAATCTTTTGTAGATGCGAACCCTTCGTTTAAAGTTGTGTCTACTAAATAACCAGAATTTCTTCCACTTGCTCCTTCTCCAGCAAGTTGGGCATCTACAATTATAATTTTTTTATCAGGATTAATCTTTGCAAGTGATCTTGCTGCTGATAACCCCGTGTAACCGGCACCAATAATTATAAAATCACATGTCTCATCATTCTTTAGTGATTTATATTTTTTTCTTGGTTCTAAATCGTTAATCCATGAACAGGATTGATCATTAATTATTTGCATAAAACTTAAACTTTAAAAGCTTTTTTTAATTTATTTATAGTTTGATTTAAATTTTTTGCAGAATAAGTTTTCTTTTTAACTACCCATACTGAAAGTGGCCATGAACTATCTTTTTTTGATCTAGCAATTACATGAATGTGAAGTTGAGGTACAACGTTACCAATCTTTTCAACATTTATATTAAATGATTTAAATGCTTTTTGCATAAGTTTTGAAACAAAAACTATTTCAGTAATTAAAGCTTTTTGGTCTTTTGTATTTAGATGATGAATGTCAGTAACCTTTTTTCTTTTTGGTATTAAAATAACCCACGGAAATTTTGCATTATCAATTAATCTAACGCTACAAAGCTTGAGTTCAGTGATGAAGTGAGAGTCTTTTAAAAAACTTTTACTAACTTTTTCCATTAAAGTTTAAAATATTCAAATAAAAATTTTGAACCAATAACGATTAAAAAGAATCCAAAATATTTACTTATTCTTTGTTTGTCGATCTTATGAACTGTTTTAGCACCAATCCTAGCCATAAAAGTAGTTATAGGTATAAAAATTAGAAATGCAGGTATATTTAAAAATCCAATGCTTAAAGGCATATTAACATCTAAATAACTTCCAGAAATTAAAAAACCTCCAGCACCAAAAACTGCAATTAAAAAACCTATGGCAGCAGCACTTCCAATTGCATTATTAATTGAGTAACCAAAGAATTTTAAAATTGGTACATTCATTACCGCCCCACCTATTCCCATCGGCGCTGAAATAAATCCAGCAAGGAAACCAAAAAATATTTTTGAAGATAATTTTATTGTAAGCTTAATGTTGGTCTCTTTCTCTTTTAAATAGAGAAGATAAAAAGCTAAGATAAAAACTACAACTGAGAAGAATAAAACCAATGGTTTCGTTTTTATGCTGGCTGCAAATATGGTCCCAAATATAACTCCAATCACAACGAATAAGCCATAGCTTTTAACAATATCAAAATCGACTGCCTTAAATTTGTGATGTGTCATTACTGATACAATTGAAGTTGGAATGATTATTGAAAATGAAGTTCCAACAGCTAAATGCATTACATAATTAGGATCCATTCCAAATGAATTGAATAGATAATAAAGAAAAGGAACTGAAATTAATCCCCCACCAATACCAAATAGACCAGCAAAGAATCCAACAGGTATGGCTGTTAGAACCATTAAGCCTACAAAGAATAATATTTCACTTTGGCTAAGCGTTTCCAGATTATGCTCCTAAAGAGGAAGAAAGATTGTTATTTTTAATTTGATCCATAATGTGATCAACTTTTTGAATGTCTGCATCTCTAATGCACATATTTTTTGACAAATATTGTTTCCATTGTCGAGAACCTGTTTGACCATGAAATAATCCAACTGTATGTCTCATAATATGGTTCAACTGAACACCTTTTTTTGTTTCAGATTGAATGTATGGAATTAATTGTTCCATCACCTCTGATCTAGTTGGCACATCATCGTTATTAAAAATATCTTTTTCTATATCAGCCAAAAAATATGGAGAATGATATATCGCTCTACCAATCATAACACCATCTACTTTTGTTAAATGATCTTTGATCTGATTAGTTTCAGTAATTCCACCATTAATAATAATCTCGTCATTTTTAAATTCTTTTTTAAGATTATAAACAAAATCATATTTTAAAGGTGGTATAGATAAATTTTGCTTTGGGCTTAATTTTTGCAAGATGGCTCTTCTGGCGTGAATAATAAATTTTTTAACCCCTTCTTTTTTTAAAGTTAAAATAAAATTCTTTAAAAAATCAAAATCTTCCACATCGTCATAGCCAATTCTTGTTTTAATGGAGATAGGTAATTTAGTTGCGTTAATCATAGAACTCACACACTCTGCTACAAGTTCTGGTTCTTTCATTAAACAAGCACCAAATTTATTTTTTTGAACTTTTTTACTTGGACAACCTAAGTTAAGATTAATTTCATCATATCCATAAGGCTCAGCAATCTTACATGCCTCGGCAAGTTCTTTAGGATTTGAACCGCCTAACTGAAGTATGGTTGGATTAGAAACTTTCTTAAATGAAAGCAGTTTATCTCTATCACCTTTAATGATTGCGTTTGAGACAATCATCTCTGAATAAAGTTGAACGTGCTTACTAATTAGACTTAGAAAATACCTTTCATGTCTATCTGTGCAGTCCATCATGGGAGCTACAGATATAGTCTTTTTCATTGTGTAGATTATTCGGTTACTTCTTCTTTTAATTCAAGAGGTTCATCTGCTAGAACTTCTTCTGCTTGAGCTTCTTGTTCTTCAGCTACTGCGTCAGCTAAATTAATATCAGCTTCTTTCTTTGCTTCAGGAATTTTTCTAGTTCTTTTTGATGGAAGAATGGCAATACCACTTTTTGAAATTTGACCTTTGTATAAACTTTCAAAGTCATCATTTTCTTCCTCTTCAACTTCTTCTTGTTCTAAATTTTCATCAGGTTCTTTTCGTAATCTTAAAATTGCACTTTTTTCTAAATCAGCAACCGTAACTTTGTTTTCAGCAATTTCTCTTAATGAAATAATAGTTTTTTTGTCGTTATCTTCTGGAACTAACATCTCTGCTCCAGCGTTTAACTGTGTCGTTCTTTCTTTTGCTAATAAAACTAGATCGTATTGATTATCTACTTTGTCTAAACAGTCTTCTACGGTAATTCGTGCCATGATGAGGTTATTTATTCAATTGAGCCTAATAAATCAAGTTTAATTTGATAAAACGACAGGTTCAAATCTTTTTCTAAAGAGTAAAAGCAAAATGGTTACAAAAAGTATGTAAGAAGCACAGGTAAAAGCTATCCCTTCAATGGTAAAACCGTGATCAATTAAATAACCAAAAATTGCAGTTCCCAAAGCTGTTGAAAATACCATAATTGCTGTTGTTAAAGCTTTGATGCTTCCAATAAATCTCACGCCATAAAGTTCTGCCCAAGTGGAAGAGCCTAGAACATTTGCTAATCCGTTAGATGCACCAACTAAACCTAAAAATATAAATGCCGTATATGGATGATCTAAAAAAGTAAGCACCATTAAAGCAATAATTAATGGAATGTTCATAAAAGGAATTAATTTTCTACTAGTAAATTTATCAACTAAAAAACCTGAAAAGAATAAAGTGATCAATGAAACAATTGAGTAAGCCATAAATGATTGTGCAAAAATATATAAACCCCAATTCTTAGACTCCGAGATAAAGGTTTGATAAACAAATGTGCCTGTTGCAACCATAGGCATCACCTGCATAGTTAAAGTAATAATATAAAACTTAAAATCAAATAAAACTTCTTTTCTAGTCCAATCTTTAATTTTTAATTCTTCTTTTCTTCCTGTTAAATTATTTGAATTCTCTTCTCTAGACTCAAAGCTAATGTTTCTAATCGTAGAAAAAATTAATAAAGGTAAAACTAAAATGATTAATAACCCTATGCCTTGCCAAACCATCCTCCAAGAAAATAAAGATAAGATAAAAGTAATTAATAAAGGCATCATAAATTCTGCTGTGGAAAGACCAAACCAAATCGTACTTAGAGCTTTTCCTCTTGATTGATCAAAGAATCTTGAAATGGCTGTTGAAGCCGTATGGATCATTAAACCTTGCCCGGAAAATCGGAGAAAGAATATGCCGAGAAACAAAAGATAAATGTTTGAAATGAATGAAAAAAATAAAGCTGAAAAAAATAAAAGTATGATTACAGTCAACGCATAATAAAATAATCTAAATTCATCTATCTTTTTACCAAACCAGATTAATATTAAACTGGAACAAAGAGTGGCTAATGCATAAATTGTGCCAAATTGACCCTGCCCTATGTTTAACTCACTTCGAATGCTTGGATTAAATAAACCTATAAAAAAACTCTGTCCAAAACAGGAAAAAAATGTAAATATAAACCCATACAAAATAACTTTTTTATTTAAACTGAGGTAAATCATTATTATGAGCTATAAAGTTTCTTTCATTGGATTAGGAGTCATGGGTTACCCTATGGCAGGTTTTATATCAAAAGCAGGTCACGATGTAACGGTGTTTAATCGGACAAAAGCAAAAGCAGAAAAATGGGTAAAAGAATATAAAGGTAAGGCAGCAGATACTCCTGCTGAAGCAGCAAAAGATTCTGATTTCATTTTTACTTGTGTTGGAAATGATGATGACCTTAGAGAAGTTTCTATTGGCAAAGATGGATTGTACAACACAGCTAAAAAAGACTCTGTGTATGTAGATAACACTACAGCATCTGCTTTAGTAGCAAGAGAACTTTATAAAGCTGCAAAAGATAAAGGGTTTCATTTTTTAGATGGCCCAGTATCTGGTGGACAAGCTGGAGCTGAGAGTGGAAAATTAACTGTGATGCTTGGTGGTGATGAAGCTGCGTTTAAAAAAGCAGAACCCATCATTGCTTGTTACAGTCAAAAAGCAAAATTATTAGGCGGACCAGGAAGTGGTCAATTAACTAAAATGATGAACCAAATGTGTATTGCTGGAGCAGTACAAGGTTTAGCAGAAGCTTTAAACTTTGGAATAAATGCTGGATTAAACATTGATGATGTAGTTGAAACAATTTCAAAAGGTGCTGCTCAATCTTGGCAAATGGATAATCGATCAAAAACAATGGTGATTGATAAATTTGATTATGGTTTTGCTGTTGATTGGATGAGAAAAGATCTTAAGATTGCAATGGAAGAAGCTAAGAGAAATGGTTCACCAGTTCCAATCACGACTATGATTGATGGTTTTTATGCTGAAGTTCAAAAAATGGGTGGAAACCGTTGGGATAGTTCTAGCTTAATAGCTTTATTAAAAAAGAAAAAATAAATAGTGGCTGAACAAGTAAGTTACTACGAAGATCCAAAAGAAATTGAAAAAAAGATCTGGGAGCTTTTAACTCAAGCTGTAACTAACCGAACATCTAATTTTAGAACTCCTGTCTTTATTTGTGGCAATGCTGAAGACATTGATGGACGCGTGGTTGTTTTAAGAAAAGCAGATCAAGAAAATAGCTTTGTTCAATTCCATAGCGACTTAAGGTCAACAAAAATTCCAAAAGTAAGATCTAATCCAAATTGTGCTTTTTTATTTTATGATAAGGAAGAAAAAATACAGGTTAGGATTAAATCTATATGTACAGTTCATCAAAATGATGATGTTACTAAAGAAGCGTGGTCTAAAACACAGCATATCAGCAGAAAATGCTACTTAGTAAAAGATGGCCCTGGAACTCTATCTGAAACACCTACTTCTGGCTTAGAAAAAAAATATGATAGCTTTGATTACACAAAAGAAGAAAGTGAAAGTGGTTATAAAAATTTCTGTGTAGTTAGATGTAAAATTAAAAGTATCGAATGGTTGTATTTGGCTGCTAAAGGACACCGTAGAGGTATTTTTGATCTAGAAAATTCTAAAAAATTTACTTGGCT
>VTPM01000010.1 GCA_008638125.1 Pelagibacteraceae bacterium
AATAATTATTTTTTTTATCTCTCAAAGATAATCTTACAAAGATTCCTAAAATTTTTAAATTTCTTTGAATAGATAAAATATCAAAGTCATTTTTTGCAAATTTAAACTCACCTAACTTTATTTTATTTGTTTTTGAAATGTAATATTTGAATAATAATGATTTTAAATTAGCGGGGATTTTAATTCTGACATCGTCAATGACTGAAGCTAGATCATAAAACAAATTACCTGTTATTGCGTCTTGAGAGTCTATCAAAGCTAATTTATTTTTGTTTAACATTATATTCGAAGCGTGAAAATCTCTATGCACAAAGCATTTATTTTGAAAATAAAGTTTTTTATAAAGCTGATTTAGTTCCTGCTTAATTTTTTTTTTATAATAATTAAATTTATTTTTTTTTATACTATTTTTAAGATACCAATCAAAAAATAAGTCGGACTCTTTATGTAATTGTTTTAAATTATATTGACCAACTCTAATTTTATATCTTTTAAAATTTATAAACTTTTTTAACTTTAAATTTTGTAGCTTAATAACTATATCAATTAATTTTTTATAAAAGCTAAATTTGTTTTTCTTATTTTTAATAAAATCTAAAAATGAAAAACGTCCTAAATCTTCAATTTCCATCATATTGTGATGAAAATATTCTTTAATTAATTTTGGAGCTTTAACATTATTTTTTAATAAAAATTGATTAATAGCAGCATAAACAATTAAATTTTTATATCTATCCTTATTGGCTTTAACCAATATAGAGCTACCTGGGTTTTTTTGAATCCTATAAAACTCCCGAAAAGAAGCATCACCAGAAATTTTTTTCATTTTAATCTGCATTAAAATCTTTCCAATATCCGTATCCTTTGAACACTATATTTCTTGAATTATTTTTTTTTTCATAATTTAAATATATTTCCAATCTATCTTTCGGTTTTGTTTCAATTATTTCTGCCCACTCTATTAATTTAATATTTTTGAACTCTTGTGAAAAAATGCCTAGTTGATCAACTTCTTTCGATGTTTTTAATCGATATAAATCATAGTGCATTAGTCTATTCTTTCCAATTTCATACTCATAGAGAATATTAAAAGTTGGACTTAAAACTTCAGTTTCTTTTTCGTTGTTCAATGTTTGCAAATTATTAATGATTGATCTTACTAAAGTAGTTTTGCCTACCCCAATTTCACCAAATAACAAAATTGTGTCTTCTTTGCCTATTTTTTTAATAATTTTTGAGGAAATTGAATTTAATTGATCTAGAGAATAAATGATCATTAACCACTAATTAGTAGCGATAAGTATCAGGTTTAAAAGGTCCTGTTTCTTTCACACTTATATAGTCGGCCTGTTCTTTGCTTAGTTTTGTAAGTTTAGCTCCAACTTTTTCTAGATGAAGCATCGCAACTTTTTCATCTAAATGTTTAGGTAATACATAAACTTTTTTTTCGTATTTCCCTGGATTGTTAAACAATTCTATTTGAGCAATGACTTGATTTGTAAAAGAGGCACTCATAACAAAGCTTGGGTGACCAGTGGCGCAGCCTAAATTTACCAGTCTTCCTTCTGCTAATAAAATTATTCTTTTTTTATTTGGTAGTTCAATTTCATGCACCTGCGGTTTTATCTCATCCCATTTATAATTTTTTAAAGCATCAACTTGAATTTCATTATCAAAGTGACCTATGTTGCATAATATTGCTCTATCTTTCATCATTCTCATATGATCTGCTGTAACAATATCTTTGTTTCCAGTTGCGGTTACAACAATATCTGCATCCTTGATTGCTTCATCCATCAATACAACTTCATAACCTTCCATCGCTGCTTGTAATGCACAAATCGGATCTGCCTCGGTAACCAATACTCTTGCTCCATTTTGTCTAAGTGATGCAGCACTACCTTTTCCAACATCACCAAAACCAGCAACAATAGCAACTTTACCAGACATCATTACATCAGTAGCTCTTTTAATACCGTCAACAAGACTTTCACGACAGCCGTAAAGATTGTCGAATTTAGATTTTGTAACTGAATCATTAACATTTATAGCTGGAATTAATAAAGTTTTATTAGCTTCCATTTTTTTTAGTGCTAACACTCCAGTTGTGGTTTCCTCAGAAACACCTTTGATATCTTTTAATAGTTCCTTATAATCTTTATGCATCAATGCTGTAAGATCTCCACCATCATCTAAAATCATATTTGGCTTCCAATCTTTTTTTCCTTCGATCGTTTGTTTGACACACCACCAATATTCTTCTTCCGTTTCACCTTTCCAAGCAAAAACCGGGATGCCTGCTTTAGCTATAGCAGCTGCTGCATGATCTTGGGTAGAAAATATATTACAAGATGACCATCTTACCTCTGCACCTAATTCAACTAATGTTTCAATTAGAACAGCCGTTTGAATAGTCATATGCAAACAGCCTAAAATTCTCGCACCTTTTAATGGCGACTTGTCTTTATATTCTTTTCTAAGAGCCATTAATCCCGGCATTTCTGTTTCAGCTAAAGAAATTTCTTTTCGACCAAAATCAGCTAGGTTTATATCTTTTACTTTATAATCACTCATAATCTGCCGGTGTTTTAACAATATAAATTAATGTTTACAAGCAACAATCCTAGGAATACTTGGGAAACATTACTTCTAATTGTGCTCCTTTAGTATCTATTCGATTAAGAGCTTTAATTTTCCCTTTGTGAAGCTCAACGATATTTTTTACAATATTAAGACCTAATCCAGAATGCTCTCCAAAATTTTTAGGTCTATTGCTATAAAATCTTTTAAAAATATTTTCTATATTTTTTTCTTTAAATCCTGGTCCTTGATCTTTTACAATAATTAAGAAATCATCATTTAATTCTTCTACTTCAACAACAATCTTAGTATTATTTTGACTAAACGATAATGCGTTTTCTAAAAGATTGGCTATGACTTGTTCTATTCGACTTTCTATTCCAAGAATATTTAGAATTTTTTGTTTAATATTTTTACTAACTATTTGTATTTCTATTTTTTTATTCAAACTTACAATATTTTGTTTAAAATCTTCGACAACATTCTTAATAATTAATCCTAAATCAATTTTCACCATTTTTTCTCTTGATAAGGAAGCCTCGTCTTTAAGCATTTGAGTGTAATCCGTAATTAGTCTTTCTATTCTTTCAACGTCATGATTAATAATACTCAATAATTTTTCCCTGTCTTTTTGCTCTGTAGTCTTATCAAGAAGTTCTGAGGCTCCTTTTAATGAAGCTAGAGGATTTCTAATTTCATGGGCTAAATCTGTAGAAAAGGTTTCTGCACGATTAGTTCGTTTTTGTAAATCTAAGGTCATTTCGTGAATAGATTGAGTCAATGTACCAACTTCATCTCTTCGAATAAAAAAATTATCTATGTTTACTGGTTTGTCTGATTTAGCTTTTATAGACTCAGTATATTTAACTAAAAAACTTATAGGCTTTAAAATATACTTGTTTAAGAAAGTTGAAAAAATAAAAATTACCAATGCAATTGCTACAACGGTTCTAATTATAAAATCTTTTCTCTCTTTAACAGCGACTGAAATATCATTTGCTTGCTCACTAACAAGAATGTAACCAACTACATCTTTTTCAACTAAAACTTTATCCAAAGTTTGTACAAAAAAATCATTTTTAATATTATTTTCAATGATCAAGGGTTCATTTTTTAAATCATTCAAAATAATTTTTTTTAAGTTTTTGTAATAGTCTAATGACTGATTAATATCTTCATTGATGTTGTTTTTTAATTCATTAATATCTGGACTATTAATATCTTGCTCAATAATTAGGTCAGATCTAGAAAAGACATTTTGATCTATGTCCAACATATTTGTATCGCCAATTAAATTACCGTCCAAGTTAAAAAACTGAACTCTGTCTAAATTTTGAAATAAAAATCTGGCTGACAATAGGAATGTGCTTAAACCTTTTTCATCAAACTCTATATTTAAACGCTGAATATGATCGTTTGTATTTTTTATAATCGTCTGATGATTTATAGTTTTATTTTTAACTAAATTTGGCTGAATAGCTTGTAAATAAATAAAAGTAAAAAGCCCAAGAATTGAAAAAACAATTAAATTAAATAATAAAAATTTTCTTAATATAGATGATGTTTTTTTTGGGTTCATTAACTAACATTCCATCTATACCCACTTCCATATCTTGTTTCAATTGCTGAAAACTTTTCATCTACTTTTTTGAATTTTTTTCTAATACGTTTTATGTGACTATCTATAGTTCTGTCTTCAATTTCTGAATTCTCTTTATAGGCAATATCCATCAAATGAGCTCTTTCTTTAATGACGCCAGGTCTTTTTGCTAATTCTTTTACAATTAAAAATTCAGTAGTGGTTAATTTATCAGGCAAAGGTTTGCCATTCCATTCGCATTCTAATTGTGCGGGATCAAGCTTAAGTTTCCCATGTGAAATTAAATTTTTGGAGTCATCTACAACATCTGTTTTTTTTCTTAATTGAACTCTAATTCTTTCAATTAAGACTTTCATAGAAAATCCACCAGATTTTTTTACAAAATCATCTGCGCCTAATTTTAAACCTAGTAATTCATCTACCTCGTCATCCTTTGATGTTAAAAAAATAATTGGGATAGTCATTTTCTTTTTAAGTCTTTTTAAAAGTTCTTCACCATCCATTCTTGGCATTTTAATATCGATGACAGCTAAGTCAGGTGGATTTCTTGTAAGTCCAATTAGGGCGCTTTCGCCATCAATATAAGTTTGAACTTTGAAACCTTCTCTTTCTAGTGCAATGCTTATACCAGTCAGAAGATTTCGATCGTCGTCAACTAGTGCAATTGTTTGTGCCATATAATTTATTTTTATGAATAAATTGTCAAAATTTAGGCGTTAATCAATCAAATTAATGCGCCTCACCCCAGTTCGTTCCTGAATTGATGCTTACATTCAATGGTATTGAAAACATATGATAATCTGAGCTAGATACAGATGTCATTGCATCTTTAATCGTCTTAATTGCATAATCTTTATCAGTTGCGGCTGCTTCAAAAATTAGCTCATCGTGAATTTGCAAAAGCATTTTTGTTTTAAATTTTTTATCATTTTCGATCAAATTATCTATTTTAATCATAGCCAACCGAATAATATCTGCGGCAGATCCTTGGATTGGAGCATTAATAGCAGCTCTCTCTTGGAAACTTCTAACACTAAAATTTTTATCATTAATTCCTCTTAAATGGATTCTCCTTCCAAAAATATTATTTACATAACCATGGGTTCTACAAAATTTAATTGTAGAATTCATATAATCTTTAATTTCTGGAAATTTTTTAAAGTAAGCGTTTATAAAATCTAATGCTTCTTGATTGGAGACTGATATTTGTTTTGCTAAACCATATTGCGTAATACCGTAAATAATTCCAAAATTAATGGCCTTAGCTTTTCTTCTTAAATCTTCATTAACTTTATTTAAAGAAACATTAAATACTTGGCTTGCTGTTAAACTATGAATATCATCATTATTTTTAAATGCCTTTTTTAACTCTTTTACATCAGCTAGATCTGCAAGAATTCTCATCTCTATTTGATTATAATCTGCAGAAATTAAAACATTTTTTTCATCTGCCACGAAAGCTTTTCTGATTTCTCTTCCGTCCTCAGATTTAATTGGAATATTTTGAAGGTTTGGATCGCTGGAAGCTAATCTACCAGTGTTTGTTGCAGCAAGTAAAAAAGAGGTATGAACCCTTTTGGTTTTAGTACTAATGTGTTCTTGCAGCGCATCTGTATATGTATTTTTTAATTTAGATAATTGTCTCCATTCTAGAACCAAGTTGGGAAATTTGTGTCCGGTATAAGCTAGATCCTCAAGCACATTGGCGCTTGTAGCTAGACTTCCTTTTTTTGTTTTTTTTAGTTTTGCAATTTTTAATTCATTATAAATTATCTCTCCTAATTGCTTAGGTGAACCAATATTAAATTCTTTGCCAGCTAAAGAATAGATATCTTTTTCTATTTTGATTATTTTTTTTTCAAATTGTTGAGATAATTTCTTTAGATAATTTGCATCTACTTTTATTCCATTGGCTTCAAGTTTGGCCAACAATTTGACCATTGGCTTTTCAAAAAATTCATAGATTTTATTTAGTTTTTCTTGATCTAATCTCTCTTTTAAATTTTCATAAAGCCTTAAAGTCACATCTGCATCCTCTGCTGCATATTCTGTTGCTTTCTGAATTTCAATTTCTGAAAAATTTAATTTATTTTTTCCAGTTCCAACTAATTCCTTAAATGAAATTGGTTTATGGCCTAAATGAATTTCTGATAATACATCCATATTGTGCCTATTAAGGCCCGCATCAAGCGTGTAAGATAGAAGCATAGTATCTTCTATTGGGTCAATATTTACTCCATTTTGTTTTAAAACAATAAAATCAAACTTAATATTTTGACCAACTTTTTTTATACTAGGATCTTCAAGTATTCCCTTGATTTTTTTTAAAACAGTTTCTTTTTTTAAATTTTTTTCTTTATGAGCTAGTGGAATATAACAAGCTTTATTTGGAGCATAACTAAAAGAAACACCAACAAGATTTGCTTCAAGTGGATTTAAAGAGTCTGTTTCAGTATCAACAGCTATTACTTCTTTTTCCTCTAAAATCTTTATCCATTTATCCAAAGTTTTTTCGTCTTTAATGCACTCATAACTCTTAATATTAATTTTTTGATTTTCTTTTACGTTTGATTTAGCACTTTGCTTTGAAGATGAAGTTTTACTTTCACCATAAAAACTAATAGCTTGGCTTAGTAATCGATTAAATTCCATTTCTCTCAAAAATTCAAAAAGCTTATCTTTTTCAACCTCCTTCATAATAAAACTCTCTGGTTCGTCCTTTACTGGAACGTCATCTTTGAGAGTAACTAGTTTTCTGCTTAAAATTGCTTTATCTTTGTTGTTCAATAATGTTTCTCTTCTTTTGTTTTGAGGAATTTCATCAATATTCTTTAATAAATTATCTAAATTTTTATATTTATTAATCAATTCAGCTGCAGTTTTTACGCCTATACCTGGAACACCTGGGATATTATCTGAAGAGTCACCAGCTAAGGACTGAACATCAATTACCTGATTAGGTTTTACTCCAAATTTTTCAATAACTTCTTTCTCTCCTAAAACCTTGTTTTTCATAGGATCGTAAAGTCTGATTTTATCTGAAACTAATTGCATTAAGTCTTTATCTGAGGAAATCACAGTAACTTTGGCACCTGCATCAATAATTTTTTTTGCATAAGTTGCTATTAAGTCATCTGCTTCATAATTTAACAGTTCAATTGATGGCAGGTTAAATGCTTTTACAGCTTTTCTAATGTATTCAAATTGTGGAGCAAGATCTTCGGGCGCTTCTGTTCTGTTGGCTTTATAATCTGAATAGATATCATTTCTAAAATTTTTTTTTGCAGAGTCAAAAATAACAGCAAAGTGTGTGGGCTTATGTTTTGAATCGTCTGATCTTGAGTCTTCTAATAATTTGAAAAGCATAGAGCAAAACCCACTTACAGCTCCTGTAGGTAATCCGTCGCTTTTTCTAGAAAGAGGAGGCAGGGCATAATAAGCTCTGAAAATATAGCCCGAACCATCAATTAAATAAAAATGATCAGTTTTTTTTAAAGAAGTCATATATACTTGACAAATATAATACCTTATTTGTTTAGTGATATATTAATAAACTATGAATAAAATTGCTTTAAGTGTTGAAAAGTTAACAAAGATTTACAAATCTAATAAAAAAAATAGTACTTCACAAAAAGCCCTTAATGATTTGAGTTTTGAAGTTAAGCAAGGTGAAGTTTTTGGACTGTTGGGACCTAATGGTGCAGGAAAAACAACTTTTTTAAGTATACTTGCTGGAACAGTTATTAAAACAGAGGGTAAAGTTAATGTCTGGGGTTTTGATCTAGATCAAAATCCAAGACAAGTTAGAGCATCTATAGGAATAGTTCCTCAGGAAGTAAATTTGGATGCATTTTTTAGTCCAAGAAAATTACTAGAGCTTCAAGCGGGATTATATGGAATACCATCAAAAGATAGAATAACTGACATAATATTAAAAATGGTTGCTCTAGAGAAGCAAGCAAATTCATATTCTAGAAGTTTATCAGGTGGAATGAAGAGAAGATTATTGATTGCTAAAGCAATGGTCCATCAACCACCAATATTAGTTTTAGATGAACCAACTGCAGGTGTAGATGTTGAGTTAAGAAAAAATTTATGGGAAAATGTAAAGGCTCTTAACAAAGAAGGCGTAACAATAATTTTAACCACTCATTATCTCTTTGAAGCACAAGAAATGTGTGACCGAATTGCTATTATAAATAAAGGAAACCTGGTTGCTTTGGACACAACACAAAAATTATTGGATAGGATACAAACAAAAAAAATAATATTTAAGGTTTCAAAGATTACAAACAAGAACTTAACACTTAACGGTGTGCAATTTAGTTATGATAATGACAACACTATAAGTACACTATATGAGAAGAATTCTCATAAGTTTGATGATATTGTTGGTGTAATAAAAGATAATGACATTCAAATATTAGATATTTCAACAGAAGACAGTGATTTAGAAGATGTTTTTGTTCAATTAACAAATAACTAGATTTTCTAAGAAGAAGAAAGTAAATATACACTATGGAATTAATTAAAGATTTAAAAGACTCTAAAATTGTTAAAAGTATTTTTTTGGCTTTAATTGGAACCGTTCTTTTAGCGGTATCATCAAAAATCAAAATACCTTTTTATCCTGTGCCTATGACAATGCAGACTTTTGTAGTTCTGTTCTTAGGAATAGTTTTGGGTTGGAGACTTGGTTTGGCTACAGTCAGTTTATATCTATTCGAAGGTATAATTGGTTTACCAGTTTTTTCAGGAACGCCAGAAAAAGGTATAGGTTTAATTTATTTCACTGGTCCTACGATGGGTTACTTATTAGGTTTTTTGTTTACAGTTTATTTTGCAGGTTCATTAAGCTTCAATGGAAATATTTTTAGTAAACTTTTAAAATTAACTTTTTCAGTTAGTTTTATCTATGTTTTGGGTTTATCTTGGTTGGGAATATTAATTGGTTGGGAAAAACCTTTATTTCAATTAGGTGCACAACCTTTTTTATTAGCTGAATTATTTAAAATCTTAATCGTCTTATTTAGCCTTAATAGCCTACAAAAGCTTAATAGATATCTTAAATAAATTTTCTACTTAGGAGAGCGTTTAGACAGAATTCTTTGAAGGGTTCTTCTATGCATTTTAAGTCTTCTTGCTGTTTCAGAAACATTTCGATTACATAGTTCAAACACTCGGTGTATGTGCTCCCATTTGACTCTATCTGCTGACATAGGGTTTTCTGGTGGTTTAGCTTTCGACTCAGGAGAGGCTAATAAGGCTGCTTCTACGTCATCAGCATCAACAGGTTTAGCGATATAGTCCATTGCGCCTGCCTTAACTGCGGCTACAGCTGTAGGTAGATTTCCATAACCTGTAAGCATTACTATTCTGCTATCTTTATTTGATTTATGAAGCGCTTTAACCACGTCTAAGCCACTTCCATCTTCAAGTCTGAGATCAATTAAAGCAAAACTAGTAGGTGTATTTTCCGCTATTTTTAAGCCTTCTTTTATACTTTTGGCTTCCTTAACTAAAAAACCTTTCTTTTCCATTGCCCTAGCAAGCCTGTTTCTAAACGGATCATCATCGTCCAAAATTAGTAAACTCTTGTCTTCAAATTCTGAAAGTTTTAGTCCAGTTGGAGCTTGATTTATATTTCCCATGATGAGTCTAATATGGCGATGAAAGAAAAATTATCAACCGCAAATTACTTAATTATTTTCTTTACATTAATTAAAAAAACACTAAATAACGAATCTATAAGGTTTTTTTGTAGAATTTTTTATAAAACCTTTTGTGTAAACGAAAAGAGGGACACATGAGATGCGGAAATTTACAGACGTTAACGAGCTAGTTAACACATTAAAACCGGATTTTCCGGTATATTGCATTCGCCCAGAATCCATTAAAACTTCAACACAATTTTTTAAAAATAATTTTCCTGGAAAAGTTTTATACGCTGTTAAAACTAATCCTGACAGAAATGTACTCAGCCATATTATTAATAATGGGATCGAAAATTTTGACGCTGCCTCTATAAATGAAATTCAATTAATTAGAAGTTTGAAACCTGATGCTCATATATATTTTATGCATACAGTTAAAAGTAGAAATGATATTGCGGAAGCATATTTCAATTTAGGTATAAAAGATTTTGCGCTTGATACGAAAGATGAATTAATAAAAATTTTAGACGCGACTAACAATGCAAAAGACCTTACGCTATATGTGCGTATTGCTATTTCAAATGAACATGCTGAAATAGATTTATCAAGAAAATTTGGTGCCCATGCAAGTGAGGCTTTAGGTTTGGTTAGATTATGTAAAGAGCATGCAAACAAAATTGGAATAAGTTTTCATGTGGGCTCACAATGTATGCATAAAGTTTCCTTCACTAAAGCAATAACAGAGGTTGGAAATATAATTAAAAAAACTAAAATTATTCCTGATATCATTAATGTTGGAGGAGGCTTTCCTTCTATTTATCCTGATTTAAATCCTGAGCCATTAGAAAATTATTTAGATGAAATTAAAAATTCAATTGCAAAGCTTAATCTGCCTTTCTCCCCTGAATTAATTTGTGAACCTGGAAGGGCAATAGTAGCAGAAAGTGGATCAACAATTGTTAAAGTGAATCTTAGAAAAAAAAATAAGCTATATATAAACGACGGAACTTATGGAACCTTGTTTGATGCGGGTGTTCCAAACTTTATTCTTCCTTCAAGAATGATTTTAAATGGTAGAGTACAGTCAAGAAAACTTACTGCGTTTAATTTTTATGGCCCTACTTGTGATAGCATGGACTATATGAAAGGACCTTTCTTATTGCCAAATAATATCAAAGAAGGTGATTATATAGAGTTAGGACAACTTGGGGCTTATGGATTAACATTTAGAACTAAATTCAATGGATTCTATTCTGACAACATATTTGAATTAGCAGACCAGCCAATTATGAGTTTGTATGATGCTTCAAGTAAAGTTAAATACTTGGTTGCATAATGAAACAAAAAAATAGTCCAAACTCTGGACACAATAAAAAGTCATTTCTAAAAAATCCAGTAGAACACATAGACATCAAATCTTTTGATGCTAGAAAAATTATCGACTCTATGGGTAAAATGTCTTTTACTTCAAGAGATACTTCTAATGCCGCAAAAATCTACAATGAAATGTTAGCAGATAAAGATTGTGCAATTTTTTTAACAATTGCAGGTTCTACTTCAGCAGCAGGATGTATGAATCTTTATTCTGATTTAATCAAATATAATATGGTGGATGCAATAGTGGCAACAGGTGCATCCATTATTGATATGGACTTTTTTGAAGCCTTAGGTTTCAAACACTATCAAGGTTCACAATTTCAAGACGACACGGTTTTAAGAGAAAATTATATAGATAGGATTTATGACACATACATTAACGAAGATGAGTTACAAGCATGTGACAGAACTATATGTGATATAGCCAACACGCTTGAACCAAGAGCTTACACTTCTAGAGAATTCATAAAAGAAATAGGAAAATTTTTAAAAAAAAATGCTAAGAAAAAAAATTCATTAATTGAAATGGCATACGATCATAATGTTCCTATTTTTTGTCCAGCTTTTACAGACAGCTCTGCGGGATTCGGTTTAGTAATGCATCAAGAAGAAAATCCTAAAAACCATATGACTATAGACTCAATTCGAGAATTTAGGGAATTAACAGAAATAAAACTCAAATCAAAACAATCTGGGCTTCTTATGATTGGTGGAGGAGTTCCAAAAAACTTTGTACAAGATACAGTAGTATGTGCTGAGCTTCTTGGTAAGAAAGCAGATATGCACAAATATGCTATTCAAATTACTGTTGCTGATACCCGAGATGGAGCTTGTAGTAGTTCAACTCTAAAAGAAGCAAGTTCTTGGGGAAAAGTATCTGTGACTAAAGAACAAATGGTTTTTGCTGAAGCAACAAGTGTCTTGCCATTAATTATCAGCGACGCTTATCACAGAAAACTTTGGAAAAAAAGAAAACGAAGAAATTTCCAAAATATTTTTTAAAAATGCCAAAAAAAACAAGAATTGGATTAATTCAGATGAAAATGTCTGCTGATCCAAAGAAAAATATATTAATTGCTATTAACAAGATTAAAGATGCTGCAAAGAAGGGAGCAAAAATTATTTGTTTACCTGAGCTTTTTTTAACCTATTATTTTTGCCAACATGAAAAACATTCAAACTTTAAATTAGCAGAAAAAATCCCTGGTCCTACTACTTCTATCTTAAGTAAAATTTCAAAAGAACTCAAAGTAGTAATTATTGCCTCACTTTTTGAAAAAAGAACCTCAGGTGTTTATCATAATACCTGCGTAGTTTTAGACGAAAAAGGATCGATGATTGGAAAATATAGAAAAATGCATATTCCAGATGATCCTCAATACTATGAGAAATTTTATTTTACGCCAGGTGATTTAGGTTTTAAAACATTTAAGACAAACTATGGAAAAATTGGAACATTAGTCTGTTGGGATCAATGGTTTCCTGAAGCAGCAAGATTAACGACTCTGCTTGGAGCTGAAGTAATATTTTATCCAACAGCAATTGGCTGGCATCCTAAAGAAAAAGCAAAATATGGAAAATCTCAGTTAGAGGCTTGGACTTCGGTGCAAAGATCACATGCAATAGCTAATGGTGTATATGTGGCTGCAGTAAATAGAATTGGAATAGAGAAACAAGGAGTAAAAAAATTAGATTTTTGGGGTCACTCAGTGCTATTCGATCCAAGTGGCAATATTATTGCTAGAGCAGGTACTAAAGAACAAACATTGATTTGTGATATTGATTTAAAAAAAGTTGATACTGTTCGACAGCATTGGCCATTTTTAAGAGATAGAAGAATTGATTATTACAAAGGGATCTTAAAAAATCCTAAAGATGATTAAACAATCAAACCTCTCAAATTTCAGAATGCCTGCTGAATGGGAAAAGCAGGAGTCAACCTTAATTGCATGGCCACATAATAAAAATGATTGGCCTGGACGATTTGAAAATATACCTGATGTTTTTGCTCAAATTATTTCACAAATATCTAAGGTTCAAAAAGTAAAAATATTAATCCAACACAATTTAGTAAAAAAAAATATTCATCCTTTGTTAAGAAAATATAAAGCTAAATTAAAAAATATTATTTTTATTACAATAAAAACAGATCGAGTATGGACAAGAGACTCTGGTCCTATTTATGTAGTTAATAAAAATAAAAAGATACTTTTAGATTGGAAATTTAATGCTTGGGCAAAATATAACAATTATAAGTATGATAATGCGATCAATAAGAAATTAAATAAAATCAAAAATCTAGAATTAATAAAACCTAAATTTAAAATACAAAAAAAATTCAAAGACATCGTACTTGAGGGTGGTTCCATAGATGTAAATGGAAAAGGAACAATAATAACAACTAAAGAGTGCTTATTAAGCAAAGTACAACAAAGAAACCCTGGTCTTAAAAAAAAAGACATCGAGAATATATTTAATAAATATCTTGGAGCTAAAAATACAATTTGGTTAAATAAAGGAATAGCTGGAGATGATACTCATGGTCATATTGATGACATTGCAAGATTTATTGATACTAACAAAATATTTTTAGCTTACGAATATAATAAAAAAGATAAAAATTTTAAGCCTTTAGATGAAAATTATAAAATTTTAAATATTTCTAAAGATCAAAATGGAAAAAAAATAACAATTATTAAATTGCCAATGCCAAAACCAATCTTTATTGAAAAAACTCGTGTACCAGCAAGTTATCTAAATTTTTATATTGCTAATAAAATTGTATTAGTTCCAGTGTTCAAAGATAAAAACGATAAAAAAGTTTTAAAAATATTCAAAAGAAATTTTAGAAATAGAAAAATTATTCCCATAGATTGTTTAGACTTAATCTGGGGTTTTGGAGCAATTCATTGCATGACACAACAAGAGCCTGCACTAAATTAAATTTGAATATCTTTTAATTTCCAAAAAATTTCTACAGAAGCACCATTTAAATTTTTTTTATTATTGAAATTAATCTTTGCTTTCTTTTTTTCCAATAGGTTTTTACTTAAGAAAACACCCAAACCTAGACCTGATTTCCCTTCAGATTCAACAGTTTTTGATTTCAAATAAGGATCGCCTAAGGAATTAAAAACATCGTCTGGAAACCCTGGTCCATCATCGCTAATTAATATTGATAAGTTCTGATTATTGCTTGAGATCTCTATATTGATTTGTGATTTAGCAAACTTAATTGAATTATCTATAAAATTTTTAAGACCATAGACTAATTCTGGAGATCTTTTTATATCAATCTTATTTTTATCTTTATCATTGATTAACTTAATGGCCTTATCTGTAGTATCAACAAAAGATCTAATAATCTCATCAAGCAAATCTTCAATTTTTATTTTGTTTATAAATTGATCATCCTTAATTTCTTTTTTAGATATTTGTTTTAAAATATCGCTGCATCTTTTGGTTTGACTAATTAAAAGGTCAAGATCTTTTGAGTGTTTTGAATTATCTCCAATCTCATTTTTAAGTTCTTTAATAACAACTGAAATTGTTGCTAATGGTGTTCCAAGAGAATGGGCTGCTGCAGCTGCTAACCCTCCTAATGACTCTAATTGATATTCTTTTGCCATAACTTCCTGTAGTTTATCTAACGCATCAGACCTTTTTTTGCTTTCACCAGAAAATCTTATTCCAAAATAACTTAAAAAAACTAATCCAATGATAATAGAAACAAGTGTTCCTAAAATATAATATTCTGGAAATGTAAAACCAAATTTTTCTATTCCAGGTAATAATTGATAAAAATTCGTTATAACAAATAAAGATAAGATAGTTATTCCACCCAAAATTATAGTCGTTCCCATACTTAAAAAAGTAGATGAAACTATTGAGGGGACAATCAATAGAATTGCAAATGGATTTGTAATACCGCCTGTTAAATAAAGTAGAATGCTCAATTGTATTAAATCATAAATTAAAAAAAGAGCTGAGTAAAAATCTTTTAATTGATTTATTTTGATTTTAAATTGAAGATATAAATTTGTAATTAGTCCTACTAAGATAATGATATGAGTTTCAATTATTGGAAATTCTAAATTTAAATAATGGTAAACAAAGTTTATAGCAAATAGCTGTCCAACTATAGCAATCCATCTAAGATTTATTAATGTTTTTCTGTCTAAGTGTAAATTTTCTTCTAATCTAAATAGAGTAGAAAGTTTCATTGATACTTTTAAATATCTAAATTAACGACTTCTAAAGCATTGCTTGTAATAAAGTCTTTTCTTGGAGCCACATCATCACCCATTAAAACATCAATAATCCTTTGATCTTCCTTAGATTTTTCTTTAGTTCCTTTAGAATATTGCACTTTTAATAAAGTCCTATTTTCAGGGTTTAATGTTGTTTGCCATAATTCCTCTGGGTTCATTTCACCTAAACCCTTGAACCTTTGTATTGATAACTTTTGTCTTTGATCCTCCATAAATTTGTTAAATTCATCAGACCCTTTTTTAATTTTTTTATCAACTTTTTCTGAAATTTTAAAAATATAATCTTCTAAACTTTTTTCATCTTTGATGTATACGCTTTTTGTTCCTTTGGTAACTTTAAATAGTGGAGGCTGGGCTAAGTATAAATGTCCATTTTCTATAAGTTGATTGAAAGGATAATTATTAAAAAAAGTTAATAGCAAAGTTCTAATATGAGAACCGTCTACATCGGCATCTGTCATAATAATTATTTTATCATATCTCAAATTTTCAATGTTAAAATCTTTAGAACCAGTTCCTAAGGCATTTATTAATGTAACAACTTCGTTTGAAGACATCATTTTAGCCAGCGCTTTAGTCTCGTAATCATTTGAGTTACCATTTTTCTTGTTGATGCCATTTACATAGGTATTTAAAATTTTTCCTCTTAAAGGCAAAACAGCTTGATATTCTCTTGACCTTCCTTGTTTGGCTGAACCACCTGCTGAATCCCCCTCAACTATAAAAAGCTCTGTTCCTTCTCTTTTAGATATTTGACAATCTGCTAGTTTTCCAGGTAATCCAGAAAGCTCAAATGTACCTTTTCTTCTAACACTATCCCTAGCTTTTCGAGCAACATCTCTAGCTACCGCTGCTTGAATTATTTTTTCTAAAATATTTTTAGTAACAGAAGGATTCTGATCAAACCAAGTAGAAACTTTTTCACTTATCACGCTTTCAACGATCAATCTAATTTCTGATGAAACAAGTTTGTCTTTTGTTTGAGAAGAAAATTTTGGATCTGGCATTTTTATTGATAGTACTGCCACTAACCCTTCCTTGATATCATCACCTGATATAGAAACTTTATTTTTTTTAATTAAGTTAGTATCGTTTGCATATTTATTAATAACTCTAGTAAGGGCACTTCTGAAACCAAGCAAATGTGTTCCTCCATCTTTTTGATGTATATTATTTGTAAAAGCTAGTACGTCCTCAGAATAACCAGCATTCCATTCAAATGAACATTCAACAACAACTCTTTCTTTTTCAGCCGTTACAAAGATTGGTTTTTTAAAAACAGCAACTTCATTTTTGTTTACTAATTGAGGTTTTTTTTGATTTAGGTACTGAACAAATTCTAGCACTCCACCTTCATATTTATTAACAAATTCCTTAGGTTTTGAGCCACTATTGTCAATTAAAGTAATACTTATTCCTTTATTTAGAAAAGCAAGTTCTCTCATTCTTTTTTGAAGTATCGCAGAACTAAATTTAATATTAGAAAAAATTTCTTTTGAAGGTAAGAAAGTTATTTTTGTTCCAGTTTTTTTAGTCTTTCCAATTTCTTTTAATGCTTTCACTGAATTTCCATCCTTGAAGGACATAAAATATTCTTTACCATCTCTAAAAATATTCAAATCTAATTTTTCAGATAAAGCATTCACAACAGAGACACCTACGCCATGTAAACCACCAGAAACTTTGTAAGAGTCATGATCAAATTTACCCCCTGCGTGAAGTTGGGTCATAATAACTTCAGCAGCTGACATTTTTTCACCTTTGTGCATATCAACAGGTATACCTCTTCCATCATCCTCTACGGTAATTGTGTTGTCCTTATTCATGGCCACAAAAATATTTTTGCAATATCCTGCTAGAGCTTCGTCTATTGCATTGTCTACCACTTCAAAAACCATATGATGTAAACCAGAGCCATCATCTGTGTCTCCAATATACATTCCTGGTCTTTTTCTTACAGCATCTAAACCCTTTAATACTTTAATCGAGTCAGCACTGTAAGCTTGGGTTTGTGTTTGTTCTAAATTTTTTGACATTTATTATTGATTTGAAATGATAGCTTATACCATTTTTTCATTATGATATGAAATGAGTTTAGTTCGTCGCCTCAAATCAACCGCGAAATACAATAGTTCTAGAGCAAATTAAAAAAAAAATAGATGAAATTGATAAATTAGATTTTCATAGGCATTACAACGTAATAACTATTTTTATCAGACATATCTTCTACTAAAACAGGAGAGCTTGGATCTTTTAAGTAAATTTTTAAATTTTTATCTTCAACTTCTGAAGCAATATCAGTTAAATATTTTGAATTAAAACTCACAATCATTTCATCCCCTGTAAAATTAGATTTAATGACTTCATTACCCTCACCAGAATTTGTACTATTAACTGAAAATTTTATATTATCTTTAGCAATATTTAATTTAACTCCTTCTTTGCGATCTAAAGAAACTGTAATCACTCTTTCAATTGCTTGTACAAAATCAACTGAAGATACAGTTAATATTTTGTCATTGTCAGTAGGAACTACTTTTCTATAGTCAGGAAATTTTCCATCTATGACTTTTGAGATTAATTTAGTTTTACCTATTTTAAACTGAATTTTATTATCGCTTGTTTGAATTATCACTTTTTCGTTAGTGTCTGCTAATAAATTGCATAATTGAAAAACAGTTTTTTTTGGTAAAATTAAAGAGTTAAATGATTTCCCATTTTCTATTTCGATACTACTAGATGACAAACGATGACTATCTGTTGCAACACCAGTTAAATATGATCTATTTTGTGCCTCTGTTAGATGCAAATATATCCCATTTAAATAATGCCTAGTATCATCATTAGAAATAGACACTTTTGTTTTATTTAATAATGATAAAAATTTTGATTTATTAAATGATATTTCATTACTTTCAAAATCATCTGAAAAGTTAGGAAAATTATCTGTAGGTAAACAAAGTAAATTAAAATCTGAATTATCAGTCAAAAGATTTAATTTATTTTCAGTTTTTAAATCAAATTTAATCTCGGAATTACCAGATATTTTTCTTAAGATGTCGTATAATATAGCTGCTGATGTAGTTGTAGATCCGTCTTTAGTAATTTTTATTTCATTAATTTCATCATAAAATACTAGGTCTAAATCTGTGGCAATAATTGATAATTTACCGCCTTTAACATCAAGTAAAACGTTAGATAAAATTGGAAGCGTATTTTTTTTTTCAATCACTCCTTGAACAAGAGTAAGCGATTTTAATAGAACATCTCTTTTAATGGTAAATTGCATTTAACTATTCTTCGAGTAAAAGACTACGAAGTTGTTCAATATTCTTTCTCATTTCATCATCTTTCTCTGATAATCTTGTGATAGTTTTAACAGCATGGATTACGGTTGTATGATCTCTGTTTGCAAATCTTCTACCAATTTCAGGTAAAGATCGTGTGGTCATTTTTTTTGCTAAATACATTGCTATCTGTCTTGGTCTAGCTAAGGGCCTTGATCTTCTTTGTGAAAGCATTTCTGCCAAAGGAATATTAAAGAAATTAGAAACTACATTTTGTATTTTGTCTACTGTAATAATTTTAGCCTGATTGAAAACGTCTTTTAAAATATTTTTACAATCACTGATGGTTAATTCTTTTTTGTGAATTCTACTGAATGTAATTACTCTATTTAATACACCTATTAACTCTCTAATATTTGTTTTGCTTTCAGTTGCTATAAAATTAATTACCTCTTCGCTAATATTTGAACTTTCTTTAAATTGGTTTTCAATGTCTTGTAGTCTTTTCTTTATTATCTTAATTTTTAAATCTAAATCTGGCGTATCTATATCGACGACTAAACCGCCGGCTAATCTAGATTTTATTCTTTCTTGAACTCTATCAAGTTTCATTGGGGCTCTATCAGCAGATATGATTACTTGTGAACTTTTATCTATTAAACTATTGAAGGTATGAAAGAATTCTTCCTGCAATCCTTCTTTTCCTCTAATAAATTGAATATCGTCAATAATGAATACGGAAGACTGTCTAAAAAAGTCTTTAAAATTAACCATGTCATTTTTCTTAATAGATTTAATAAAATGATACATAAATCTTTCAGCTGAAATAAACATTACTTTTGTTTTTTTTTCTAATTCTAATCCTATGGCGTTTAAAAGGTGGGTTTTTCCTAAGCCTACACCACCATAAATATATAGAGGGTTATACCTTGACACTTGTTCGCAAACTTTTTTTGATGAAGATAAAGCTATTTCATTGCTTGATCCAGCTACAAAACTATCGAAATTTAAATTTGGATTAAGTCTATTATAATTTAAAATTGAGTCTTTTATTTCAGTAACTTTATTAAATGCATTGTCTTTAAAAATATCTGTAGTTGTGACTCTATTTTCTTCTGAAATCTTAAATTCAACTCTATTAATTGTATTTTTAAAAGTTTTTAAAAGAGATAAAATTTTATCTAAATATCTTGAAACTATCCAGTCTCTAAAAAATCTAGTCGGAACTCCCAAAACAAGATAATCATTATATTCTTTAAGCAAGGAAATATTTTTTAACCAACTAGAATAAACTTCTGAACCAAAATTTTTTTCAAAAGCATTCTGAATATTTTCCCAAACTAAAGTTTTTTCTTCTTCGTTAGAAAATATTTCTTGAGTTTTAATTGATTTTTTTTCCATTTAATTTTTTTTAAGAGGCACTCTCTTAGTTTTATTTGAAAATATTAGCAAGATTTTTTTTAAAAAAAAGAAAAATAAATCGTCTCAGGTTGTATTTTGAAAAATAAAAAAAATAAAAACCTGAAGGTGTATTTTAGAATTTAAAAAAAATTTTTTTTAGTAAATAAAATATCTACATTTAGATTTTTTTTTCTTTAAAAACTAAATATAGAAAAAAATAAAATAAAAGTTAGTACGTTAACAACTTTTAAGTGATTTCAATCGAAGGTTTAATTAGAAATTTTTTTTGATATTCTTGAAATTTTTCTTGAAGCAGTTTTTTTATTTATCACGCCACTTTTAACAACTTTCATTAGAATAGATTGGAAGTCAGGAAAAAAGCCTTTAATTTTGTCTTTTTCTCCTTTTTTAATTAAATCTTCCATTTTTTTCACTGCAGCTCTGTACTTACTCTTTCGCAGTCTATTAACGGCAGTTTGTTTGGTTACTCTTCTAACTCTTCTGATTGCTGAAGCTGTATTTGGCATAATGCGAAGATGTATATATCTTTAAAATATATGGGTCAACTTCAATTATTTTTGACAGTAAGAACAAAAAAAGGTGGATCGATTGGAAACATATATTTTCTTTATTACTCCCGAGCAACCTTTTGTGAGACAATTGTTCTTTTCTCTTCCATATACATTAAATTTTTGTTGAAAATTTCCATTCTTGCCATCAGCATTGCTAAAATCTTTTATAGAAGAACCACCCAACGATATAGAATTTTTTAATATTATTTTTGTATTTTTAATTAAATTAATTAAATCTAATCTTTTTAATTTATTAACTGTTTTTCTTGGATTTATTTTACTTTTAAATAAAATTTCATTGCAATAAATATTTCCAAGTCCAGACACAAATTTTTGGTTCATTAGTAAATCCTTTATAGATGTTTTTAATTTTTTAACATAATTTATGAAATAAATTAGATTAAAATTTTTTGATAAAGGCTCAGGTCCTAAATATTTTAAATGACTTGAATTTAACAATTCTTTTGAATTCAATAATTTGATAAATCCAAATTTTCTGACATCATTATAAATTAATTTAATATGTTTATTAAAATGTATTACGAGATGGTCATGCTTATCGTCATTTTCACTCAAAGAATAATAAAAACTTGTTTTGTATTTTTTTTTATTTTGATCAATAATAAAAAATTTTCCTGTCATGCCTAGATGAACCAAAATGGTTAATTTATTACTTAAATTAACAAGTAAATATTTTGACCTTCTTTTAATTGAAATAATTTTTGTTTTTTTTAATTTTAAAAACTTTTTAGTTTCTATTTTATATCTTAGGTTTTTGTTAAGAATTATAACATCATTAATAACTAATTTTTTTATTTTCTTGTCTAGTGACTTTTTAACAACTTCAACTTCAGGTAATTCTGGCATATAATTAATTATGAAATTGCATAATCAGGATAAAACCAAACTAGTCAACTCTGTATTTAATCAGGTTCATAAAAATTATGATCTAATGAATGATTTAATGTCATTTGGCATACATCGTATTTGGAAGAAAAATTTACTCGCGTGGATGAATCCACAAAAAAACGATAATATCATCGATGTTGCGTCTGGAACAGGAGACCTTGCAAAAATCATTTCTGAAAAAAATAATAATATAAACGATATTGCATGTGTCGAGCCAAATCCTGGTATGTATCAAACTGGTAAAAAAAAATTAGAAAATTTTAAAAACATTAAATGGTATCTAAATGCTGCGGAAAAATTACCTTTCAAAAATAATACTTTTGATATTTACACTATAAGTTATGGGATCAGAAATGTTTCAGACATCAAACGAAGTTTAAGCGAAGCATATAGAGTTCTTAAGCCCGGAGGACATTTTTTATGTCTTGAATTTTCTAAGGTTGAAAATGAAATTTTAAATGTTTTTTATCAAAAATATTCAAAATTAATTCCAATATTGGGAAAATTAATTGTAGGAAATGAGGCTCCGTATGAATATCTAATCAATAGTATAAGTAAGTTTTATAACCAAGACGAATTAGTTGATTTATTGAAGTCCAGCAATTTTTCTAATGTGGAATTTAGAAATTTATCTAATGGTATATCTGCTATACACTCTGGCTGGAAAATCTAGATATGTTAAAAAGTTTAATTCAATTATTCATAATTGCCAGAAAGCTTGCTGTTTCCGGTGCGGTAAAAACTGTAAATGAAATTTACGATATACCTTTTGTAATAAAAATTTTTTTTGAGTTATTTGCAATTGGCGCTAAAAAAAAATCTTTAAATAATAATAAAAAACCTGGCGAAAAATTATGTAATGCTCTGGAAGAAATGGGCACTACATTTATTAAATTAGGTCAATTTTTAGCAACCAGGCCGGATATAATAGGTGAAGCCTTAGCTGATGATTTGGTAAAACTTCAAGATAGATTACCTGCTTTTGAACTCCATGACGCAAAAAAAATATTAAAAAAAGAAATTGGAGAGAATTTATATTCAAATATAAAAGATATTAGCGAACCAATAGCTGCTGCTTCTATCGCTCAAGTACATTTAGCAAAAATAGAAATAGAAAATCAAACTCGGTCAGTTGCAATTAAAATTTTAAGGCCAGAAATTGAAAAAAAATTTAATGAAGAACTTGATGCATTGATGTTGTTTGCTTACATAATTGAAAATACATTTTCCAAAACAAAAAGACTTAAACTAGTAGAAGTTGTTCATCTTTTAAGGGAAATTACTAATATAGAAATGGATCTTAGATTTGAAGCAGCTGCTGCTAATGAACTCTATGAAAATACCAAAAATGACATCGGTTTTAATGTTCCAAAAATTTATTGGAACTACACAACAAAAAAAATATTAACATTAGATAAAGTTGATGGAATTTCTATACGAGAACAAAAACTTCTTGAAGAGTCAGGTGTAAATTTAAAATTACTTGCAGAAAATCTAATTCAGCATTTTTTAAAACAAGCAGTCAGAGATGGTTTTTTTCATGGAGATATGCATCAAGGAAATTTATTTGTTGATTTTAAAGGTAATATAATTCCAGTTGATTTTGGAATTATGGGTAGACTCGATAAAAATAATAGAAAATATTTAGCTGAAATTCTTTATGGATTTATCCAGAGAGACTATACAAAAGTAGCTGAGGTACATTTTCAAGCTGGGCTAGTTCCTCAAAGCACCTCAAAAGAAGAATTTGCACAAGCCCTAAGATCAGTAGGAGAACCTATTTTTGGTCAATCTATCAAAGATATTTCTGGTGGAAATTTATTATCACAACTTTTCGAGATTACTGAAAAATTTAATATGCAAACACAAACTCCTCTTTTGCTTTTACAAAAAACTATGGTGGTGGTTGAGGGTGTGGCTAGAAAATTATCACCTGATACAAATATTTGGGAAGTATCAAGACCAATCTTAGAAGATTGGATAAAAAATGTTAAAGGCCCAAAAGCTACTTTTGATAGTGCAATAAACACTTCTTCTGAAATTTTAAAAAGAATTCCTGATTTTCCTAACTTTATGGATAAAGCAAACTATGCCCTCCAATTGCTTGCTGAAGGAAAACTAAATCTTGGTATTAAAAACAGCAAAGGGTTTGAAGCTGAAGAAATGCGATTAAAAAATCTAAAAAATAAAATTATTATTGGTTTTTTAAGTGTTGTAATTATTACATTATTAGTATTTTAATAATTCTGATGTCATTACAAAATAAGAGAGTTTTGTTAATAATTGGAGGTGGGATTTCTGCCTACAAAGCGCTTGATGTTATTAGACTTTTAGTAAAAAATAATGTTGAGGTTAAGACCATCTTGAGCAAAAGTGGTAAAGAATTTGTAACCCCATTGTCAATTACTGCGCTTTCGCAAAATAAAGTTTTTGAAGATATTTTTGACTCACATAATGAAAAAGAAATTGACCACATATCACTTTCGAGGTGGGCAGATATAATTCTAGTTATACCTACAACTGCTAACATGATGACTAAGCTCAGTGCTGGTAAAGCAGAAGATTTAGCTACTACGGTAATTTTAGCATCTAATAAAGATATTATTTTAGTGCCAGCGATGAATGTTCGAATGTGGTTGCATAAAGCTACACAAAAAAATTTAAACAATCTTTTAGACTACGGTTACAAATTTATTGGACCTGTAGATGGAGAAATGGCTTGTGGTGAATATGGTGAAGGTAAAATGTCTAGCCCACGTCAAATATTCTCTTTCATATCTGATTATTTTAAGAATAAGGATTTAGTAAAAAAAAAAAATATTAAAGCGCTCGTGACAACTGGACCAACACGTGAGTACATTGATCCAGTGAGATATATTTCTAACGAGTCTAGTGGAAAACAAGGCTATGAAATTGCTTTAGCATTAAATAAACTGGGAGTAAAAACAACACTAATCTCAGGCCCATCGTCAATTAATTTTTCTAAAGATCTTGATGTAAAAAAAATAATTAACGCAGATCAAATGCTGAATACAATAAAAAAATTATTACCCATAGATATAGCTGTTTGTGCTGCTGCTGTTTCAGATTTTAAACCTAAATTTTTAAATAAACAAAAGATAAAAAAAGATAAAAAAAATTTAGACATTTTAAATCTAGAAAAAAATAAAGATATTTTAGAATACCTTGGAAAACATAATAGATATAGGCCAAAACTGCTTGTAGGTTTTTCTGCAGAAACCGAAAATTTAATTTCAAATTCTAAAAAAAAATTATTTCAAAAACATTGTGATATGATTATTGCTAATGATGTGTCAAAAAAAGAAAGTGGCTTTAATGTAGATTATAATAAAGTTTCAATTATTGAAAAAAATGGAAATATCGAAAATTGGCCAAAAAATAAAAAAAGTTTCATCGCTAATAAAATAGCTAAAAAAATAGTAGATAAATTTTTAATGTATGACAAAAATACAAATTAAAAAATTATCTCCCACAGCCATAATTCCAAAATATGAAACCTCTGGAGCATCAGGCTTAGATTTAGCCGCTGATATTAAAACTAATATCAGCTTAAAGCCTGGAGACCAAACACTTGTGTCAACGGGATTAGCAATAGCAATACCACAAGGATTTGAGGTTCAAATACGACCAAGGTCTGGTTTAGCTGCAAAAAAAGGAATAACGGTTTTAAATACTCCTGGAACGATAGATGCAGATTATCGAGGAGAAATAAAAATAATTTTAATTAATCATAGCAAAGAAAATTTTGTAATTAAAAATGGTGAGAGAATTGCTCAGATGGTCGTTTGCCCTGTTATTCAAGCTAAGCTAGAGGAAGTTGAAGAACTAAACAATACTGATCGAGGCTCTGGTGGATTTGGTTCTACAGGTATAAAATAGTTTCCAATCTATGAAACTTGGTAGCAAAGAGCTTTTAAGGTATTCCAAGCAAATACTATTAAAGAATATTGGGGTAGCAGGTCAAAAAAAAATTTCTAACACTAAGGTATTAATTATTGGAGTTGGAGGCTTAGGTTGTCCACTAGCTATGTATTTAGCAAACATGGGTATTGGACATATTGGGTTAATTGATCACGATAAAATTGAACTATCAAATTTAAACCGTCAAATACTTTATACTTCAAAAGATTTAGGTAAATACAAAGTTATACAAGCAAAAAAGTTTCTGGGTCTAATAAACAAAAA
>VTPM01000002.1 GCA_008638125.1 Pelagibacteraceae bacterium
CAGGTTTTGATATTTTACTTTCGCATAACTTTCTTAGCTTTTGAGCTTCCTTCATGCTTTTGGCATACTTTAAAGGAACGGGTGCTAAAATTTTATTGTGCAAAAATGCTTTTACAAGCTTGTTAGCTAATAAATTTATAGAATTCATAAACACATAAACATTACATTTTTATTTGACTAAATGATACGTTATGTTATAACATAACAATGAGTGATAACAATACGCTTGTGTTAAATAGCCTTAAATCAAGTCCAAATGGTTTAACGGCATACCAAATATTAAATCTTCTACAAAAAACTAAGCCTATTAAACCAATGACAATTTATAGATCTCTAGAAAATCTTACAAAGAAAGGTTTGATACACAAAACTAACAAAAATAAAACCTTTCATCTCTGTGAGGCAAGCCATAATTGTAATATTTCAGAAGCTCATGAACATAATTCTGTTTTTGTAGTTTGTGATAAATGTGGACTAACAGAGGAATTAAAAACTAATCTGTTTTCTACCACAATCAAAAAAATTAAATCAAAGAAAAAATTTGATTTAAAAAAATTTAAATTAGAAATAACAACAATTTGTAAGGACTGTGATTAATGGAACATTTGATTGAAAATATAAGTTGGTTACAAGAAAATGATTACTTAAGAGGATTTGTTTTTGGATTAGTTCATACAATTATACCTTTAATAGGATTTTATTCAGGTTGGAGCGTTAATAGATTATTAAAAATTGCAAGCAATGGTTACATTGCTGGGATATTTGGTATCGTCTTAGCACATGTTGTAGCCGACTTTATTGCTGCAAGTTTAGATCCTCATTTAAAATCTGCAGCTATTGGTATCGTCTTAGGTGGATTAATACCACTAACTTTAGTTCCAATTTTTGACAAATATATTGTTAAAAGTAAACACCACATTGTTGTTGGTGATCATGACGATTTAAAAAAAGATTTAGAAGAACATCATCATTAATTCATTTTTTTTAGACTTATTAAAAAAAAGTGTTATTATAACTTACTCATTTCATGGAAAAAAAAGCTAAAATCATTGCTACTCTAGGTCCAGCTATTCATTCGGAAAATAAATTAAAAGCCATAGTTAATGCTGGGGTTGATGCGTTCAGAATTAATTTTAGCCATAATATTTCTGGAATTTCAAAAATTGTCACAAGAATTAGAAAAATAGAAAAAATTTTAAAAAAAAGGATAGCTGTTATTGCTGATCTTCAAGGCGTTAAGTTAAGAATAGGAAAAATTGATGCTGATGAAATAAGCATAAAACATAATCAAAAATTTATTTTTGATAGTAATAAAAAAATAGGTAATCAAAATCGAGTTTGCTTCCCCTATCCAATTATTCTTAAAAAATTAAAACCAGGAAATAAAATCTTAATTGATGATGGAAAATTTGTTTTTAAAGTTGTTAAAAAAATTAAAAATGGTGTTGTGACAACTTGTTTAAGCCAAAACTGTAAAATTCGAAGCAATAAAAGTATTCATTTACAAAACTTTTATATGCCTTTTAATAATCTAACTCAAAAAGATAAAAACGATATTAAAACTGCAAAAAAACTTGGTTGTAATTGGATTGCTCTTTCTTACATTCAAAATGCAAAATTAATAGGTGAAGCCCGAAAATTAATTAATAAAGACATGGGCATTATTTGTAAAATTGAAAACAAAACTGCTTTAAAAAATATAAATGAAATTATTAATGCTTCTGATGCCATTATGATTGCTCGAGGGGACCTTGCAATTGATGTGGGTCATAGTGACGTTCCACAAATTCAATTAGATTTAATTAAAAAATGCTCAAAATTATCAAAACCAGTAATCGTGGCTACACAAATGCTAGAGAGCATGATTGAGAATGCTACACCAACAAGGGCAGAGATAAATGATATAGCCACAGCAATATTTCAAGGAGCTGATGTTGTCATGTTGTCAGCAGAAACTGCAATTGGAAAATATCCAATAGAAACGGTTAGGGTTATGGCTAAGACTGTTATTTCAACTGAGAAATATAAAAAACAACATATTCAAGATTTTAAAAATAAAGTTGATGTTAAAGAAGATCCAAGAAAATCTATAGTCCTTTCGGTTAAAGACTTAGCTTATAATCCAATGGTTAAAGCAATCATTGCATTTTCAAATTCTGGTAGTACAGCAAAATTAGTTTCAACAATGAGACCTTCAGTTAAGATATTAACAATTTCACCGAACATCAATACTTGTAGATTAACTAGTCTTCTTTGGGGCGTTCACTCTATAAACAGTCGTGATGCTCATGGCTGGAAAGATATGATGAATATTTCTAAGCAAATAATTAAAAGAGATAAATCTATTAAGAAAAATGATTATGTAATCATTACTGCAGGATTGCCATTTGGTCATGCCAAAATGACTAATATGATCAGGCTTTATAAAGTTGGAACTTAAATTAATTTTGCTATTTGAATAGCTGTTTCACACATACGATTAGAAAAACCCCACTCATTATCGTACCAAGATAAAACTCTACTAAATTTATTTTTGATTACTTGTGTTTGGGTAACATCAAAAATTGAACTATGTGGATTATGATTAAAATCTTTTGAAACTAAAGGTTTATCATTAATACCAAGAATGCCTTTTAACTCATTACTTTTCGAAGCTGCTATCATTGCATTATTAATGTCATCAGCACTAACTTCTTTAGAAGTTACAACCGTAAAATCAATTAAAGATACATTTGGTGTTGGAACTCTTATTGCTGTTCCATCTAATTTACCTTTAAGACTTGGTAATACTAAACTCATAGCTTTTGCAGCTCCTGTTGAAGTTGGTATCATTGAATCGCCTGAAGCCCTTGCTCTTCTTAAATCTTTATGAAGTGTGTCTAATAATTTTTGGTCACCTGTGTAACTATGAATTGTCGTCATATAACCATATTCAATACCGAAATTCTTTTCTAGAACCATCGCAACTGGAGCTAGACAATTTGTTGTACAAGATCCGTTTGAAATAACATTGTGCTCTTTTTTTAATTCAGAGCTATTAACGCCTTGTACAATTGTAAAATCTACATCTTTACCTGGAGCTGAAATAATTACTTTCTTTGCACCTGCTTTAATATGTTTTTCACCTGTAGCTTTATCTAAAAACAAACCTGTGCATTCTAAAACTACGTCTGCACCCACTTTACCCCAAGGTAAATTAGCTGGGTCTCTTTCTGCAAAAACTTTTATGTCTTGATTTAAAATCTTAAAACCATCTTTAGAAGTTTCAACATCATAAGGAAGTGTTCCGTGAGTACTGTCATATTTTACTAAATGAGCGTTAGCTTCAATTGAACCTAAATCATTTATCGCTACAACTTGAATTTTATCTTTATAATTTTCTAAGAGAGCTCTTAAAATTAATCTGCCAATTCTTCCAAAACCGTTTATTCCAACTTTAATCATAATTTCTATACGTATCTAAAGACTATTATAGCATAAATCAGCGATATTACTGTCGCAATCCACAAAATCATATCTGTTAATCCTAACCATGCTAAGTGAATAAATGCACTTCCAAGTAAAGAAACAAAAAGCCTATCTCCTCTTGTTGTATCTAAACCTAAAATTCCTCTACGAGGCGTACCACCAGGAACTTTTTTTTCCCAAATATACATTCCTGTAATACACAAAGCGATAAAAATAAAGAAACTTGCTGTCTGCCAAGTCCAAGCCATCCAGGTAATAAAGTCAAAATCAAAAAAACCTTTTTCTTGTGCTTGACCAACTTTATCCCATGAGGCTGCTTGTAAATTTGTAAATATCATACTCTTCCCATCGCAAATCCTTTAGCAATATAATTTCTCACAAAGTAAATAACAAAAGCTCCAGGAATAATCGTCAAAGTTCCAGCGGCAGCTAATAAACCTAGTTCATATCCTGAGGTACTAGCCGTTCTTGTCATTGTAGCAGCAATAGGTTTTGCAACTGTGGCTGTAAGTGTTTTTGCTAATAATAATTCTACCCATGAAAACATGAAACAGAAAAACATTGTAATACCTATTCCTGCAGCAATAGTTGGAATAAATATCTTAAAGAAAAATCTCCAGAAGGAGTATCCGTCAACATAAGCTGTTTCGTCTAACTCCTTTGGCACAGAAGACATAAACCCTTCTAAGATCCATACCGCTAAAGGAATATTAAATAAACAGTGTGATAAGGCTACAGCTATGTGGGTATCAAATAAATTTACCGATGAATAAAATTGAAAAAATGGCAAAGCAAAAACGGCTGGAGGTGCCATTCGGTTAGTAAGCAACCAGAAAAATAAATGCTTATCACCTAAAAATTTATATCTAGAAAATGCATAAGCTGCAGGTAAAGCTGCTGCAACTGAAATCACAGTGTTAATAACAACATAAGTGATTGAGTTTACGTAACCCATATACCAAGTGCTATCAGTAAATATTTTAATATAATTCTCTAATGTAAATTTCTGAGGCCATAAAGAATAAGTATTAATAATCTCAGTCGTTGTTTTAAATGACATATTGATTAACCAATAAATCGGTAGCATCAAAAACAAAATATAAATTGTTGGAACTAACCACTTAAATTTTTTCATGACTTAACCTCATTTTTCATCATTAAACTATAAAACACCCAACAAACTAAAAGCACGATGAAGAAATAAATTAAAGACATCGCAGCCGCTGGTCCTAAATCAAATTGACCCAAAGCCATTTTTACTAAATCGATAGATAAGAAAGCTGTAGCATTTCCAGGTCCACCTCCTGTTAAAACAAAAGGCTCTGTATAAATCATGAAACTATCCATAAACCTTAATAGAATTGCTAAAGTTAAAACCTTTTTCATCTTAGGAAGTTCAATATATCTAAAAATATCCCACCTGCTTGCACCATCAATCTCAGCTGCTTGATAATAAGCTGGCTGTATAGAATTTAATCCAGCATAAGACAACAGCACTACAAGAGATGTCCAATGCCAAACATCCATTAATATCGTTGTAAACCAGGCGTCTCCACTTTGCTGAGTAAAGTTAAAGTCAAAACCAAGACTATTTAGTGTGTGACCTAAAAATCCAATGTCAGGTAGAGCAAAAATATTCCACATTGCACCTACTACGTTCCAAGGAATTAAAAGTGGCATCGACATTAAAATTAGACACGTTGGTACACCCCAGCCTTTTTTAGGCATTGTAAGAGCAATTCCTATACCTAGAGGAATTTGAATTAATAAAATGATAAATGTAAATGTAAATTGTCTACCCAAGGCGGCATGAAAACGATCGGATTGAAGAATTTGTTTAAACCATCGAGTTCCTTCCCAGGCAAAAACATTGCTTCCAAAGGTTTCTTGAAAAGCATAGTTAACTACTGTCATTAATGGAACCACGGCGTTAAACGCCACCAATACAAAAACAGGTATGACAAATAACCAAGCTTTTTGATTTACAGTTTTATTCATTATTCAATTATCCAATCATCGCCATAAGCGTATGTATATTTTTGATTAAAAGTTATAAATGCACTTCCACTTGGAATTTCATCTTGAGCGTTAGATAGAATTTTTATTTTTCCAGCTTCAGATACAGCATCTACGATCTTGTGTCTTCCAGTGTTACTAACTTTAGAAACTTTAACTGGAATACCTTCCTTAGAAAAATTAATAAACTCTGGTCTTATACCTACCTGCATTTTTTTAAAATTAGTTTTTTTAATACTAGAATTACTAGGAACTCTTTGACCTGATAAAGTTATCTCACCATTAACAATTTTACACGGTAATAAGTTCATTCCTGGAGACCCAATAAAATGACCTACGAAAGTGTGTTTGGGTTTTTCAAATAATTCAATTGGAGTACCTGTTTGTACAATCTGTCCTTCATGCATTACAACGACTTGATCAGCAAATGTTAAAGCTTCGGTTTGATCATGAGTCACATAGATCATAGTTCTTTTAATTTTTTGGTGTAATTCTTTTAACTTAGATCTTAAAACCCATTTAAGATGAGGATCAATAACTGTAAGAGGTTCATCAAACATAATTACATTTACATCAGATCTAACTAAGCCTCGCCCTAAAGAAATTTTTTGTTTTCCATCAGCGGTTAGGCCTGAGGCTCTATTTCTTAAGGTTGGAGTTAATTCCAACATCTCTCCAATTTCTTTTACTTTTGCATCAATTTCATTCTCAGATAAACCCCTATTCCTTAATGGAAAAGCTAAATTGTCATAAACACTCATAGTGTCGTAAATTACTGGAAATTGAAAAATCTGAGCAATGTCTCTTTGAACAGGGCTTAAATTTGTTACATCTTTATCATCAAACAAAATTTGTCCTTTTGTAGGTACTAGTAATCCTGAAATAATATTTAAAAGAGTTGTCTTTCCACAACCGGAAGGACCAAGTAATGCATAAGCTCCGCCATCCTTCCAATCAATATTAACATCTGTAATTACAAAATCAGAATCCTTTTGGGGATTGTTTAAATAACTATGACTTAAATTTTTTAATGTTACTTTAGCCATTACTTACCAATCTGTTATTTTGATCAAAGAATAAACACTCATCTACATTCATGTAAAGTTTCATCTCTTCACCAATATTAATTTTATGTGAACCGCTTGATAATGAAACCCAGTTTGATTGACCATATTTAAAGTGTATTAAACTTTCTGAACCACTTAATTCCGAAATCATTACTTTGCCTTTAATTTCTACGGAGTTGGTAGAAGTTTTTTCTACCGTCACATTGTGTGGACGAATTCCAATTGTATAATTCCCATCCTTAATTTTTTTATTGGTCTTCCAAGTAGTATTTGCTTCTAACAGTGAACATGAGTCACCACTTTTGTTTACTTTAGCAATATTCATTGGAGGATCACTAAATACCTCTGCGGAGGTTAAGTTTTCTGGATTGTTATACACATCAAGTGTTTTTCCATATTGAATTATTTTACCTTCTAAAATCGTTGCAGTATTCCCACCTATCATCAAAGCATCTGATGGTTCTGTTGTTGCATAAACAACAATGCACTCCCTATTTTCAAATAATTTTGGTAATTCCTCTCTTAATTCTTCTCGAAGTTTAAAATCTAGGTTTGCAAGAGGTTCGTCTAATAAAATTAAGTCTGAGTCTTTAATCAATGCTCTTGCTAGAGCAGTTCTTTGCTGTTGTCCGCCAGATAACTCATTTGGTTTTTTGTCTAACATTGGAGAAAGTTTTAATAACTCTGCAACCTTACCAACTCTTTCTTTTATTTCATTAGCATCAACACCTGTTATTTTTAATGGTGAGGCAATATTTTCGTAAACTGTATAATTAGGGTAATTAATGAATTGTTGGTAAACCATTGAAACATTTCTTTTTTGAACTTTGACGCCAGTAACATTTTGATCATTAAACCAAATCTCACCAGCAGTAGGTTTGTCTAGCCCAGCCATGATTTGCATCAAAGTTGTTTTTCCAGCTAGTGTTGAACCAAGTAAAACGTTAATTGTATTTTTCTCGAGCTTAAGATTGGTAGGATAGATAAATGTTTCCAAACCTACTTTTTTTTCAATATTTTTTAGCTCTAGACTCATAATAATAAAGATTGTTTTAAAAAAAGGGGGCAGATAAATGCCCCCTTAATTATAACTTTAGATTAACCTAAATTAGTTCCAAGCTTTTTCGAATGGAACAGTTTTTCCTTTAGGCTTTTCGTCAACTTTAGCTTTTGGTGATCCAGCTTGATTTAACCAATAAGATGCTTCTCTTGGTTTGTTCAATCTTGGTCCACATCCACCGTACGCGTTGTTAGCTTTATCAGCTGCTTCCATACGTGACATTACTAAGTCCATCTCTTCTGCAAGACGATCCATAGCTTGTTGTGGTGTAAATGCACCAGAGTTAACGTCACCGATTTGTTGCCACCAGATTTGTGCAAGTTTCGGATAATCCGGAACGTTGATACCTGTTGGCGACCATAGTACTCGGTTTTTAGATCTGTAGAATTCTACAAGTCCACCTAGTTCAGGAATTCTCTTAGTGAAAGACTCGTGGTTAATATCACTATCTCTAATGATTGTTAAACCAACGTGACTTTTCTTAAGAGATACAGTTTTTGAAACTGTAAACTGAGCGTATAACCATGCAGCTTTTCTTCTGTCAACTGGAGTAGACTTGAATAAAGTCCATGATCCAGCATCTTGATATCCAAGTTTCATGCCTTCTTCCCAGTATGGTCCTTTTGGTGATGGACCCATTCTCCATAACGGCATACCGTTAGCATCTACTACTTTATTGTTAGGATTTTTTCCAACTAATGAAGCTGTAAACGCTGTGTACCAGAATATTTGCTGAGCTACGTTACCTGAAGATAACGAAGGTAAAGACTGATAGAAGTCCATAGCTGCAGCTCCTGGAGGAGCGTATTTTCTTAACCATTCATCCCATTTTGCAATAGCATAAACAGCAGCTGGACCGTTAGCAGCACCACCTCTTGTTACAGAAGCTCCAACAGGGTTACAAGAACCTTTTTCCATTCTTATTCCCCATTCGTCTACTGGTACTCCGTTTGGTATTCCAGGACTTCCTGCTCCAGCCATTGATAACCACGCGTCAGTCATTCTCCAACCTAAGTCAGGAGCTCTTTTACCGTAGTCCATGTGACCGTATACTCTAACACCGTCAATTTCTTTTACATCGTTTGTAAAGAACTCAGCGATATCTTCGTAAGCAGACCAGTTAACTGGTACACCTAAATCGTATCCGTATTTTGCTTTAAATTTGTCTTGTATATCTTTCTTATCAAACCAATCTTTTCTAAACCAATAAAGGTTAGCAAATTGTTGGTCTGGAAGTTGATATAATTTACCATCTGGACCTGTCGTGAAAGAAATTCCAATGAAATCTTTCAAGTCTAATGTTGGTAAAGTAACATCTTTACCTTCACCAGCCATCCAGTCAGTTAAATTAACTGCTGATTGCATACGTGCGTGTGTACCAATCAAGTCAGAGTCGTTAATGTATGCATCGTAAATGCTTACGTTAGTTTGCATTTGTGTTTGCACAGCCATTACCACATCACCTTCACCAAGCAATTGATGCTGGACTTTAATTCCAGTTATATCTTCAAATGCTTTAGTTAAGACTTTCGACTCATATTCATGAGTAGGAATAGTTTCAGATAATACTTTGATAGACATTCCTTTGAATGGCTTCGCAGCATTTTGGAACCATTTTAATTCAGCAATTCTATCTTTTTCAGAAAGAGTTGATAAACTAAATTCTCCTTTTGCGTAGTCTGTTACTGCATCAGCAAAAACTGATGTAATAACTAATGAAGAAGTAACAGCAACAGCTACTAGAGATCGTATAGTTTTAAACATATTTTCCCCTCGTTTATTTGTTGTTGTTTACTTTTTTAGTTTTGTCTTTATGACTTACTTGGCGGGAAACTTAATGTCCAAGATGGTTTTTGTCAAACTATAATGGGGGGGGTAAATTCTAACAGTTGTTTCAACTCTTAGTTGTTTTTACTTAAGGTTCTGCTTATTGCTACAGACCATTCTTTCAAAAGTAGTTTTCTTTTTTTGGTAGCAATTTTTGGCGTAAAGTTTTTATCTAAGTGCCAATTCTTTGAAATATCTTTTAAGGATTTATAAACTCCAATTTGAAGGCCAGCCATAAATGCTGCTCCAAGTGCTGTGGTTTCTTGAACCTTTGGTCTTAAAACTTTGGTGTTTATGATGTCAGATAAAAATTGTGAAAACCAATTATTCATAACCATTCCACCATCAACTTTAACTAACCTTGGTTTAAGTCCGTCATGTTGCATAGCATCAAAAAGATCGTAAGTTTGGTAAGCAACAGACTCAATTGTAGCTCTGATAATTTCCTTCGGACTTGTATCTCTAGTTAAACCACACAGAACGCCTCTTGCATTTGCGTCCCAATAAGGAGCACCAAGACCTGTAAAAGCTGGAACAAGATAAATTCCCTTGTTATCTTTCAATGATTGAACAATTTTTTCTGTCTCAGATGCCTTTTTAAAAAAATGCATTCTATCTCTTAGCCACTGAACCCCTGCGCCAGCTATAAAAATAGATCCCTCCATCGCATAAGTCGTTTTCCCTTTTATCCTATAAGCTATTGTCGTTAATAATCTATTTTTTGAATAAATAATTTTACTACCTGTGTTTAGTAATACGAAAGCTCCAGTCCCGTATGTACTTTTTAATGATCCAGGCTCAAAACAACACTGTCCTATTGTTGCAGATTGTTGGTCACCAACAACTCCAGTTATTGATATAGGTTTTCCTGTTATTGAAGGATGGGTATGTCCATAATCATCAGCACAGTCTTTAACCATTGGAAGAATGTGTTTTTCTATTTTTAAAAGTTTTAAAATATTATCATCCCACTGATTATTTGTAATATTATAAATCATTGTTCTACTAGCATTAGTAGCATCGGTTGCGTGAACTTTTCCTCTAGTTAATCGCCAAATCAAAAAGCTATCAATTGTTCCAAATAGAAGTTGTTTCTTTTTCATCAACTTCTTAGCAAGAGGAACATTGTCTAATACCCATTTAATTTTTGTTCCTGAAAAATATGAGTCAATCAAAAGACCTGTTCTATTGAAGATTAAAGTTTCTTTATTTTGTTTTCTTAGTTTTTTACAAAATTCTTCTTGTCTTCGGTCTTGCCAAACAATTGCATTGTAAACAGCTTTTCCAGTTTTTTTATCCCAAAGAATTGTTGTTTCCCTTTGGTTGGTAATTCCAATTGTTAAGATTTTTCCTTTTAAAGCTTTGGATTTTTTTATTACATCTAATAAAGTTTTTTTCGTAGTTGACCATATTTCCTCAGGATCGTGTTCTACCCATCCACTTTTTGGGAAATATTGCGTGAATTCTTTTTGTGATGAAAAAATTGGCTGGCCTTTAAGATTGAATAGAATTGCTCTGCTTGATGTTGTTCCTTGGTCTATTGAGATAATAAAATTTTTATCTTTTTTCATTCTTAATTAAAATATTGCCAATCAAACTCTAATTTTTTATCTTCAATTATAGCGTTAATCATACCTAGCATTAAAGGTAATTTTTTTTTATCAAAATCCTCATTAACTTTCTTACCTATTTCAATAGCAAGATCGGCGCCTTCAACAGTAACTTTTTCCATTTTAGATTTTTTAGCCTCTGAAAAAGTCATTCCTTCACCTATATATGATCCCATTTTACTATTTCTACCACCACCAGAACTCACATATAAATCACCAAGACCAGCTAATCCTTTAACTGTTTCTTTTTTACCTTTTAAATGTTCTACAAAAATTTCCATTTCCTGAACTGATTGTTTTATTAATGCAGAGGCAGTATTTAAATAATTCTTTTCTCTAATTTCATTAGATGCATTTTTACTGCAAAGCCCTTTAGCAGCTCCAACGGCCATAGAAAAAATATTTTTAACTGCCGCACAAACTTCAACTCCATGTAAATCATCAGAAAAAGATGTGTGGTAATAATTTGTATTAAGCATCGAGGCAATTTTTTTAGCAGTTGAAACATCTTTATTCGCGATAACTACACTACTATGGACTCTATTAGCTAGTCCGGTAGCCAAACATGGCCCACCAACTGCTGAAATATTAATTTCTTTGATGCCCTTAGAAGACAAAAGTCGTTCAAGCTTATCAACTAAAAGTTCATAATTATTTTGATAAATACTAAGGCCTTTTGTTAGCATTAAAATATCAGGTAATTTTTTATTATTATAAATTCTAAAAAGTTGATCGGCTACCCACTCTATGCCTTTCGAGCTAATACCTAAAACGATTAGGTCTACATTACTTTTAAAAATAGCATCAAATTGATCAAACTTTAGAATATTAATACCTTGAGGTATCTCTGTGTTTAATCCAGGATGAAGTCTATTATTCTTATTAAGCTGATCAATAAAATCATTCTCTAAATGAGTGCCAACGATATTTATATCGTGATTATTATCTAAACAAGGAAAAGCAAAAGCTGTTCCCATTGCACCTGCACCTATAATCACAATTTTAGACATAAGTTAATTTTTGGTAATTATTTTTTTGATAATTATAAAAAATGATATTAACTCAATTTTTCCCAAAATCATAAATAAAATCATAAATGATTTTGATGTTGTTAATAAATCAGAAAATGAAATTTCACTTAATCCAAAAAGATTCGAATTAACTGTATTGGTAATAGTTAAAATTGATAGTTTAAAAGAATTTTCAAAATCAAGTCCTCCGGCTGTCAGAATGCTAGATAGAATAAAAATACTAATAAAAAAACAGATAAATAACAAAAATGAGGAATTTAAATTATTGTTATCAATCTTATATTCCGTTTTTAAAATACTTTGATTAATGATTATATTTGGAGTCACCAATCTAAAAATTTCTAACATTGAAGATTTAAGTAAAATATAAATTCTAATCAATTTAATACCTGAAGAATTTGAAATAACTGAACCACCTAAAATAGTAAGAAAAATAAAAAATAAATAAAAGTTTTTTGGTGGAGAATAAGATGTTATGCCTGAATTACTTAAGCTGCTTACAACTGAAATTAATGAATTGATAAAATTTATATTTCCTATTGATATAAATACAACTAAGCTAAAAAATAAAATAACAAATAGAATCAAAATATCTTCATAGTGTTTTTTTAAAGTATTTAAATTTGAAAATAGACTATAAAAAAAATAAAGATTTAAAATAGAAAGTAATAAACCAATTAATAAAATTATTTTTTGTGAAGAATTTCTTATGATGCTTGAAAGTTCATTAGTTGGTAAAAATCCACCTGTAGAACTAATTGTCATAGCTAAATTAAACCCGTTAAACAGTCTTACACCAGAAAAGGTAAATAAAATAAAAATTAAGGCAGTTAAAAATAGATAAAGAAAAAAAACTTTAGTTACTATTATTTTTGTGTCTTTATAGAGATTTGTTGCTTTATCGGGATTATATACAAGATGCGTTAATTTAAATTCATTTCTAAAATTAGAAAAAATAAGAATTAAAAAAATTAGAAAATATAAACCTCCTATCCATTGTGATGATGATCTCCATATAATTAATGTTGGGTCTAAAAGCTTAATATTAGTAAATATTGAAAAACCTGTTGCTGTAAGGCCTGATGTGGCTTCAAAAAAAGAATCTATAAATGTTATTTGATAGTAACTTAAGTAATAAGGAACAGAGATTAAGAGAGAAATTAAAAAATATGTTAATAATATTAAAATTAACTGCTCACCAAAATTTATATTTTTTTCAGCATTCTTGCTAAAAAAATATAAAATTACAGATAAAAATAAAGATAAGCCAAGAGTAATTAAATAAGAATTTAAATTTAAATAATGATCGAAGTAAGAAGAATATAAAATGTTAAAGAAAGATAAAAAAACAATAGGATAACAGGATAAACTTAAATAATAGGAAATGCCTTTAAGATTCATTTCTATATAGAACTTAATCTAAATATGCTTTCAACTTCTTGGATTAATTCTCTTTTTGCTAAGAAAACTACTAAATCATCTTTTTCAAATATAAAGTCTGTTTTAGGAATAATTACTTTTTTATCTCTTAAAATTGCACCAATTCTAATATGTTCTGGCAAATTAGAATTTTTAATAGATTTATTTAATAACTCTGATTTTTCTAAAATTTCAGCCTCGATAAACTCATATTCACCATCTAGCACCGAGTAAACTGTTTCTATTGTGCCTTTGTGAACATGTTCCATAATTCTTGAAACTGTTGTCATTCGAGGATCTACCAGATCATCTATGTTTAATGATTTTTGTAATAGACTGTAATTAGACTTATTTACAATGGCAATAGTTCGTTTGGCAGGACTATATTTTTCAGCTAGCACGCAAACCATAATGTTATCTTCATCGTCATTCGTTAAGGCTAAGATTGTTTCTGCTTCTTCTATATTCGCTTCTTTTAAAATTTCTTCATCTAATGCATCGCCACAAATTACAATTGACGAAGATAATTCTGAGGCAATTAGCTCTGCTCGATCCTTATTTTTTTCAATAATCTTAACTCTTGCTCCTTCAAAATTTTTCTCTAACAATCTAGCTAGGTTCAATCCTATGTTTCCACCGCCAACAATAACAATTTTATTAGCAACTTTTTCTTCATGTCCAAAGGCTTTTAAAATTTGATTTAATTGCTCAGTGCTTACAACAACATAAGCTTTATCGCCTTCTAATAATTGATCTTTCTTTTTAAAGAAAACAAATTTATTTTTTCTTACCGCTCCAAGAATATTTGCTTTAAAATCTGGGAACTTTTCTGTTAAATTTTTTAATGGCATATTCATTATTGGACAATTTTTTCCAACAGCAATTTCTAAAACTTTAATTTTATCTCCAGCGAATGGTACGTTGTCTAGTGCCCCTGGGGCTTCTAATTTTCTAAAAAGTGACTTTGCTACTTCTGCTTCTGGAGAAATTATTACATCAATAGGCAAATTAGATTTATTATAAAGTTTACTCCATTTACCATCTAAAAATTCTCTAGATCTTATTCTTGCAATTTTTTTTCCAACATTAAATAAACTGTGGGCAAGCTGACAAATGATCATATTCGTTTCGTCGTTTCTGGTCACAGCAATAATCATATCTGCATTTTCTGCTCCTGCATTTTCAAGTACGTTTGGAAATGTAGCTCTACCCACAATTCCTTTTACATCTTGAGTTTCATTAATGCGTTTAATGTCTTCAGAAGATTGATCAATCACTGTTACTGAATGACCTTGTGCTGATAATTGTTTGCTAATTGAGAAGCCGACTTTGCCAGCTCCACATATGATTATATTCATTTTTAATTAAGACCTTTTATACCTAAAGCTTTTAGTTTTCTATGAAGAGCTGATCTTTCCATTCCAATAAAATCAGCAGTTTTTGAGACATTGCCATTATTTTTCTTCAATTGATTGATTAAGTAGTTTGTTTCAAATTTTTCCCTAGCTTCTTTTAGAGGAACAGACAGGGTATTGTTCATTGTTTCATTATTTATACTTGGATTCTCCGATAAGATTTCAGTTAAAATTTTATTTGTATCCTTTTTATCTTCATTTAATGACAATATTGTAACTCTTTCAATTAAATTTCTAAGTTCTCTAATATTTCCTGGCCAATTATAACTATATAGTAAATCATTGTTTGCATCTATTTCGGCCTCAGGTACTCCATTAATTTCGGCAACTTTTTTCTTAAAATAGTTAATTAGCAAAGGTATATCTTCAGTTCTAGATTGTAATGATGGTAGATTGATCGGAACTACATTTATTCTATGATATAAATCTTCTCTAAATTTTTTTTCATCAACTAAATTCTTTAAATCTTTAGATGTTGAAGAAATAATTCTAATATTTGCATAAACATCTTTTGTTCCATTAACTCTTTTAAATTTTTGATCAATTAAAACTCTTAGAATATTGGATTGAATTTCTAAAGGTATTTCCGAAATTTCATCGAATAGTAAAGTTCCGTTATTTGCTTTTTCCAAAATACCAAAATTTATAGCACCGTTGTCTAATTCTTCTCCAAAAAGTTGTTTCTCATAATTTTTCTCTTTTAGTAAAGCGGCATTAAAAACAATAAAAGGATTTTTAGCTCTCCCAGAACTTTTATGTATTTTTCTTGCAACTAACTCCTTGCCAGTTCCTGTTGGACCTGAAATTAATATTCTACTCTCAGCAGAAGCTAATTTTTCTATTATCTTTTTTATTTTAATTATTTCTTGGCTTTGTCCTATTAAATCAAAGGAATGAAATAATTTATTTTCAAAATTAATTTTTTCATTCTTAATTTTAAATACTTCATCCGCACGTTTTACATAATTCAATAACTTTTCAGTTGAAAAGGGTTTTTCTACAAATTCATATGCACCTAAACGTACAGCCTCTACAGCCACTTGAACTGTTGCATGACCAGAGATCATTATTACAGGTAAATCTTTATTTTTATTCATTAAAACTTTTAATAAATCGATACCGTCTTTGTCTCCTTTGTCTAATTTAATATCTACAATGGCTAAATCTGGAAGTTTAGTATTTATTTCAGTTAAAGCTTGATCATAATTAGCTGCTGACCTAACTGTGTAGCCATTATCGGATAAAATATTACAGATTAAAAAACGTATATCTGCGTTGTCATCAATAACTAAAATTTCAGTTTTCATTGTTATAATACAGGAAATAAAATTTGAACTTTGGCACCAGTTTTTAAGCTTGTTATTGTCATCTCGCCTTTGTGTTCATTTATAATTTTATTAACTATTGGTAGACCTAATCCTGTCCCATTTTTTTTTGTTGTAAAATATGGAGTCATTATTTTAGAAGTATCTTTAATACCAATTCCATTATCGACTATAGAGATATCTATATAGTCATTATCACCTTCTATTTCTATATCAATTTTGCCTTTAAAATTCTTATCTTTTTCTTTCCTTTCTTTAATGGAGTCCTCTGAATTTTTTATCAAATTTATAAAAACTCTATAAAGTTGTTCTTCATCATATTTAAAATGAACAATCTTTTTATAGCTTTTAAAATTAATTTTATTATCAGTTGAAAGTTTGTAAAAATCTATTGATCGTTCAACTACATCCACTAAATTCATTTCCTTAAATATTGGAGTAGGCATTCTTGCAAAACTCGAAAATTCATTAACAAGACTTTCAATATCTTTAATTTGCCTATTTATTGTTGACAAATAATTTTTAAATTCATCTTGCCCTTCTGATATTCTTTTAGAGAATTTATCTTTAAGTCTATCAATAGATAACTGGATAGGAGTCAATGGATTCTTAATTTCATGAGCTAGTTTTCTAGCAACACTCTCCCAAGCAGAATATCGCTCGGAAACTAATAGTTTTTCTTGTTGTTTTTTTAATCTGTCTATCATGCTATTAAAATTTTGATTTAATTTAATAAATTCTTTGTCTGTTTCAATTTCAGGAACTTTTGTATCTAGAATACCTTTGCTGATGTCTTCAGAGGCACCTATTAAATTAATAATAGGTTTAGTTAATCTATCTGCGAATGCGATTGCTATAATAGTTGATAAGAAAAGTAATAGACCCACAACTAAAATATAGATAATCGCAAAAGTAATTTTGATGCCAGTTTGTTTGTTTTCAATTGAATAATAAAAATTTACTGCTTGTTCAGTCTCATTTAGATAATTAATTATTTCTGGGTCGACATTTCTAGAAATATACAGATAGGTATCAATAAGAGTACTAAGTTTTATCATCGCTGATGTTTTCTCTTCCACTCCATTAATAATTTGCACAGTTACTCCTTCTAAAGCTTTATTAAATTCATCCTCTGTTGGAATTAAAAATTCATTAACACTCTCTGAATCTGAAAAAATTATGTTTCCAGAACTATCAATTAAAAAAATGTCATCTACTCTTCTTAATAATTTTTCAGATCGGGCGATATTTTTAAATCGATTTGGATCAGAATAAAATAAAGGAGATGCTCTATTAAGCCCTACGCTCATCAAAAAAACATCTGACTCTAACGTTTTATTGTTTTGATCAGAATAACTTTTTGCCACGTCATAAGAATTGTTAACGGCTTTTGTTATTTGAGAATTAAAGAAATTTTCCAGACCATAATTAAAAATAAATAATGAAAACAAGGCTATAAGAAAAGATGGGATAAAAGTAAAAAGAGTAAAAAAAGAAATATATTTTAAACTTGTTCCTGATCCTAATTTTTTGCTTTTATGCTCAAAATATATATTTGAACTTTTTTTAAAAATTATAATAAAAAATAAAATTAGTAAAACTACATCAATTAGAAGTAATATTTGTAAATTATCATCGGAAAAACTTAGTAGTTTTGGATTGATAAAAGCCAGAAAAGTGAGAATACACAAAAATATGCTTACTAATGATAGGCCTATGACCGTTTTAAAATTTTTTAATTTTTTTAACATTTAATAGTAATAAGTATTTATATAAATATTATATACTTTGAATACAATGAGACTTTCTTTTATTTTATTAGCTAGTGGAAATAGTAGTCGATTTAAATCTAAAATTCCAAAGCAATATCATCAAATCGGTGGCAAAACACTTATAGAAATAGCTTTAGCAAAAATTAAACAAATTAAAGAAATTAAAAAAATTGTACTTGTATACAATAAAAAACATTTAAAACTTTTAAAGCAAATTAGAGTTAAAAATATTTCTAAAATTAAAGGTGGAAAAACAAGAAATCAATCTACGCTAAATGCTTTAAAATATTTAAATAAAACAAATACAACCCACGTGCTTATTCACGATGCTGCTAGACCAAACTTTTCAATAAAATTAATTAAAAATATTTTAACAAATTTAAAATCAAATAAATCTGTAATACCTATTCTTAAAATACAAGACGCTTTAAAAAAAAAAGAAAGATTAAATATAATATCAAATCAAAAAAGAAATGATTTTTTTTTAACTCAAACACCCCAGTCTTTTGAATTAAATGAAATATATCAACTACATAAAAAATTAAAAAAAAATTATAAGGATGATGACTTTTCATTATTAGAAAATTTAAAACGTACTAAGTTTATTAATGGAGAAAAAAATAATTTTAAGATTACTGATCAATCTGATTTTGATTTATTAAAAAAAATTTACAAATCGAATTTAAGAATTGGAATTGGTTTTGATGTGCATAGACTAGTTGAAAAAAGAAAGCTTTTTTTAGGTGGAATTGTTATCCCTTCAAAATTAGGTACATTAGGACATTCAGATGGTGATCCTGTTTTACATGCGATTATTGACTCCCTTTTAGGAGCTTGTTCCTTAGGTGATATTGGAGAAAAATTTTCAGATAAAAGTAAAAAATTTAAAAATATTAAATCAAGTATTTTATTGAAAAATGTCTTAAATCAAATGAGATCAGATGAATTTGAAATAAATAATATCGATATCAATATTATTACCCAAACACCAAAAATTAAAAAATATAAAGAAAAAATTTTAAAAAACATTTCAAATTTATGTTCGTTAAATATTAATAGAATTAATATAAAAGCAAAAACTACAGAAAAACTTGGCGTTATTGGAAAAGAAAAAGCGATAGCTGCTGAAGTAATTGTTTCAGTAATTAAATATGTATAAAAAATTTAATTTATTAATTCTTACAATGTTTGGGTTAGGCAATTCTAGATATGCACCTGGAACTGTTGCATCATTTGTTACATGCTTGATCTATATTGCTTTGTTTAATTACAAAGTTAATATTTTGATATTAATAGGTTCAGTTAGTTTAATTTTTTTATATTCAATTTTTATTTTGGATGAATTAAAAAATTCCTTTTCTGAAATAGATGCAAAAGAAATTGTAATTGATGAATTTGTAGGTCAGTCAATACCTCTTCTTAGTATCTATAATTTAGTTTTATTCAATAATATAAATAATTTTATTTTATACACGTTCAGTGTGTTTTTTTTATTTAGGTTATTTGATATTTTTAAACCTTATCCAATAAACATAATTGATAAAAAAATTAAAAATGGATTTGGCGTTATGCTTGATGATGTATTGGCTGGTATATACTCAGTAATTGTCTTTTTTTTAATTTTTATAGTTTTAAATTATGTTTGAAATTAAAAATATAATCCAAAGATTGATAAAAAAAAAATTATCAATTTCTGTGGCTGAATCTTGTACGGGAGGTATGCTGTCATCTAGCATCACATCTATTAGTGGCGCTTCTAAAATTTTTAACATAGGTTTAGTTACATACTCAAATCTTGCAAAAATAAAACTCCTAAAAGTTTCTAGCTCTAACATTAAAAGATATGGGGCTGTAAGTGAAAAATGTTGTCTTAAAATGGTTGAGGGATTGTCAAAACTATCAAAATCAAAAATAAATATTTCTATAACTGGTATTGCTGGACCTAAAGGCGGATCTAAAAATAAGCCGGTAGGACTTGTTTATATTGGTATAAAAAAAGGAAAAAAAATTTCTATTAATAAATATCTTTTTAAAAACAAAAATAGAGAAAACATTAGAAAAAATTCAGTCAAAGAAGCCTTGAAACTTATTGAAAAATTTATTTAAAAAGCTTTAAAGCTCTTTGTTCAAAAGCATCGGCTATTTTATTCAATCCAAAATTAAAAGATTTTTTCATTATTAAATTAAGAAGATTATTTTTTAATTCAAATTCAATATTAAACTCAAGTAAAGTACTGTTATTTATTTCCTTAAATTTCCATTCATTTTTTAGATATTTTAAAGGACCATCTAAATTTGTCACTGATATTAAATCTTTTTTTTTTGAGTATAGAACTAAACTTGAATAGGTTTCATTTAAAAATTTTTTTCCAACTTTTAAATCAGCTTTGATTTCAATATTTTCACCTAGATCCTTGCTTTCATGTATTACGCTATCTAAACACCAAGGAACAAATTCTTTATACTTTTCGATATCTAAAATCATATCGATTAGATTTTGTTTTTTACAAGCTATGATTCTATTTAATTTGGCTGATGACATTCTAAAGACTTGTCTCTAGCATCTTTTAATATCTTGAAATCACTATCTGCATGATAAGAGGATCTCGTTAGTGGAGAAGAAGAAACTAGCAAAAATCCTTTTGAAGTTGCTATATTTTTTAATTCTAAAAACTCATCTGGATGAACGTAGCGATCTAAAGGAAAGTGTTTAGTAGATGGCTGAAGGTATTGTCCAATGGTTAAAAAATCTACATCAGCCATTCTTAAATCATCCATGACTTGAATTATTTCATCTTTTTTTTCACCTAATCCAAGCATAATTCCTGATTTAGTAAAAATATTTGGTTTTTTAGCTTTAACAGATTTTAATAATTCTACTGAAGTAAAGTATCTAGAGCCTGGTCTAACTTTTAAATATAAACTAGGGACAGTTTCAATATTATGATTAAAAACATCAGGACTTGCTTCTAAAACCTTCTCGTAAGAATTTCCTTTTTTAAGAAAATCAGGAGTCAATACTTCTACTGTTGTATTTGGATTGTTCTTTTTAACTTCTAAAACTACTTCTTTAAAATGGTTTGCTCCACCATCCTCAAGGTCATCTCTATCAACTGAGGTAATGACAACGTGGTTTAATTCTAATTCTTTAACGGCTTTTGAAACTTTAATAGATTCAAATGGATCTAAAGCTGAAGGTTTTCCTGTTTTAACATCACAAAACGCACATCCCCTTGTGCATGTATCCCCCATAATCATAAAGGTTGCATGTTTTTTACTCCAACACTCAGTTATGTTTGGACAATTAGCTTCCTGGCAAACAGTATTAAGTTTATTTCTATTTACAACCTCTTTTGTTTTAAAAAAAATTTGACTATTAACCAGTTTAGATCTGATCCATTCAGGTTTCTTTTTTAGAGGACTTGGAGAATTCTTTGTTTTTTCTGGGTGTCTTGGTTTCATTATTTAAGCTTAATTAAAACCTCATCTTTTGTTCCAAACTTAAGCTTAGATCTATACAATGTATCTATGTAATCAATGTCAATTTTATCTGCTAACAATTTATTTTTGTGTTCAATTTCTTCAATTTCTTTACTTAGTTGAAGATGTTTTGAAGACAGTTTTTCCTCATAATTTTTTTTTTCAAAATAAGAAACTAAACCTCTGTCTCCACCAACTAAATTAATAGCAATATACAACGTTAAAAATATTTGAAAAAAAAATAATTTCTTATTTTTTAATATTTCTAAAATTTTCATGCTTAGACTTTAGCAATTTTAGAAGTTTTTCCAAGCTGTTCTTCTATTCTTAATAACCTATTATATTTAGCCACTCTTTCAGATCTTGCTAGAGAACCAGTTTTAATTTGTGTTGATTGTGTAGCTACTGCCAAATCAGCTATGAATGTATCTTCTGTGTCTCCAGATCGATGAGAGATAATCGTGCTAAAATTATTTTTCTTAGCTAAATTAATCACGTCTAAGGTTTCAGTAAGTGTTCCAATTTGATTAACTTTAATTAATATAGAATTAGCTGATTTTTCTTTTATCCCTCTTTTTAATCGTGAAACATTAGTCACAAATAAATCATCACCTACTATTTGAACTTTTTTTCCAATCTCCTTAGTGAGCTTTGACCAAGCATTCCAATCATCTTCTGCGAAAGGATCTTCGATAGATTTAATTGGATATTTAGAAACAAGATTTTTGTAATACTCTATTCCTTGATCAACTGTTACGTACGTTGCGGAGCTTAGAGAATATTTACCTTGATCATTTATTAATTCATTTCCTGCAACATCTAAGCAAATACTTATATCTTTGCCCGGTATAAATCTTGATTTTTCAATTGCATCAACAACTAAATCTAAAGCTTCTTCATTTGAATTTATTGATGGAGCAAACCCACCTTCATCCCCAACATTAGTTAGAAAATTTTTAGATTGTAATATTTTTTTTAAATTTTGAATAACTACAAAACATTTATGCATAGCATCCATAAAATTCGTTGCTGAATCTGGTCTGATCATAAACTCCTGGATCTTTAAATCATTATCTGCATGGGCTCCGCCATTGATAATATTCATTAAAGGCTTTGGTAATAAAAATTGTTTTCCTAAAAATTGATACAATTCTTTATTCTTAGAAATAGCTGCAGCTTTTGCAGTTGCTAGTGAAACAGCTAATATAGCGTTTGCACCAAGCTTTTTTTTATTTTCTGTTCCATCAAGATCAATTAAAATTTGATCTATTTTTTGTTGATTATTCGGATCTAAATTTTTAATATTTTTATTAATTAATTTATTAATATTATTTGCCGCATTTATTACACTTTTACCTAAAAAATTATTTTTATTCCCATCTCTTAATTCATAAGCTTCGAAGGCACCAGTTGAGGCACCAGAAGGTACTATGGCTGAAGCTTTAACTTTATTGTTTAAAAAAACTTCAGCTTCAACAGTTGGGTTACCCCTGCTATCAAATACTTGCCTACCAATTACTTTTAAAATTTTACTCATTAATTAATTTTTAATTAATGTATCGATTGAAACTAATTGTTTAAGAAGATTTTTAATTTCGCTTAAAGGAACCATATTTGGTCCATCTGAAGGAGCATTGTCTGGGTCTTCATGAGTCTCCATAAAGATTGCTCCTACTCCAACGGCAATTGCTGCTCTAGATAAATATGGAACAAATTCTCTTTGACCGCCTGACTTTTCACCCATTCCTCCAGGTTGTTGCACTGAGTGAGTTGCGTCAAATACTATTGGGTACCCATATTTTGCCATAATAGGTAATGACCTCATGTCTGACACTAAAGTATTATAACCAAAACTTGCTCCACGTTCAGTTATTAAAATATTTGTGTTTCCTGAGTCTTCTAATTTTTTAATTACGTTTGCCATATCCCAGGGCGCTAAAAACTGACCTTTTTTTACATTTACAATTTTTCCTGTCTTAGCTGCGGCAATTAATAAATCTGTTTGTCTACACAAAAAAGCTGGGATTTGAAGAACGTCAACGTGAGGAGCAACAACTGAACATTGTTCTGCTGTATGAACGTCTGTTAAAACCGGTATGCCAACTTCTTTTCTTATTTTATCAAAAATCGATAAAGACTTTTCTAATCCTAAACCTCTTTTACCTTTCAAACTTGTTCTATTAGCTTTATCAAATGACGTTTTGTAAATTAAATTAATATTAAGCTCATTCGTAATTTTTTTAAGCTCATTAGAAACTTTTAATGCATGTTCCTCACTTTCAAGTTGGCAAGGACCAGCTATTAAAGTGAAGGGCTTATTGTTGGCTATTTCAAAATTAGCACATTTAACTTTATTATTTGTCATTATTAATTTCTGAATTTGTTTTTGCCGCTTTAATAAAAGATGAGAATAAAGGATGTGGAGCAAAAGGTCTAGATTTAAATTCAGGATGGAATTGTACACCAATAAACCATGGATGATTTTCTAACTCGATGGTCTCGGGTAAAGATCCGTCTGGGGACATGCCTGAGAAAATTAAACCTTTTTTTTCTAATTTTGATTTAAGTTCTTTATTAACTTCATATCTATGTCGGTGTCTTTCTTGAATTAAAGTCGATTTATAAATTTTACTTATTAGAGTATTTTTTTTTAGTTTTGCTTTATAAGCTCCTAATCTCATTGTACCACCTAAATTTGTTTCTGTTCCTTTTTGTAATTTTTTTCCTTTAATCCATTCATGCATTAAACCAACAACATGGGTCCCGCCATTTCCAAATTCACTAGACGTTGCCTTTTTAATACCTAACATATTTCTAGCAGACTCGATAATTGCCATTTGCATCCCAAAACAAATTCCAAAAAAAGGTACTTTATATTTTCTAGCATAAGCAATAGCTTCAATTTTTCCTTCAGTACCTCTGGCACCAAACCCTCCTGGAATTAAAATGGCACTATATTTTTTTAAAATTTTATCTACATTTTTTTTGTTAATCTTTGTTGAGTCTACCCACTCAGAATTAACTTCTACATCATTACTTAAACCTCCGTGTATCAAAGCTTCATCTAAAGATTTGTAAGCATCTTTAAGATCGACATATTTTCCAACTATACCAATTGAGATTTTTTCTTTTTTTGAATTAATTTTTTTAACAATGTCTTTCCAAATTTTTAAATTTGCTTTATTTTTTTCTTTTAAGTTAAAAATATCCAATATTTTTTTATCTAGCTTCTCTTCGCTATATTTAATTGGAACTTCGTAAATCGAACTCACATCAACAGATTGAATAACATGTTCTGGATCTACGTTGCAAAATAATGATATTTTTCTTTTTTCATCTTTTGGTATTTCCTTTTCAGATCTACAAATAATAATATTAGGTTGAATACCTATGCTTCTTAACTCTTTTACTGAATGTTGAGTTGGTTTTGTTTTAAGCTCACCAGAAGCTTCTATATAAGGTACTAAAGTAAGGTGAATAAATAAGCTTTTATTTCTGCCTTCTTCGTTAGAGAATTGTCTAATTGCTTCTAAAAAAGGCAAGCTTTCAATATCGCCTACAGTTCCTCCAATTTCACAAATAACAAAGTCTTCATTGGTAACTTTGTTAGAAATAAATTTTTTAATATGATTTGTTACATGTGGAATAATCTGGACGGTGCTCCCTAGATATTCACCTCTTCTTTCTTTTTCAATGATATCTTTATATATCTGACCTGTAGTAATATTATCTTCTTTAGCCGCTGGTCTATTAGTGAATCTTTCATAATGGCCTAAATCAAGATCTGTTTCTGCCCCATCATCGGTTACAAAAACTTCTCCATGCTCAAATGGATTCATTGTACCTGGATCAACGTTTAAATACGGATCTAGTTTTCTAATTCTTACCTTGTACCCACGTAATTGAAGTAGAGAAGCTAGTGAAGCTGAAGTTAATCCTTTACCTAAAGATGAAACCACGCCGCCAGTTACGAATATATATCGCGCCATGGAACAATATTATATCTAGATTTATTTTAAAAACAAAGATTATTTTTGATTTTCAGGAATCTGTGGGAGATTTTGATTTTGATTTTTCTCTTGTTCGGTATCTATAACAGATTGCACTTCTTTTATTTCTTTATGTGAAATCGAGACTAATACTACGCTTATTATTATAAAAAATGTTGCAAGTATTGAAGTTAATTTTGTCAAAAAACTTCCTGCTGTTCTTGATGTCGTGAAATTATCTTGTGAAACACCTAAGCCTAATGCGCCACCTTCAGATCTTTGCAGTAAAATAACTATTACAAGCATAACAGCTAAAATGATATTTATTGTTATTAAAATACTTTCCATAAATTTTATTTATAGTAATTTTTTATTATATCAATGAAATTTTGATCTGATTTAGAGGCGCCGCCAATTAAAAAACCATCAATCTCGTTAAGTGAAGAAAATTGACCGATATTTTTGCTGTCTACAGAACCACCATACAAAACAGCTGGAGATTGTTTTGCAAAAATATTTTTTAAAACTTTTTTAATATATTTGACTGTTTCGTGTAAATCATCAGGCTGAGGAATTTGTCCTGTGCCTATAGACCAAATAGGTTCATAAGCAACAATTATATCTTTTGAATTAAATTTCTTATCTAAAACATTCCTTAATTGTTTTTCTAAAACATTAAACGTTTTATTATTTTTTTTATGATCCTTGTTTTCTCCAATACAAAAAACGACTTTTAATTTATTGGTTAATGAATTTTCTACTTTGTTCTTAAGCATTTCATCTGTGTCACCTTCTGCCCGATTATCTGAATGACCAACTATGACATACTGTGCGTTCACACTTTTAATCATGTAAGGACTGATGGCACCTGTATTAGCTCCAAAATTATCTTTATGGTAACAATTCTGTGCACCTATAATTATTTTTTGTTTAGAAAAAGCCTTTGCGTAACTTTGAACCAAAGTATGAGGAGGTGTTATAACCACCTTGTATTTTTTATTTAATTTTTTATCGCTTTTTACAAATTTATTAATTTTATTTAAAATAGCTATTGATTTGGGTTCTCCAAACATTTTCCAATTTCCAATAAAATATCTTATGTTGTTTGCCATATTCGATGTTTTAATTTATAGGTGTGTTAATAATAAAAACGATCTATTAAATTAATTTAATGCTTACATCAATAAAAAAAGCGACATCATCATTTTTTACAAAAGTATTAATAGGCTTAATTATTTTACCTTTTGTTTTTTGGGGTATGGGAGATGTTTTTAGAACTGGTAATCAAAATGTCTTAGTAAATATTGATGCTGAAAAGATAGGTGTGCAAAATTTTGTTAATTACCTCTCTCAGCTTAATTTAACTGATGAACAAAGAAAAAACTTATCTAAAACTGATTTATTAGACAGAATATTGTCAGATTACATTGGGAAAAAAATTATCGCAATGGAAATAGAAACTGGTGGCGTAAAGCTATCAAATAATTCGCTGAAAGAAATCATAACTTCAGATGAAACATTTAAAAAGGATAATCAATTTTCAAGAACTGAATATGAGAAATTTTTATTAGAAAATCGAATGAGCCCAACGATGTTTGAGCAAAATATTTCTGAACAGGAAAAAAAAAGACAGCTTCTAACTTATCTATCAGAAGGAATAAATCTGCCAAATTTTTTAATAAATAAAGAATTTCAAAATGAAAATCAAAACAAGACAATTCAATATCTTGAATTAGATGATTTGTATAAAAATAAAAAATTTACCGATGAAGAAATCAAAAAAATATATGATGAAAATAAACAATTTCTAGTTAGGGAGTTTAAAAAAATTAATTTTGTAGAATTGTTACCAAGTAATTTAACAGGCCAACCGGAATATAATGAGGCATATTTTAAAAGAATTGATGAAATAGAAAATGGAATTTTAGATGGAAAAAAAGTTAATGATTTTGCTCAAGAATTCAATTTAAGCTTAAAAACCATAAATGAAACTGATCGAAATAAAAAAAATAAATTAGGCCAAGATATCATAAAGCTTGAAGATGGATTATTTGAGAGAATCTTTAATGTTGAGGCCAATAAAGCATCTCTTATAAATTTAAATAATAAATATTTTTTAAGTGAAGTAGAAAGCATTAATCAAATAACTCGAGATTTGGAAGATAAAGAAATTAGAGATGCAATAACATCGCAATTAAAAATAAAATATATTGCTGAAAGCAACATCAAAATAGTTAAACAATTATCAGAAGGTAAATTTAAAAAAGAGCAATTTGATAACTTTGGTAAAGAGAATAACATACCAATTAAAAACACAACTTTAAAAAATTTAGAAGATGAAACAATATTTAACAAAGATATCATAAGAGAAATTTTTAAAGTTAAAGATAACGAGCTTCAATTGATCACGGATAGCACACTTACAAAAAACTATATTATATACTCAGTTAAAACTGAGTTTCCTCCGTTTGATGAAAATAATAAAAAATTCACTGAATACGAAACAAAAGCTAAGTTAGGATTCTCAAATCAAATCTATGGTACATTTGATGCTGCGGTAAATGAGAGATATGATGTCAAGATTAATGAGAAAGTTTTAACAAGAATAAAAAATACTCTTTAATGAGACTTAGTGTTGATCTAAACTCTTTCAAATCAAATCACAAAAAGAAGAAAAATCAAATCATTTATAGTGTTAAAAATTGTAAAGACTATACAAAGGTAGAAAATCTTTTTAATTTTGTTTTAGCTGAAAAAAATAGTTTCATTTTTGAGTCTGTTGAAAAAGGTACAATTAGAAGTCGCTACACTATCATAGGACTTAATCCCGATAAAATATGGAATATAAATAAAAATTTAATTATCGAAAACTTTGAGGGAAAAAAAACATCTATTAAAGAAAAGCCATTAATTTTTCTAAATAAATTAATTAATAAATTTAATATCAATACTCCAAAAGCTCTGCCAAAAATGTGTACTATGTTAGTAGGCTACTTTTCTTATGATATAATTAGATATATTGAAAATATACCTGATAATTGTTTTGATGATTTAAATATTCCGGACGTAAGATTAATGCGTCCCAAAAACTTAATCATATACGATAATTTTAAAAAAAAAATTTTTTTCATTGAAAACATTTATTCTGAAACAAAAATAAATAATTATTTTGAAAAATATCATTCAATTAAAGAAAATTTTCAAAAGTTTGATGACTATAGTAATATAAAATTACCAATAAAATTTTCTCATAAACTAAATAATCATAAAATTAAAAGTAATATCTCAAAGAAAAAATTTAAAGATAATGTAATTAAGGCCAAAAAATATATTTCTAAAGGAGATATTTTTCAGGTCGTTTTAAGCCAAAGGTTTGAACGAAAATTTAACAAAACCCCTATAGAAATATATAATTATTTAAGAATATCTAACCCTTCTCCATTTATGTTTTATTTTAACTTTGAGGATTTTAAAATTCTTGGAAGTAGCCCTGAAATATTAGTTCGTTTACGAGATCAACAAGTAACAATAAGGCCAATTGCGGGGACAAGGCCAAGGGGCAAAACTTTTAAACAAGATCAAAAATTTAAGAATGATTTAATGAAAGATAAAAAAGAATTAGCAGAACATTTAATGTTACTTGATTTAGGCAGAAATGATGTGGGCAAAGTATCAAAAATTAATTCCGTTAAAGTAACTGAAAGATTTAATGTAGAAAAATATTCACACGTTATGCATATTGTTTCTAATGTTGTTGGTAAACATGATCAAAAGAATTCAATTTTTGAAACTTTGTTATCTGGTTTTCCAGCTGGAACTGTTAGTGGTGCACCTAAAATTAGAGCAATGGAAATAATTGATGAATTAGAGAAAAACAAAAGAAAATTATACGCTGGAGCTGTTGGATATTTTACTTCAAATAAGGAGTTTGACACCTGTATTGCACTTAGGACGGCATTAATTAAGGATAACAAATTTTATGTTCAAGCTGGTGCAGGAATTGTTGCCGATAGTGTGCCTGAAAAAGAATATCAAGAAACGGTGAATAAAGCTAAAGCATTAATGAAAGCGGTGGATTAAATGAAAATTTTATTAATAGATAATTATGATAGCTTTACCTATAATTTATTCCATTATATCTCAAAATTAAGATGTAAAGTTGATGTTATTAGAAATGATAAAATAAATTCTAAAGATATAAAAAGAAAACAGTATAAAAAAATTGTAATATCACCAGGTCCAGGAAATCCTTCTCAAGCTGGAAATTGTTTAAAAATTGTTAAAGACTTACATAAAGAAATACCAATTTTAGGTGTGTGCTTAGGTCACCAAATTATTGGCCAAGTCTTTGGTGGTAGAATTGTAAAAGCTAAAAAACTAATGCATGGGAAAATGAGTAAAATTTATTTCAAAAAAATAGGATTGTTTAAAAATTTTAATTTGCCATTTAACGCCACAAGATACCACAGTCTTATAATCGAAAAAAAAACTTTACCTAGCTGTTTGGAGATAACTGCTGAGACAAGAAATAAAACAATCATGGGTATAAAACATAAAGAATTTGAGTTACACGGTGTACAATTTCATCCAGAAAGTATTAATACAAAAGTTGGTATGAAAATAATTCAAAATTTTATAAAACTTTAATTAATGTCAAATTTGATTAATAAACTAGAGTCTAAACAAAATCTTTCATTTGATGAAAGTAAAAATCTTTTTAATGAGATTATGGAAGGCAAATATAATGAGGATAATATCATTAAAATTTTAGAAGCTCTTTCGGTAAAAGGTGAAACTAAAGATGAGCTTGCTGGAGGTATTTTTGTTCTAAGAGATAAAGCGACTCATGTTAATTCACCTGATGGAACAATTGATACATGTGGAACTGGTGGAGATGGTCAAAATTCTTTAAATATTTCAACAGCTTCGGCGATAGTTCTAGCTAGTTTAGGAATTAAAGTAGCTAAACACGGCAACAAAGCGGTATCCTCTAATTGTGGATCCGCTGATGTATTAGAAGCTTTAAAAATCAAAATTAATTTAAATGCGCAAGAGGCTGAAAACTCAATTAATAAAGTTCATTTTGCATTTATGTTTGCTCCAAATTATCACCAAGCAATGAAATATGTGGCAAGTGCTAGAAAAAAAATGGGTAAAAAAACAATATTTAATTTAATTGGGCCATTAAGTAGCCCAGCAAAAGTTAAAAGACAAGTTGTAGGTGTTTTTGATAAAAAATGGATGATGCCTTTTGCGGAAGCGTTGAAAGAAAACAATGTTAAAAAAGCTTTTATCGTTCACGGGGAAGACGGAATGGATGAAATTTCCCCTTTTGCAAAATCAAAAATAATCGAGCTTAATGACACTAAGATTAGAGAATTTGAAATAAATCCAGTTGAACTTGGTATCTTAAAAAAAAATAAAGAAAACCTAAAAGGAAAAAATGCTGAATTTAATGCAAGTAAAATAATTGATATTTTTAAAGGTGAGGATAATGAATTTTCTGATGCTGTAGCTCTTAATTGTGCAGCAGGACTTATTGTTGCTGATAAAGAGAAAAATATAAAAGAAAGTTTTTTAAAAGCAAAACAACATCTCAAGAGTGGAAAAACTTATGAACATTTACTTAAAATTCAGGCTATTTAATGGAGAATGTTCTTGAAAAAATTATTAAGCAAAAAAAAGAAGATATAAATAAAATTAAAAAAAATATCTCATCTTCTGAAATTCAAAAAAATATTAAAAACTTTAATAATTTTTTTGACTTTAAAAATACTATAATTCAACGAGAAAAAAATAATAAAGTCTCTTTAATAGCTGAGATTAAAAAAGCAAGTCCATCTGCAGGTATTATAGTTGAAAATTTTGATCATAAAAAAATTGCAAATATCTATTCTGATAATGATGCTGCTTGTCTATCTGTATTAACTGAGGAAAAGTTTTTTTTAGGTAATTTAGAATTTATAAAAGATATAAAAAAAGATATTAAATTACCTATATTAGCTAAAGATTTTTTTATTGATCCTTTTCAAATTGCTTACTCTAAAAGTTTTGGTTGTGATTGTATCTTGATTATTTTGTCAGCTCTTTCTGATAGTCAAGCAAAAGAAATTTATGATGAGGCTATTAAATATAATTTAAGTGTTATTGTTGAAGTTCATGATGAATATGAAGCAGAAAAATCATTAGATTATAAAGAAGCTTTAATTGGAATAAATAATAGAGACCTTAAAACATTAAATGTGTCATTAAATAATACTATTAAAATTTCAAAAAAATTAGCTTCTCATAATAATCCTTTGATTTCTGAGAGCGGTATTAAGACTAAGGAGGATGCTCAATTTATTTATGATAATACCGGTATTAAAAACTTTCTAATCGGTGAATCACTTTTATCGAGCGGCAAAACAAATCAATTAATTAAAGAAATACAATCAATTACCCTTTAAAATTGCCCCTAATAAGCGGTTGCTAATAAAAGAGAACTTTTATAGAACATAGATGTACAAGGTTTGTTCTTATGCTTACAAAAAAACAAAAAAATTTATTACTTTTCATAAATAAGAAGATTAGATCGACGGGCATATCGCCTTCTTACGAAGAAATGAAAGATTCACTCAACCTCAAGTCGAAATCTGGAATTCACAGATTAATTTCTGCTTTAGAGGAAAGAGGCTTTGTGAAAAGATTAGCTCATAAAGCTAGAGCGCTTGAGGTTATTAAGCTACCAGAAAACGCCAGTGCTAATGATATTTTCAATAGTTTTACACCAAGTGTAATTAAAGGTGGGCTAGATAAATCTTCTGATAATAAGTCTAGCGAAATTTCGATACTTGGAAGTATTGCAGCTGGAACTCCAATAGAAGCTATTCAACAAGAAGTTGACAGAGTAGCTTTACCTGAAAATCTTCAAAATAATGGAGAACATTATGGTTTAAAAGTTAAAGGAGACTCTATGATTGAGGCAGGTATCAATGATGGGGATACAGTTATAGTTAAAAAAACAAATAATGTAGATAGCGGACAAATTGCTGTTGTATTAATTGACGATCAAGAAGCAACTTTAAAAAGAATTCGAAAAAAAGGTAATACAATTGCTTTGGAAGCAGCAAATAAAAATTACGGAACTAAAATTTATGCTGCTAATAGGATTAAAATTCAAGGCAAGCTAGTCTCTTTATATAGAAACTTTCACTAAAATAGTCTAATTAGATTAAATGAGTTTTATTTGTAGGTTTGCGCCCTCTCCTACTGGGCCTCTTCATATTGGTGGTGTTAGAACAGCTTTGTTTAATTGGTTGCTAGCAAGAAAAAATAAAGGAAAATATTTTCTTAGAATAGAAGATACAGATAAGGAAAGATCTAAAGAGGAGTTTAAAGAACAGATCATTTCATCGCTTCAATGGTTGGGAATTGAACACGATGGTGAGCCATATATACAATCTAAAAATATAGAAAAGCATGTATCAGTAGCAAATGAATTAATAACAAAAGGATTTGCATACCCTTGCTATTGCACTGAGCAAGAACTTGAAGAACAGAAAAGTTTAGCAAAAAAAAGAAATTTACCTTTTGTATATAATAGAAAATGTAGAGATCTAAAGGAAAAAAAAGATAGTCCAGCAGTAATAAGATTTAAAAGTAAAATATCAGGATCAACTTTGATTAAAGATTTGGTTCAAGGTGAAAGAAATATTTCGAATGCTACTATTGAAGATTTTGTAATTTTAAGAAAAGACAAAACCCCAACTTATCAATTATCAGCAACTGTTGATGATAATGAAATGAAAGTAACGCACGTCATAAGAGGAGATGATCATATGATTAACTCTTTTAAACAAAAACAAATTTATGAAGCAATGGGATGGGGTGTCCCTAATTTTGCCCACATACCTTTAATTCATAGTGACAAAGGAAAAAAATTATCAAAGAGAGACAACGCTTCAACAATTGACGACTATGTAAAAATTGGAATTATGGCTGATGCTCTAAGAAATTACCTGTTAAGATTAGGTTGGTCATACAAAGATAAGGAAATCTTCACTAAACAAGAAAGTATTGATTTATTTGATCTAAATGGAGTAGGTAAATCACCTTCTAAATTAGATATGAGTAGAATTTTATCTCTAAATGAAACTTATATTAAAATGATTGATGAAAAAGATTTATTTAACCAATTAAAAGATTATGTCAAAAAATATAAAAAATCTTTTGATGGGTCTAAAGATGCAATTTTAATTAAAAGTATGAACTTTTTAAAGAACAAAGCAAAAACTCTAGAAGATATCTATAATAATGCTCAATATATCATTCTAGATGAAATTAAAATTGGTGATGAAGATAAAAAATTAATCGATGATCTATCAAAATTAATAATTAAAGATTTTATAATTGAGTTTGATAGAATCGAGTTAATTAATAAAGAAAAAATAGAACCCATAATCAAATCTTTAATTGATAAATATAAAACAAATTTTAAAGGTGTTGGGCAACCACTTAGAATAGGGCTAGTTGGTTCAAGATTTGGTCCAGGACTCTATGATGTAATTTTATCTCTTGATAAAAAAGAAGTGATCAAAAGGCTTAGTAGAATATAAAAATTTTATAAAATATAAAATATTATTTTAATATTATCTTATTAAGTGCCTCACTAGTTTGTTCAGAAGGTGATTTTGAAGTTTTAAATTGATTTAGTATAGTTTGTGTCTTTCGCACCTGCTCTTCTACTAAAGATGGAGTGTCTAAAAATTTACTAACTTCGTTATAAATATTTTTAGAATTACATTTTGATTGTAACAATTCTGGTATGATTTCTTCTTTAGCAGCAATATTAATAATGTTTGCATATTTTATTTTAACCAACATTTTTACAATTAAAAAATTTATTAAATTCATTTTGTAAACAATGATTGAAGGAATTTTTGCATTACAAATTTCAAGAGAAACTGTTCCAGACTTAGCAATTGCAAATATAGATTTTTTGAGTAAATGTCCTTTTAGCTTATCATCACTTACAACTTCACAGTTAAGCGTGTTGCTATTTTTAATATATGAATGAATTAAATCTTTGTGAGCTTTTGTTGAATGAAAAACATATGTAATATCATTATATTTTTTTTCCATATATTTTATAAAATTAAGAAATATGGGCATTAAAACATTAATTTCTGAAATTCGACTCCCTGCAAATATAGAAAATAATGCCTTATTTTTTCCAACAAATTGATTGATATCGATTTTATCTTCTACTCTATTCTCTAATAGAGGATGACCAACAAATTCACAGCTTACATTTTCTTTATCAAAGTAAAGTTTTTCAAAATTAAATAGAAGTAAAATATGATCAATAAATTTTTTAATTTTTTTTACTCTACCTTCTCTCCATACCCAAACTTGCGGCGCAACGTAATGAACTGTTTTAATGTTTATGTTCTTATTTTTAACTCTTTCTGCTACCCTTAAAGTAAAATCGGGACTATCGACTGTAAAAAGAATATCTGGATTAAATTCTAAGATGGAATTAACTGTTTGATTAATTTTTTTATTAATTTTAAATAAATTAAATAATACATTAGTAAATCCTATATAAGTAACTTCTTTTAAATCATATATGGATTTAATTCCTAAAGATTTTAAATTTTCTCCTCCAACAGATAGATATTCTATATTAGGATTAATTTTTTTTAAATTATAGATGACTTTTGACGCTAATTTATCACCTGAGGCTTCTCCAGTTACTATAAATATCTTTTTCATATAGAGGCAATAAACATTTTATTTTTATTTGCAAAATTAATTAATTTTTTTTTATCTAAACAAATATTTTTTTTACTTCTCAAAACTATTCCTTTTAACCCTGATTTTTTACATTGAACTAATGTGCTTAAACCAATTGTTGGAAGGTCTACTCTTAAATCTTGTTTTTTCTTAGGAAATTTTATCAAAAGACCCTTTAGTATTTTGTTTTTTGGCTTAATTTTTTTTAGCATTGATTGAGTTCCATCTTTTGACTCTATAGCTAAAACTTTATTTTCTCTAATTACTGCACCTTGACTAAAATTATAACTGTTTAATCTATTTAACGTTGAAATTCCTTTTTTAATATCTTTTTTATCATCAATATTTAATTTTATTTTTGTATAAATTTTTTTTGATAAACTTAGTTCTGGGGTGAATGTTAATGAATTTATTGTTTGAATTTTTTCTTTTTTGAAAATATCGATTATAACTTTTAAAATTGCAGCATCCCCAATTTTCGAAGCTCTAATAATTTTTGGTATATAGTAAACACCTTTTAGATCTAATTTTAGAGTTTTAAAGTTTGGTTTCTTGACCTTTCCAGCAAATAAAACTTTTTTACATTTATTTGAGTGTAAAATATTTATTATTTTTCCTATTTGACCAACTGAAATAGATTGAGAATATTTATCTTTTTTAAAAATTTTTTTTCTTGTTAAATCAATTATTAAATATCTTTTTCTTAATTTTTTTATTTTTTTTAGTATTTCTTTTGGGAAATTTGTCTCGCCAAATATTAACCCAATCATATTATTCTTTGTTGTCTAATGGTGTGCAAATGGGTCTTTTTTTATCTTTAGATATAAACTCTATTACCTCTTTTACTAATTCATTTTCTTGAAATTCATTCCCTATTTTGCTTAAATTTTCATGAAGATTTGTTGAGGAAAAAATAGCTTTATAAGCTTTATCTACTTCCATAATTTTTTTATTTTCATAGTTTTTTCTTCTCAAACCAATCAAATTTAATCCTTGAAAATAATTTCTGTTTCCAATTGATAAGCTAAAAGGAGCAACATCTTTTAATACTCCTGTCATTCCGCCGATCATTGCTAATCTTCCAATTCTTGTAAATTGCTGTACAGCTGAATTTCCACCAATAACAACATTATCCTCAATTGTAACATGCCCACCTAGTGGAACGTTGTTAGCAATAATAACATTGTTTCCAACATTGCAATCATGGGCAACATGAGAGCTGATCATAAATAAACAATTATTTCCTATTATTGTCTTACCTCCACCACCAATGGTGCCAGGATTTATCGTTACATATTCCCTGATAATATTTTTTTCACCTATTACTAAACTATTTGGTTCATTGTTGTATTTTAAATCTTGAGGAGATGTTCCTATACTTGCAAATGGAAAAATTTTGGTTTCTTTCCCTATTGTTGTATTTCCCTCTACGTGCACATTAGAAATTAATTCAATATCATCATGTAATTCAACATAATCTCCTACATAACAAAATGGACCTATTTTAACATTTTTTCCTATTTTTGCTTTTTTTGAAATAACACTTGAGCTGTGAATCATTTTCTATCAACTATAGTTGCCGACCATTCAGCATCAGCCATTCTTTTTCCGTCAACTTTTGCGGTACCTTTGTACTTCCAAACTCTGCCATGTGATCTGATTGCCTCTATTTCTAAGTGTAATTCACAATCAGGTATAACTGGATTTCTAAATCTCGCTTTATCAACGCCCATTAAGAAAACTAATTTATTTTCATATTCTTTAGGATCAATACCGTAAGCAGTTAGAGCTGCAGCTGCCTGACCAAAAGCTTCTACTATTAGAACTCCTGGCATTACAGGTTGTCCAGGAAAATGTCCTTGCACATAAAAACCATCTTTTTTTACATTCATTATTGCTGTTGCAGATTTTAAATGTACAATCTTTGTGAGCTTATCTATCAAAAGCATCGGTGCTCTATGTGGCAATAAACTTTCAATTTTTTTTCTATCAATACTATCTGTCATTTTTTTGAAGTTTTTAAAAATTCTTTCAGTGGTACCGCAGGATAGCCCATTACTATACTATTGTCAGGTACATTTTTTACAACACCACTACCACCACCTATTTTAACATTATTACCTATTTTTAAATGGCCTGAAATTCCTGCCTGACCGCCAATAGAAACATTATTTCCAATAATTGTGCTTCCTGCAAAACCTACTTGACCGGCAATCATGCAATTGTTTCCAATCTTAACATTGTGGGCTATATGAACCTGATTATCTAAATATGTATTTTGTCCAATTACAGTATCGTCTATTGAACCTCGATCGATTGTACAATTAGAGGCTATTTCTACATTATCTCCTATAACAACTTTTCCTATATGGGGAAATTTTAAATTTATTTTATTAGTTGGAATAAAACCAAAACCCTTAAGTCCAATTTTACAACCATCTTGAATAACTACTGACTTGCCAATAATAGAATTTTTTAATTTTATAAAAGACCCTAATACACAATTTTCTGAAATTCTAACGTTCTGTTCAATAATAGTGTTTGAACCAATAATACTGCCTGAACCTATTTTACAATTGCTACCAACCAAAACATTTCGACCAAACTTAACATTGGTAAATTTTGTTTCATCAGCTAATTCTAATGTATTATCTGGATAATCAATATCTGCCTTTGAATAAAATTTTTTTGTAGCGCGACATAATTCATATAAAACATTGTTAACCACTATAGGAATTGTACTTTGCGGTAGATCTTTTTTAAGTTTTTCAGTTGTTAAACAAGCTAAAGCTTTTGTTTTAATTGCAAAATCTCTATAAATAATTGAGTCGTAAAAACTTAAGTCTTTTTCTGAGGCTTTATCTAATGGTTTAACATCAAATATTTTTTGATTTTTTTTAATCTTACTGTTTTCAAAAATTTGATCAAGAAAGTATGGGCCTTCATTTTTAAAGAAGATGTTTTCTTCCATTATATTTAGTCAACTTTTATAGATGTAACTTCTTTATTTAATATATCAATTATTTTATCAGTGATCTCTAGTGTTGTATCACCTAAAATTATACTTTGTTTGTCTAAAACTATTCTAATTTTGTTCTCTTCCATATATTTTTTTATGATTGGATTAACAGACTTTAATAGGGTTTGCCGTGCATTATTTCGAGAAGCGGCAATTGAGTTGAGAGATTCTTGTTGTGATTTTTGAATTAATGATACTTTAGATCTTAAATCATTTATTTTTTTTTGATAATCTTCATTAGATAAAACCTTCTTTTGAGAAATAAGATCACTTTCTTCCTTTCTAATTTTTTCTTCTTCTAATTTGAATTTTTTTGACTCGGATTCAAATTTATCTTTTAATTTTTTTTGAGCCTCTGAACCAGCTTTGCTTTCATTTAATACTCTTGTGAAATCTATAAAATATGTATTATCAGCAAATGCAACATTTGAACAAAAAATCAAACTTAAAAAAATTATAACTATTTTTTTGAATATAAATCTCATAAATTAAAAAGTTGTTCCAAGTCTAAAATTGAAAGACTCTGTTACATCTGTGCTAGCCTTAGATATATTTTGGGAAAAAATAAAACTCATTGGTCCAACTGGTGATAACCAATTTGTTGTTATGCCCGCACTAGACCTTAGTTTGCTTGAGTCGTCTATTGTTTTGTCGTAATCTACACCCCATACATTTCCTAAGTCTAAAAATAAGCCAACGTCCGTTTTAGTGCTTTCAGGCAACAAATTTGGTAAATTTAGTTCAAAATTTGTAGCTAATGCATAATTACCTCCTACATAATCAAGTCCATCTTTAGGGCCAACTTTCCCAGACTCAAAACCTCTAAGTCGATTTGTGGAAAGAAATGTTCTTTTGCTTAATCTAACATCTTCATTGCTTAAACCATTAATAGCTGATGTGTAAAATTTAAAAGATCCAATAAAATCTTGACCAAATGAATTGTATAAACTTAGCTGGTAAGTATTTCTAATGGCTGAAGCATCAGCAATAATAGGCAAGGATTGGCTGAATGAAGATAAATACCCCTCAGTTGGTTTATACACCCTATCTCTATTGTCATAGCTAATTCCATAATTAAAACTAAAATCTGTAAATGTTCCTTTTTGTTTTTTTAAAGAATTTGAAGCTGTGCTATCAACTTTTAGGTCATCATAAGAAAGTGATAAACTTGGTGACAAAAAAACGTCTTTATATTGTTCAAAACTAGTTCCAATTCCGGTACTAATAATATTATTTTCAAATCCTGAATCTGGTTTGTCATTTTTCGTATTTTCAATAAAATAATTTATAGAATTACCGGAAAAATTATAATTGGGGTTATTAACATTAATACCTCCTGTAAATGTTTCTGCGGAAACATCTAAACTAGTGTTTATATTAATTCCTTTACCTAACCAATTATTTTCAGAAATATTAAATGCAAATGAACCTCCATTTGTTCCAATTCCAGCTCCTGCTGAAATTTCTCCTGTAGGTTTTTCCTCTACAATAATATCAATTATTTTTTGATCTTTAGAAGAACCATCAGAAACTTTTGTTCTAACATCACCAAAAATATTTCTACTTTTTAATTTTGCCACTGATTTTTCTAATTTTAAATTGTTCGCAGGGTCGCCTTCATCAATTAGCATTTCAGATCTTATTACTGACTCATCCGTAACAGTATTTCCTAATATATTTATTCTTTCGACTAATTCTTTTTTTCCCTCAAATATATTAATGGCTATTTCTATATTTTCATTACTGATGGTTTCATTTACATTATGCTCAACAAATTGAAGATCATTATCAACGATTAATTCATCTAAATCATCTAGCAAATTTTTAACTTTAAATGGCGAATAATATTTACCTACTATGCTTTGATAATTCTTTTCTAATGACGTAAATAACTCTTTGTTTAAAACATCAGAAAGATTAAGAGATATCTTGCTCACTTTATATCTATTACCAGCATTAATTGTATAAGTTAAAGTGGTAAAATTTTGATTACTTACTTCAGCGCTATTAGATAAAATTTGAACATCATAATAACCAAGTGATTTATAATAATTCTCAAGCAATCTTTTGTCTAAATTTATAGTATTTGAATTTAAAAAAGTATTTTTGGATAAAAATTTCCAAAATTTTGCTTCTTCTGAAACAATGATGTCTCTTAATCTTCTTTCTTTTAATTTTTTATCACCAATAAAATTTATTTTTTTAATATCAGTTTTTTTACCCTTGTCCAAAACGTATATTAGATTAATTCGATTATTACTAAATTTTTCTATTTTTGCTTCTACTTGAGCAAAATTAAAGCCTATTGATGCGTATATTTTTTTTAATAAATTTACATCCTCGTTTAAACTACTTTCAATAAAACTACCTGATGATTTTAATGAAAGTCTTTCCAAAACAGATTTTTTTACTGTGTTTGATTTTTCACCCTCTAGTTCTACAGAATTGATTAATGGATATTCTTTGACATAAATTTTAAACGTATCACCTTCAATTGATATTTGAATATCCTCAAAAAAATTTGTTGAGTATAATTCTTTTAGAGCATTGTTTATTGAGTCTTGGTCATAAGATTTATTTAATTCTATTCCAGAGTACACTTTGATTGTCTCTGCACTTATTCTTTCGTTACCTTCTACGATAAAATTTTTAATTATTTCTGCTTTTAAATTAAAAGTAATTAAAATAAAAAATATTAAGAAAATGAACTTGGGCATTATTGATTTTCTTTTAAAATTTTGAAAGAAAAAGACCTTGCCAATGCATCTATCTCTTTTATACGACTTAAGGTATTAGATTTCATATTAGAAATTTTAATAAAGTTTTTATCTTTAATTAATAAATTCAAATATCTTGATATTGCAGTAAAATCAATGTTATTTTTTAAAAATTGATCAACGTATACCTCATTAGCTGCATTAAATACTATTAATGAGGACTCTTTTTCATTAATTTTATTTATCATTTCTACTACAGGAAATTTTTTTAAATCTATTTTTTCAAAGTTTAGCTTTGTAGGTTTATTAAATTCATTGTTATTTTGTTTAAAATTTTTTAAGAAAAAATTATTTGCGTTTAACGCGTTTGATATAGGTATTTTCATATCAGGTTGGTGAAATAAAAAAATACTCAATCCATTTTTTAATTTTACAATTGCATGTATAAGTGACTCTGGGTGTATTAAAATTTTATATTGATTAAGTCTTAGTGAAAATAATTTAAAAGCTTCAGATACCTCTAGAACTTTATTAACCATAGTTGATGAGTCTATTGAAATTTTTTTACCCATTTTCCATTTTGGATGTTTGATTGCATCTGATGGTTTAATTTTTTTGAATTTATCTTTAGGAAGTTTTAAAAATGGTCCGCCAGAGGCAGTAATATAAACTGTTTCAATTTGATCTGTTTTATAATTTTTGATTATCTGGCTAATTGAATAATGTTCTGAGTCTATAGATGTCAATTTAACACTATGCTTCTTTGCTTCCCTGCTTAGAAGACTCCAGCCGCAAATAATTGACTCTTTATTTGCAATTAAAATTTCTTTACTTAACCTAACAAATTCTAATGTAGGTTCAAGTCCAGCTATTCCGGGTATTGCTGAAATTGTATAGTCTATTTTATTTTTAATTTTTTTTATTGAAGACAAATCATTAAAAATTTTAATTTTTCTATTTTTGATTTTTTTTTTAATCTGCAAATATGTTTTATAATTATTTAAAATAACAATCTTAGGATTAAAAACTTTAATTTGATGAATAATTTCTTTTAAATTTTTATTTGCTACAAGTATTTCAATTTTAAATTCTTTATCTTTACTCACAACATCAAGTGTTGACTTTCCAATAGATCCCGTTGAACCTAAAATTGCAATTTTTTTCATTTTATTAATTAAAAACAATATTTGTGAAAATGTAACCAAAAATTAATACAAAAATTAATCCATCAATTCGATCTAGGACACCGCCATGACCGGGTAGGAAATTGCTAATATCTTTGATGTTAAGAGCTCTTTTGTAGTAAGAAACTAATAGATCACCGCACTGACAAATTAATGACATAAACAAAGTAAGTGATAAAAATTTTATACTCATAAAATCTATCAAATTTAAATTTATTAATGTGTCTTGATAAGAATTTAGAATAGGTAGCGATATAACAGAAAAGACAAATGAGCCGAATGCTCCGGAGTAAGTTTTATTAGGACTTATTTTGGTTAATTTTTTTCCCTTAAATGTTTTTCCAAAAACATATCCTCCAATATCAGAGAAAAATGTTGTTAAAAAACACCAAACTAAAATAAGAACTGAATTATCATTTTCATTTCTTAGGAAGTATGCAGAATAAAATGCAGCGAGAACTATAAAGCTACTAACAAGATTAAATATAATATTTTTTGAATTTACAAAAATTTCATAGATACATAACGCTAAAAAAAGAAATAAAAATAAAATTAAAATTTCACCAGAAAGATAAAAACAAACAATTAATAGTGGCAATAGAATTATTGATGTAGCAAATCTTTTTAGAAGTTCGGTCATTAAACTCCACCAAAATTTCGTTTTATAGTTTGAAATTTCTTAATTATATTTATTAAATCTTTATTATTAAAATCAGGCCATAGTTTTTTTAAAAAAAAGATTTCTGTATATGCTAATTGCCATAATAAAAAATTACTTAATCTATTATAACCTCCTGTTCTAATTAAAATATCTGGAAAAGGAGATTTTAAGTTTAGATTATTTTCAAAATTTTTTTGATTTATTTTTCTCAATTTAATCTTTCTAAAAGTATCGATCATCTCATTTTTTGATCCATAATTAATTGCTAAATTAACTACAATTTTATTATTATTTTTGGTTCTATTTTCAGTTTTTAAAAATATTTGTCTTATATCATTTGGTAAATTTTTGATTCTGCCAATAATATTAATTCTGATACCTTGCTGAGAAAGGTTTGTAATTTCTTTTTCAAAATAAGATTTTACTAAAAAAAAAAGATAATTTATTTCTGTTTTTGGTCTTTTCCAATTCTCTGATGAAAAAACATAGAAAGTTAATATTGGAATTTTATATTCAATAGAAGCTTGAACAATTTTTTTTACTGTTTCAACACCTTTTAAATGACCATAATTTCGATTTTTTTTTTTCCTTAAACCCCATCTTCCATTGCCATCCATGATAAAAGCAATGTGATTTAAAGTGTTCATACTTGAAGGATTTCTTTTTCTTTTTCTATTAAAATTTTGTCTATATTAGAGATGTGATCGTCTGTTATTTTTTGAATATTTTTTTCAAATAATTTATTTTCATCTTCACTAATTTTTTTATCTTTAACTAATCTTTTCAACTCATCATTTGCTTCTCGTCTTATATTTCTGACAGATACTTTATTTTTTTCACCAATATTTTTTAATACTTTAATTAAATCTTTTCTTCTCTCCTCAGTTAAATCAGGTATTCTTATTCTTAAAGTTGTGCCGTCTATTTGTGGGTTAACTCCTAGGTCAGATTTTTGAATAGCTGAATCTACAGCTTTTACATTTGATTGATCCCAAACTTGAATTGTTATTAATCTTGCTTCTGGAACGTTAATACTAGCTAACTGATTAATTGGCATTAATTGACCGTAAACATCAACTTTAATCATGTCTAGCATTGATGAGTTTGCCCTACCTGTTCTTAGAGAGGATATATCTTTTTTAAAAGATTGAATGGTCTTGTCCATCTTAGCTGCATAATTTTTTTCATTAAAATTTGCATTCATTTGCTAAACTAAACTCCTTCACCAACTTTATATCTAATATAATCAACTATTTGAATATTATTTTCTTTTAGAATATCTGATACTTTTTTCTTTGGATCCATAATCCAGACTTGGTTTATCAATGTATTATCAGAAATAAATTTGTTAATTTTTCCTTTTGCAATTTTTTCAACCATATCGGCTGGTTTTCCGCTATTTAATAATTCTGCTTTTATAATTTCCATCTCTTTTTCTATAATTGCTTTATCTAATTTTTTCTCTTCAAGAGCTAAAGGAGACATAGCTGAAATATGCATTGCAACTTTTTTTCCTGTATCATTTTCATCTTTTTTTGAGGTCTTAATCAAAGCTATAATTTTTCCAATATTTTCTTCTACTGCACCATGAATATAAAATGAATTGTCACCGTTCTTATTGTCAAAAAAAACTGCTCTTCTAATTGTAATCTTTTCACCAATCTTAGCTATCAAATCAGTTAAATTTGTCTCAACAGCTAAATTGTTTTTCATTAGTGTTTTATTGATTTTTTCTAAATCTGCTTTTACTTTAAAATTAATATCTGAAACTTCTTTGCAAAATGAAATAAAATCTTTATTTTTTGCTACAAAATCTGTTTCACTATTTATTTCAATTATTGATACTTCGCCATTTTTTTCTTCCAAGAGGCATAGACCTTCTGCAGCAGTTCTATTCATTTTATTGGAAGCTTTCGCAATTCCTTTTTTTCTTAAAAGCTCGATAGACTTTTCAATATCACCACCTGTTTCATCAATTGCAGCTTTACAATCTTTGAAACCTACTCCAGTAATTTCTCTTAGTTTTTTTACACTTTCAATTAAATCTTTTGACATGATAACTTTGATTTCTAGTTAGATACTTTTTCTTCTTCTGCTTTTTTTTCTTTTTTTGTATCTACTTTTTTTGGCTTTTCTTTTTCTTCTTTATCTTCTTTTTTTTCAATAAACTTTGATGCATTTATAATTGTAGCCTTAAGCAAATCACAATAAAGATTGATTGATCTTCTAGCGTCATCATTGCCCGGGATTGGAAACTCGATATTTGAAGGATCAGAGTTTGTATCTAATATAGCAACAATTGGGATATTTAGTTTTCTCGCTTCATTTACAGCTAAAGACTCTATGTTGGTATCTATAATGAAAATCATTTGCGGTAATTTTTTCATATCAGCAATACCACCTAATGATCTTTGTAATTTTTCTTTTTCTTTACCTAATTTTAAAATTTCTTTTTTAGTAAAACCTGTATCTTCTTTAGAAAGCCTGTCTTCAAGCATTTTCATTCTTTTTATGGAATTTTGAATGGTATTCCAATTTGTAAGCATGCCTCCAAGCCATCTGTAGTTAACATAATATTGATCTGTTTCTTTAGCTAAATTAGTAATCTGTTCTGAAGCTTGTTTCTTTGTGGAAACGATTAATATTTTTCCTCCGCTAGAAATGCACTTATAGATTTCTGTAAGTGCATTTTTAAAAAATACTACTGTTTGTGTTAAATCTATTATGTGTATTGAATTTTTTTCACCAAAAATGAATTTTTTCATTTTTGGGTTCCATCTCAAAGTTTTATGACCTAGATGTACTCCAGCTTCTAATAATTGTTTTATATTTACTTCAGGTATATTCATATAGTTTTCCGGTTAATCCACCACAGCAAACCTCTTTCGAGACCGGTAGGGTTTAACCCCTTAACGCTGTGTGCGAAATTAGCGATTATTTATATGCAAACCTATAAGAAATCAAGCTATTAAAAGCTAATTTTTTGGATGAATTCCTTGCTTTTAATTAAAGTAAATAAATCAAAGTCAAATTTTCTACCTTTTTCTAATTCAAATGAATAATTTTTTTCTTTATCTTTTAAAATAATATTTATTTTTGTCTCACCATTATTTTTTAATAAATCCTTTAATTCATTCAATTTCTTTTCATCTTTAACGACTATAGAGACATTTTCATAAGTCTTATTAACCAAATCATTTAGATCAACTAATTTTCTTATATTTATTCTCTTTATTGAATTATCAGAGTTATTTTTTTCCTTTTGAAGTGTCAATATAAAGGAGTTAGATTCTTTTAATTTATCTCTATTTAAAATTAATAATTCAGAAAATAAAAATATTTCAAATTCACTTTTGTTGTCACTAAATTTAATTATCGCAAAAGCAGTTCCTTTTGCACTTTTCTTTTCTTGAATAGACATAATTGTTCCAGCTACAAGTGCTTCACTTTTATTAGACTCTGTAAATTCCTTATAAGACTCTATATCAAGATGCTGAAAAAATTCTTTATACTCATTTAATGGGTGGTCAGACATATAAAAACCTATTGAGTTAAATTCATTAAACAAAAGTTCTTTTTTGTTCCATTCACCAGTGTTATCAAATTCAAAATTATCTTTGTTTTCATTAGTTAAATCAAAAAGATTTGTTTGACTGCTCATTTTGTCATCATATTTACTTTTTATTGTTAAAATAATTTTTGGAATAGAATCGAAGATTTTTTTTCTATTTGTCTCCAATTGATCAAAAGCGCCAGCTTTAACTAGGCCTTCGAGCTGTAATTTATTTACATCTTTCGGATCAACTCTATTAATAAAATCAGAAAAAGATTTAAATTTTCCATTTTTTTCTCTCTCCGCTACAACATTTGATATAGCCTCGTATCCAACACTTTTAATTGCACCTAAACCATAAAGGATTTTATTTTCACCTGCTTTGAAATCTGCGTAGCACGTATTTATACATGGGCGTACTACTTCTACATTTAACCTTTTTAATTCTTCTACATATTCTCTTAATTTACTTGTGCTTGTTAAAGAAGTAGACATTGAAGCTGCAATAAATTCTTCCTTATAGTAAGTTTTTAAAAAAGCTGTTTGATAAGCAATTAAAGCATAAGCTACCGCGTGACTCTTATTAAATCCGTAATCAGCAAATGGCTCAATTTTTGTAAAAACATAGTTTGCAACATCTTTTTTTATTCCATTCTTTACTGCTCCAGAGATGAATTTTTCTTTTTGTTTTTCTAATTCTGCTCTTTTCTTTTTTCCCATAGCACGTCGTAAAATATCTGCTTCGCCAGCAGTAAAACCGGCTAATGTTTGAGCTATTTGCATAACTTGTTCTTGGTAAATTATAATTCCATATGTTGGTTTAAGGACTTCTTGTAATGTCTCATGAATATAATCAGGCGTTCTCAAACCATTTTTACATTCATTATAGGTTGGGATATTGCTCATAGGGCCAGGCCTATAAAGAGCAACAAGCGCTACGATATCATTAAATTCTGTTGGCTTCATTTGGCGCAGAGTATCCCTCACCCCAGCGCTTTCTAATTGAAATAATCCTGTTGTTTCACCAGAAGTCAAAAGTTTAAAAACATTTTCATCTTTGAGATTTATTTTACTGATATCTAGGTTGATATTTTTTTGAGCTAACATTTTGACTGTTTTATCAATAACAGTTAATGCAGTTAGACCAAGTATATCAAACTTTACTAGTCCTGCATTTTCAGATGAATGCATATCAAATTGAGTTGAGGGTAAAATTAAATTAGCAGAGTGATCTTTGTATAACGGAACTTGTTCCGATAGGTTTTCTCCAGCGATAACAACTCCAGCAGCATGAGTAGCCATGTTTCTATTTAGTCCTTCAAGTTTTAAAGAAAGCTCAATTAGTTTTTCAACTTTTTTATTATTTTTAATTTCATCTTTAAATCTAGGCTCACGATCAATAGACTCTTGAAGAGAGAGTGGTCTTGATGGATCGAATGGTATCATTTTACTTATTTTATCAACGTGGCCATAAGGAAGTCCAAGAACACGACCAACATCTCTTAAAGCCATTCTCGCCTTAAGTTTTCCAAATGTAATTATGTGAGCTACACCATTGTTATATTTAGTTTTTAGGTATTCAAAAACTAAGTTTCTTTTCTCTTCACAAAAATCGATATCAAAATCAGGCATCGATATCCTATCTGGATTTAAAAATCTTTCAAAAATTAAATCAAATTCTATTGGATCAATATCAGTAATATCTAGACAATATGCTATTAGCGAACCAGCACCCGATCCCCTACCTGGTCCAACTGGAATATTATTTTTTTTTGCCCATTTAATATAATCAGATACAATTAAAAAATATCCAGCATAATTCATTGATTTTATAATATTAAATTCATGAATTAATCTATCTTCATATATTTTTCTTAATTCCAAACTATTACTTTTTTCATTTTTTTTTATAATAAAATTTTCTAATCGGTTTTTAAGTCCATTCTTTGCCTGAGTAAGCAATTCATCTTCAATGGTTATGTTTTGATCTGTTTGAATTGAGGGAAGTACAGGAGAAGATTTTTTTGGTTTAAAATTAAATCTGTATGAAAAATTAAAATTATTCTCCAATGCTTCTGGAATATCCTTGAATAACTCCAGTAAATCATCATTTTTTTTGATGTAATGTTGATCGCTAAATTTTTCTCTATTACCATCATCTACGAAATTTTTTTGGCCTATACATACTAAAGCATCGTGAGCTTCATACATATCTTGTTTTAGATAATAAATTTCTTGAGTTGCGATTAAAGGAATTTTATATTTTTCAGATAATTGAATTAAATAGTTTTCAAAATTTTCTTCACCAGGCTCATTATGCCTTTGAATTTCTAAATAAAAATTATTTTTAAATAAATCATTTAGAGCCTTAATGTTTTCCTCTATTTGTTTAAGTTTATTTAATTTGAACAACTTTCCAAATAAATCTCTGTGATTACCACTAAGAAGTATGAGATCTTTATGAATTAGTTTTAAATCATCAAATTTACAATGAGGGTCTGTTTTTTCATCAGAGTCTATATAGCTCTTTGATGACAATTTAATTAAATTTTTATAAGCTAAAGAGGTTGTGGCAAATAAAGGTAACTTACCAATTACCTCATCTATGTAAAAATTTATTTGAGTACCTATAATGGGATGCGTCCCAGATTTACTAATTTTTTCAGAAAATTCTAAAGCGCCACATAAATTAAAACTATCGCAAATACCCGCTACTTTTATTTTATTATCTTTACAAAATTCTGAAAGTTCATCTAGTTTTATTGCTCCTTCACAGATAGAATATTGAGAATGTATTTTAAAATGGTTAAAAATTCTGACGTTAGACATCAGTTCTTTTTATATCACAATTAGAAATACTCAACTTGTAATCTGCTTTGTTAGCAAGTTCTCTATTATGAGTTGCAAAAATTATAGTTTTATTTAATTTTTTTAGTTTTAAAAAATATGAAAAAACTTCCTGGGAAGTATTATAATCTAAATTTCCTGTAGGCTCATCTGCTAAAATTAAGTCTGTACCTGCAATCAAACATCTTGCTATTGCAACTCTTTGTTGTTCTCCTCCTGAAAGTTCATCTGGAAAATGTAAATTTCTATTACTTAAATTAAATTCTTTTAAAATTTTTTGAGCATGTTTGATAGCTTTATCTTTTTTTTCATTCTTAATAATTAGCGGTAAAGCAACATTTTCTTCAGCCGTAAAATCGTTTAATAAATTATTATTCTGAAAGACTAATGAAATTTTATTTATTCTTAAATAATTCTTATCGTGCTCGGACAAACCACTTAGTTTTTTATCTTGGAAAATAATTTCACCTGAATCTGGCACATCTAAAAAGGATATCATATTTAGCAAAGAAGATTTACCTGATCCAGACGGACCTACTAAAGCAATTAATTCACCTTTTTTTATACTCAAACTTATATTTGAGAAAATTTTTACTTCACCATTTTTATGCTTATACGATTTATTTACATTAATGATTTCTAGTATGTTTTTATTCATATTTGAGGGCTTTAATTGGATCCATTTTTGAAATAGCCATAGCTGGAATTAAGGAAGCTAAGACAGTAGTAATTAATGCAAGAATAAAAATTATCACTATAGAAACAGGGTTTATCTCACTTGGCATTCTATCCAAAAAATAAATATCATTTGGAAAAATCTCTACATTAAACACGTATGACAGAAAAATTCTAATTGACTCAATATAGTGGGAAAACAATACACCTAGAATAGTTCCAGCTACAGTTGCTGAAAGCCCTATGACAAAACCTGTTAAAAAAAAAGACTTAATTATTGATTTATTTGTTAATCCCATAGTTTTTAATATGGCTATTTCTTTTGTTTTATTTTTGATCAAAATTGTAAGACCAGAAATAATATTAAAGGCCGCAACTACAATAATTAAAGTCAAAATGATAAACATAACGTTTCGTTCAACTTTGAGAGCGCTAAAAAATGATTTATTTAGATCAATCCAGCTATAAACATATAAATTAGTATTAATTTTTTGAATATTTTCTTTAAATACATCTGCTTCTAAAGGATTTTCTAGATAAATTTCTAAACTGATATCGTCATTATTCTTATCAAAGAATATTAAGCTGTCTGATAGCTCTAAAAAGATAATATTTTTATCAAATTCATAAAACCCGCTATTAAAAATTCCTTTAATCTCATAATTTTCTTGTTTAGGCAGATTACCAAACGGTGTGTTAACTAATGATGATGACAAAAGATTTATCTTATCACCAACTTTTAGATTTAAATCAAAGGCTAATTCTTTGCCAATTATCAACTCATTACTTTTAAAATCTTCTTCAGTACCCTCTATTAAAATACTTTTCAAAAAATCTAAATTTTTTTTATTATCAGTATCTATTCCTTTTGCTAAAATACCTTTTGTGTAATCATTAACCATTACTACGGCTTCACCTGTATATGATTTTCTTACTTCAATTTTTTCAAAAGAATCATTAATTTGATTTATAAAAATATTCTCAATCTTTGAGGATTCGTATGGTTTAATGATAATGTGCGGATTAAATCCTAAAATTTTATTAGTTAAATCAGTTCTAAAACCATTCATAACTGACATAACAATTATCAAAATTGCTACTCCAAGCATTATTCCTATAAATGAAAAAGTGGAAATAACTTTTAAAAAACCCTCTTTTTTTTTAGGTCTTAAATTTCTATAGGCGATTAGTTTTTCAGCTAATGAGAACAATTTAATTTTTTATTGTATTAATAATTTTATTTAAAGTTTGCATTATGGCGTTATGTCCAATCTCTTTGAATTCTAAATTATCCCCTTCAGATTTAGAGCCAATTATAATTTGATATGGTATGCCTAAAAGATCATGTTTTTTGAATTTTGCGGAAATATTTTCATCTACGTCGTCTAAAAGTACATCTATATTTTCACTTTTTAACTGACGGTATATTTTTAGAGCTTTTTCTAAATTTTCAGTATTATTTTTATTAATACTAGGAATTAGTACAACTTCGAAAGGTGATACTGATTTAGGCCATTTCATAATCTCGTTTGTAAACTTAGCTTCAATAATTGCACCAACAAGTCTTGATACACCTATGCCATAAGAACCCATTTTAACGGCAACTTTTTTACCATCTGGATGATCAACTAAACAATTAAGTGGTTTGGAATATTTATCTCCAAAGTAAAATATATGCCCAACTTCTATACCTTTTGTTAAAATTTGATTTTCTTTTTTAATTTTTTTTTCAAATTCTTCTTTTTTAAATTTTTCATCTGTAACCGCATAATAAGATGAAAAATCATTTCTCATTTTCTCTAAGGAATTATTATCAAATTTATAGTCCTCTAATTTTATTTTAAAAATATTTTTATCAGCATAGACATTACTTTCTCCTGTTTCGGCTAAAATAATAAATTCATGGGATAAATCACCCCCAATTGGACCAGTATCTGCCGCCATTGGTATGGCTTCAAGTTCTAGTCTTTTAAACGTATGTAAATATGAATAAAACATTTTATTGTAAGATTGTTTGGCTTGATCTTCATCTAAATCAAATGAATAAGCATCTTTCATATAAAATTCTCGGCATCGCATAATTCCAAATCTAGGTCTAATCTCATCTCTAAATTTCCACTGAATGTGATAAAGCATTTGCGGAAGTGATTTATATGATTTTATACTTGATCTAAAAATTTCAGTTATTAATTCTTCGTTCGTAGGACCATAAAGCATCTCTCTACCTTGACGATCTTTAATTCTTAACATTTCTTCACCATAGTCGTTGTATCTTCCACTTTCCTTCCAAATATCTGCAGATTGAATCGTTGGCATCAGCATCTCCTGGGCGCCTATTTTGTTTTGTTCTTCTCTAACAATTTGCTCAATTTTTTTCATGACTTTAAAACCTAAAGGTAACCATGAATAAATACCAGCGGCTGATTGTTTAATCATACCTGTTCTTAACATAAGTTGATGAGATTTTATTTTTGCATCAGCAGGCAAATCTTTAGTTAATGGTAAGAATAATTTTGATAAAAACATTATTGTAAATAATTCCTTAAATTTAAATAATCGATACTAACCAAATAGTATATTATTATAAATATTACTGATGTTATTAAAGTAGTAATTAAGAATTTTTTACCCATCTTTGGGTTTTTTGGTGCGCCAGGATCATTTCCAGTTAATTGTTCTTTAAATTCTAAATTTTGTGATTTTATTCCTAGGGGTAAAATTGAAAAAAAAACAATCCACCAAATCGAAACGTAAACAATAATAGATCCTGTGAATCCCATTAAATTCTAAATATGTTAATTGTTGTAAAAGGTTTCTTGCCAGTTTTTTCTTTTACAATCCTTCTGCAACTTTGTTTTAAATTTTCTATCAAATTTTGCTCCTGCTTTTTGCTTTGTAAAGAGAATGTTCTGCAAATATTATCAACTTCGTCTTCCATATCAAAAATAAAAGTTTCAGGAATTTCATCTACCGGTAAACCTCTAAAAGAAATAATTGGTTTTTTGATTTTTCCGTTGTTATTCACCAATAAAGTAACTTCAAGATACCCATTGAGAGCTAAGTTTTTTCTCTCTTTAATACCGTTTGAGTCTTCTCTCACTCCTATTGATCCATCTAAATACATTCTTCCTGATGGTGCTTTATCAATAATTTCAGGGTTACTTCCTGGATGCAACCTGACTATGTCCCCATTTTCCACTTGTAAAGTATGAGGTACCTGCATTTTTTTAGCAAATCTTGCTTGTTCCATCATATGTCTGTGCTCACCGTGAACAGGAATTACAGATCTAGGTTTTACCCAGCTATACATATCTTTAAGATCATCTCTATTGGGGTGCCCAGATACATGAACAAAGGAATTTTCTTCAGTTATTATTTCAACACCATTTTTTACAATTTCATTATGCATAGCGTATAATTTTTTTTCATTTCCAGGAATAATTTTAGAAGAAAATATAACTGTATCACCTTTTTCCAGGTAAACATCTGGGTGAATACCATTTACAATTCTTTTTGTTGCACCCATAGGTTCACCTTGACTGCCAGTACATAAATAAATGATTTTATCTCTAGAAATATTTTTTGCATCTCTAGGATCAATTGGTTCAATAAGATTTTGTAAATACCCGCATTGTCTTGCCGCTTTATAAATTCTATGCATTGATCTACCCACAAGAGATATTTGCCTATTTGTTTTTTGGGCACAATAAAAAATTGACTCCATTCTAGCGACATTGGACGCAAAAGTGGTTACAATTATTTTTTTCTTTAATCCAGAAATAATGTTAAGCAAACTGCTTCTTACATCTGACTCGGATCCTGCTCTACCTTCATTGAAAACATTTGTGGAGTCACAAATCATTGCTAAAACATTTTGATTACCAAGTTCTTTTAATTTTTTCTCATCAACTTTTTCACCGATTAATGGGTTTGGATCACATTTCCAGTCGCCTGTGTGTAGCACAATACCTGAAGGTGTTTTTATACTTAAACCATTAGGTTCAAGTATGGAATGAGTAAGTGTTATAAACTCAATTTCAAATTCTTCTAATTTTATTTTACCATTAAGCTGAACAATCTGAAGATAATGTGTTATATCTATTTTTTTTTCACGAAATTTTTCTTTTATTAAAGCAGCTGTGAATGGTGTTGCATAAATTTTACATTTAAGCTCAGGCCAAATTAAAGCTACCGAACCAATATGATCTTCATGAGCATGTGTTAATATTATGCCTAAGAGTTCTTTTTTTTTTTCAATTAAAAAACCTGGATCAGGATATATAAGATCAATACCTGGAATCGAGTCATCAGCAAAGGTAACGCCCATATCCACAGCTATCCATTTATGATTGTCTTCTTTGCCAAAAGCATAGAGATTTAAATTCATACCAATCTCTCCCGAACCACCTAGGGGGCAAAATAAAAATTCTTCTTTGCTCATTTTATTAACTTTTTATGAATATGCATAATTCCTTTTATAGTAATATGTCTATCGATTGTTGTTTTTTTATCTATAAATTTTGAGAAAATTTTAGCGTAACCACCAGTAAGAATAATTTTAAAATTTGTCTTAAACTTAATTGATAATTTTTTTATAATGTTGTTAATAAGACCCTGATAGCCCCATAAAAAACCAGCATTAAGAGCGTCTTTGGTATTTTTTCCATAAACTTTTGCATTACTCTTCAGCTTAAATATAGGTAATGCAGCTGTAAATTTATTTAGATTGATAATTGATAATTTAAGGCCTGGGGTGATAACGCCACCTTCATAAATACCAGGAGATTTTACAATATCGAACGTAGTTGCAGTTCCAAAATCAATTATCAAAGAACTTTGTTTAAAACTATAATAAGCACCGATTGCATTTGCAATTCTATCTGAACCAAGTTGTCTATAATTATCTATATTAATTTTAATCATTTTTTTTAAAGGCAGTTTTTTAATTTCATAACAGTAATACTTCTTATGTTTTATAGCATTACTAATTATTTTATAAACATTTGGAACCACACTAGAAAATATTATTTTTTTATTAATTGTTTGTTTTAAAATTGGATCTAAAAATTTAATTACATTATTTTTTTTTAAAAGTTTTTTAGATTCTATGGAAAATTCTTTTGAAATTTTAAAATTATTATCAATTAAACAAATTTTGGTTAATGTATTGCCGATATCTCCAATAATGTATTTCATATTAAATATACTTAGTTTTTATTAAGTTATAGTTATTTTGATAAAACTCTTTTAAAAAAATTTCATAAATATTTTTTATCTGACTTACTATATGAATGTTATTGATTTGTTTATCCGAATGTAACTTAAGTGAAGTTGAGTGGAAGTTTTTTTCATTAGGATTAACTTTTGAATTAATACCTATGCCAGTAACCAAGAACTTTTCATTATTATATTCAATTACTTCTTGCAAAATACCACAAACTTTTTTTCCTTTAATTAATAAATCATTAGGCTTTTTTATTTTAATAGTATTTAAAATATAAGGCTGAAGAATTTTTTTTATAATTTTTGCATTAATGATTAAAAAATTATGTATTTTAATCTTTGTAAACTTCACTTTAAAGAATATTGAAATAAAAATATTTCCTTTTTTAGAAACCCATTTTTTCCCCATTGTTCCTTTTCCTTTGGTTTGATTTTCTGAAAAAATTATCCCAGAGCTATGTTTTCCTGTTTGTATGAATTTTATAGCTTTATCATTAGTGCTTTTTACACTTTTAAATTTTAATAATTTAAGTTTCATTAATTGATTAATAATGTTTCAACTATATTGTTTAAAAATGAAGGATAAATAAAGAATGAAATTAAGATTAGACAACTTAATGATAGTGTAAAATAAACTCCAATATTTTTTGTTGAGTCAAATGGTTTTTTAAGTTCATCAAAGTAAATTATTTTGATTATTCTTAAATAATAAAAAGCAGAAATGACTGTGCTCAATAATCCAATAATTGCTAACACATACATTTTACTTTCAACAACTGACATAAAAACATAAAATTTTGCAAAAAATCCAGCTAGTGGAGGAATGCCTGCTAAAGAAAACAAAATAATTAAAAGCGAAATTGATAAAAATGGATGTTTACTAGAAATTCCTGAAAGGTCGTCAAGGTTTTCACAGTATTTCCCCTCTTTTTGCATTAAAAAAATACAAGCAAATATTGCAAGGTTCATTATTACATAAATTGAAATGTAAACTATGCTGCTATTATAACCATTGATTGTTCCTGTTGCGACTCCAGCTAAAGCATAACCTATGTGCCCAATTGAACTATATGCTACTAGTCTTTTAATGTTTGTTTGGCCAATAGCGGCTACTGCTCCTAAAATCATAGAAGCTAACGAAATAAAAACTAATATTGGTTGCCAATGATCAACTAATTGAGCAAACGGGATTTGCATAAACCTTATGATGACTGCGATACCTGTAATTTTAGGCACTACAGCAAAAAAACTTGTAACAGAAGTTGGAGAACCTTCGTACACATCTGGTGTCCACATATGAAATGGTACTGCTGAAACCTTGAAAGCTAAACCAACTAAAATAAACACCATTGCAAAAATTGCTCCGGTATTTTCTAATCCAGCATTTAAATTTATTTGTTCAAAATTTGTTGATCCAGTAAATCCATAAAGTAATGAACAACCGTATAATAATAAACCTGAAGCTAACGCACTTAAAACAAAATATTTAAGTCCAGACTCATTTGATTTTAAATTATCTCTATCAAGTGCAGCAAGTATATATAAAGATAGTGATTGTAATTCTAAGCCTAGATAAAATAAAATTAGATCATTAGAACTGATCATTATAAACATACCTAAAATTGATAAAAGTAGAACTAATGAGTATTCAAAATAATTAATATTTTTTTCTCTAATATAGGCTTGAGTAATAATTAATGTAAATAAAGCACTTATTAAAATTAAGATTTTAAAAAAATTTGTATATGAATTCGAAATATAACTATTTGAAAACAAATCAAAAGATTCAGTAAATGTGTTAAAAATTATTAAAATTAGAATGACAATGATTGCATAGATAATTTTTGTTACTAAATTATAACTATCCTTAAAAAAAACTCCAATTAACAACGTAACAAAGATTGCTAGAGATAAGAAAATTTCTGGTAATAAAATACTTAGGTTTTCCATTTATTTTAATAGGTTTAAAATTAAACTATTTTGATAATCGCTTATTAAATTATCCACTGAAACATGTATCGTGTCTAATATCAAATTAGGATAAAAACCAAATACTAAAGTTAATATAGCTAAAGAAAATAGAATAACGGTTTCTGAGTAGTTAAGGTCTTTAAGTTCTAGGAGTTCCTTTTTTTCTAATTTTCCAAAAACTACTCTTTTATAAAGCCAGAGCATATAAGCAGCTCCTAAAATTATCCCTATACTAGCTAAGATTGCTGCTAAGAAACTTTTTTGAAATGTACCAAGTAGAACTAAAATCTCTCCAATAAATCCGCTGGTGCCGGGCAACCCTAATGAGCCAAGCATAAAAATTGCAAAAACAAATGCGTATTTAGGAAGAATATTTACAATACCTCCATATGAATTTATTAGTCTTGAGTGAACCCTGTCATAAAGGACACCGACACATAAAAATAAAGCTGCAGAAATAATACCATGACTTAACATCTGAAAGATACTTCCTTCAATTCCTTGTTTGGTAAAAGTAAAAATTCCTAAAGTAACAAAACCCATATGTGCGACAGAGGAATATGCAATGAGTTTTTTCATATCTTCTTGCATTAATGCGACTAAGGAAGTGTAAATAATTGCGATTATACTTAAAGTGTAAATCAAAGGTATAAAATACTCTGAAGCTATTGGAAACATTCCAATAGAAAATCTTAAAAAACCGTACCCTGCCATTTTTAATAGAATAGCTGCTAAAATTACAGATCCTGCAGTAGGTGCTTCAACGTGAGCATCAGGTAGCCAGGTATGTACGGGCCACATAGGCATTTTAACAGCAAAAGAACTAAAAAAAGCTAACCATAACAAATATTGGAACTCCACAGGTATTTTGATTTCATAAATTTGAACAACATCAGTTGTGCCCGTGATCCAATAGATGGAAATAATAGCTACTAACATCAACACTGATCCTAGAAGTGTAAATAAGAAAAATTTGAAAGCTGCATAAACTCTTTTAGGTCCACCCCATATTCCAATGATTAAAAACATAGGGATTAAACCAGCTTCAAAAAATAAATAAAAAATTACTAAATCTAATGAACAAAAAACTCCAATCATAAATGTTTCAAGAACTAAAATAGCAATTAAAAATTCTTTTAATCTTTTCTTAATACTGCTTATGCAAGAAATAATGCAAATTGGTGTTATGAAAGCTGTAAGAACTATAAACAAGATTGATATGCCATCAATACCAAATTTAAATCTTATAAACCCATTAATCCAATTTGCTTCTTCTATAAATTGAAAATCCGCAGTATTTTTATCAAAAGAATACCAAAGAAAGAGTGCAAGAAAGAAATTAACAAAACTCGTAAACAAAGAAACATAAATTGTATTTTTATTTTCAGATTGATTGTTATCAAAAATAAAAATAAATATCGCCCCAACTAAAGGAAGAATGGTAATTAATGATAAAATTGGAAAATCCATTTAATTAATTATTAAATAAGTTAATAAAAAAGATAATCCTAATAACATTATAAAAGCATAGTCATAAAGAAATCCACTTTGAAATTTTACTGCCTTAATTGAAAAAAATTTTATAACTCTAGAAAAACCATCAGGTCCATATCGATCAATGGTGTTTTGATCACCCTTTTTCCAAAAAAAGAAACCTAATTGCTTTAAGGGTTTAACTATTAAAAATTCATATAATTCATCAAAATACCATTTGTTTAATAAAAAATTATATAAAGGTTCATTTGAAAGCTTAACACCATCTAAGATGTTCTTGTTTTTTACATACAAATAATAAGATATTGGTATAGCAATAGTAACTAAGATTGGTGTAATTAAAAGAAGCCATAAAGGTAGATGTAAATGTTCAGTTTCTTTGAGAAAGAAAATTGAATTATTCCAAAAATCTAAATAATTATGTCCAATAAACATTTCTTTGAATAAATAACCAGCAAACAACGCACCTAAAGATAATAAGATTAATGGTGTTAACATTATCGCTGGCGACTCATGGGTTTTTTCAATTGGTAGTGATTTGTTATTATACGATCCATGAAAGGTTTTAAAAAACAACCTCCATGAATAAATTGCAGTTAAAAAGGCAGTAAAAATCCCAACTGACATTGCATAATAACCAATTGAAGAATTTTTAAAAAAGGCAAACTCTATGATTGCGTCTTTAGAATAAAAACCTGAAAGAAATGGAAAACCAGTTAAAGCAAGAGTTCCAATCAACATTAAAATCCAAGTATAAGGTAGCTTTTTCCAAACGCCACCCATTAACCTTATATCTTGCTCGTCTTTAAATGCATGGATAACTGAGCCAGAGCCTAGGAATAACAAGGCTTTAAAAAAAGCATGAGTAAACAAATGAAAAATAGCAACATGATAAGCGCCTACCCCTGCTGCAAAAAACATATAACCTAACTGACTGCATGTAGAATAGGCTATGATTTTTTTTATATCATTTTGTACTAAGGCTACAGAAGCAGCAAATAAAGCAGTTATCATTCCTACAATAGCAACTATATTTAATGCAAATTGCGACAATTCAAATAAAGGCGAACATCTTACTACTAAAAAAACTCCTGCTGTCACCATTGTAGCAGCATGGATTAAAGCAGAAACTGGCGTAGGTCCCTCCATCGCATCTGGAAGCCAAGTATGAAATAAAAATTGAGCAGATTTACCCATAGCTCCTATAAAGAGTGTTAAACAAATTAAAGTGATCAAATTTAAATTTATTCCAAGAAAATTTATTTCCTTATCAATTAAACTTTCGGCTTTAAGAAAAACTTCATCGTAATTTACAGAACCAAAATAGTAAAAAATTAAAAAAATACCAATTGCAAAACCAAAATCTCCCACTCTATTAACTAGAAATGCTTTGATCGCAGCATTATTTGCAGACTCTTTTTTATACCAAAACCCAATTAATAGATATGAACACAATCCAACTCCCTCCCAACCAAAAAATAATTGAAGAAAGTTATCTGAAACAACCAACATCAACATTGAAAATGTGAATAATGATAAATAAGACATAAACCTTGGTCTATTTGGATCATGGCTCATGTAACCAATTGAATAAACATGGACAAGTGATGATACAAAAGTAACCACTACTAACATTACTGAACTTAATGGATCAATATTGATTGACCAATTGATCTTTAAATTCCCAGAACTAATCCATTCAAAAATTACATAATTTCCATATGCATCTTGAGTAATGCCGTTATAAAAAATAATTCCTGAAAATAAAGCAGATAGTATTACCAAAACTGTTGGAATAATTTCTGACAACTTCTCATTAAAAGACTTTGATACATATCCAAGGATTGATCCAAGTAGCGGAAGTAATATAATTAAATAAGCCATTTAGCCTTTCATCTCATTTATATCTTGAACATTAATTGAACCTTTTGTCCTATAGTAAGAAACTATAATTGCTAAACCTATAGCTGCTTCAGCAGCGGCAACTGTTAAAATAAAGAAAGTAAAAACTTGGCCAGCTATATCATTTGCATAAATTGAAA
>VTPM01000050.1 GCA_008638125.1 Pelagibacteraceae bacterium
CATGATGAAGGAAAAGGAAAACTAATAAAAGAAAAAGGTAAAAAATTCATAGAATTTTATGGCTCTAGTTCATTAATTGCTAATAAAAAACATTATGGTGGCTTGTCTGATTACAGAAGTAGCGAAGGAAGAATTGTAAGAGTTAAATATAGAGGAAAGATTAAAAATACTATCTTAGATATTCTTGGAGGCATAAGAAGTAGTTGTACTTATGTAGGAGCACCTTCATTAAAGCAGTTAAGCAAATGTACAACTTTTGTAAGAGTTACAAATCAGTTCAATAAAACTTTTGTAGAATAATTTAAGTTTTTTTCCAAAAAAGACGAGTTAGCAAATAAAACAAAATTACACCTATAAAATAATTCCATTCTAGCCCATGTTTAAAATGGACATTTCCACTTTTTATCAAGAGAGGAACACTCACAATGGCTACAGTAATTAATACTGAAACAAGTATTATTTTTATTTTTAAAATATTTGAATTAAAGAAATTATTGATTTTTTCTTTTAGTCTATAAAAATTTAATACCAATAAGCTTTGAGCTACTATCTCAAAAATTATAAAACTTAATAAAACCACTCTTCTAAGAAATTTAAATAATTTAACATCAGTTTCTACTCCAAGTAATAATGAGTGAATAATTAAGAAAATTGCCGAAAGAACTCCAAAGACCATAAAAGCATTATTTTTATTATGGGTATCCTTAAAGTAATTGATCAAAGAATTATTTTTGTACCAATAAATGCAGAGCAATATTGCTGTTAAAACCATACCTGGTTTAAAAATAAGATATTGAGGAAAAGTTCTAGAAGCTCTACTTATTGATAGGCTTCCATCTAAGTAAGGAATAGAAAATCCTGATCTTCCAATTTGATCAACGACAAAAAAAGTATTTTCAAATAAATGATAATTTATAGAAATAAAAAGACAGGTGTTTATAGCAATGAAAGGAATTAAAAAAATCCAAAGGCTCAAAAGCCTAATGTGAGCTATTTCTTTCATTGCTATAAAGAGAAATTATTTTTTCTTATTTCTTTTTCTAGCTCTTCTTTTTTTTGAGCCAATTTTACGTCTACCTCTGTGTTTTTTAGGGTATCCCATAATTTATCTCCTTTTTTTTATACTTTAATATTAAAAAAATATATAAAGTTTAATTATTAGTTTGATTATACATAATTTATGAAAAAGTCTATAAACACCCGTTTAAAGCATAGTTCTAAAGATCAATTAAATAGATCAGCTAATCCACCCGTAGTAAGAGCATCAACGATATTATTTGATTCGATGCAGGAACTCGCTGCACATGAAAAAAAAATCATAAATAGAAAAAGAATTACTCATTATAATTATGGCAGGTATGGAAGCCAAACTACTATTGAATTAGAGAATATAATTAAGGATTTAGAAGAAGCGTACCATGTTTTTTTAACCCCCACAGGTTTTGGAGCTGTATCTTTATGTTTAATGGCTCTATGTAGACCTGGTGATGAAGTATTAGTTTCTGATAATGTTTATAATCCTACAAGAGAATTATCCTCAAATCTTTTCCCAGAATTAAACATTAAGGCCATTTTTTACGATCCAAATGACATTAATGATTTGAAAAAAAAAATTTCAAATAAAACTAAATTAATTTTTGTTGAAAATCCTGGCAGTATTACCTTTGAGTTTCAAGATTTAAACGAAATAATTAAAATAGCAAAAAAAAGAAAAATTTATACTGCATTAGATAATACCTGGGGAACACCATTATATCTAAAGCCAATTCCTCTAGGTTTTGATTTGTCCATTTCATCAGCTACCAAATATTTCTCTGGTCATTCCGATGCTATGGGTGGGACTCTTGCAGTAAACAAGAATGTTTATAAAAAAATAAAATTTTATAATAGATTCCTAGGCACAAGATTGTCAGCAGACGAAGCTTATTTGATCATTAGAGGTATAAGGACTTTGGATACTAGGCTTAAAGCTCATTATGAAAATACATTAAAAGTTATTAAATTTTTAAAAACACAAAAAAAAATAAAAGAAATTTTATATCCTCATAAACCAGGCTCTAAAAATTTTAAAATGTGGAAAAAATATTACTCTGGAGGAACCGGATTACTCTCGATACTTATTAAATCAAAAAATAAGGCATCAGTCATTAAGTTTGTAAATAATCTAGAGCTCTTTGGTATTGGATATAGTTGGGGAGGTTTTGAAAGTTTAGCTATTTATCAAGATATTAAAAAGAGCAGAGACTTTTATAAATTAAGCAATGATGAGCACTTAGTTAGGCTACACATTGGATTAGAAGACCCTAATGACTTAATTAATGATCTTAAAAATTCATTAAAATTTATTAAATAATTTAAGCTGTTCTAACTATTGGTTTTTCATCAATTGGCAAATGAACAAAGCCTGCAAAAATTGAAAGCAGTACAGATAGATACCAAGCATAATCATAACTTCCAAAATTATCATAAAAATACCCACCTAAGTACGCACCCAAAAAAGAACCCACTTGATGACTAAAAAACACAATTCCAAATAAAGTAGCTAGATATTTAGTTCCAAATATTTGGGCCACAATTCCATTTGTTGGAGGTATCGTTGCTAACCATAAAATTCCAAACAAAACTCCAAATCCTAAGGCAGTAAAAGTAGAGGAGGGTAAAAATAAAAAAAGAACTAACACCACAGCTCTTAAGAAATACAACGCACTCAATAGAATTTTTTTACTATATTTTGATGCAAGATAACCCATACCCAATGTTCCAAAAATATTAAATAAACCTATCAATGCTAAGATGGCAGCCGCAGTCCAATCCGGAAGACCTTTTTGTTGTATGTACCCAGGAATATGTGTTGCAACTAAAGTAATTTGAAAACCGCAAACAAAAAAACCAGATACTAATAAAACATAACCTTTATGTTTAAAGGCTTCGCTTAGTGCTTTTGTGGCCGTTTGATCTCTAGTGAAGCTATTATTTGTAGTATCCACATATTCTTTTTTAAATAAAAATAATGAGCACAAACCTGCAAAGATTAAAAAATAAATGTAATATAAAACTGTACTATGCCAACCAAAAGTATCATTTGAAAATTTTGTAAATAAAGGAAAAATGAAAAAACCAATTGACGCTGATCCCGTTACGATTCCTGTTGAAATAGTTCTATTTTTGTCAGAGAAATATTTTCCAACTGCAGATATGGGGACCGATACAGCTGTACCTCCAAGCGCTGTTCCAATCAGTAGGCCAATACTTATTACGAAAATAGAATTTGAGGCTGGCTGAATATATAAAATGTAAGAACCTAAGATGTAAATTAAAAATGCTAAAAACGCTGCTCTATTGGATCCATATTTGTCTGCAATGATACCAAAAAAGGGAGCAGTTATTCCCCAGAGTAACATTTGAAGACCAATAGCAAAACCGAATTGCGTCCTATTAATTCCTAAATCATTTTCAAAAAACTGAAAAAATAAACCCCAACTCTGCCTGATCCCCATTGAAAATAAAACAACAATACTTCCAGCCACCAAAACAATGATTGCTTTTTTATTTTCAAAAAATTTTTCTTGCATCATTAGATATCTATATCTCCAAATGAATTAATCAATTATATTAACAAATACACTTTAAGGTTGAATATAATTTAATTGTATTTTGCAGTCTTTTTCTAATAGAGTCCAATTAACAAAGGAGAAAATATGTTTTCAAAAGAATTAAATCAAAAATTAGATCAGTATCATTTATTAAACCACCCTTTTTACAAGTCTTGGAATGAAGGTAAATTAACTAGAGAGATTATCAAAGATTATGCTGAACAATATTATCAGCATGTTAAAGCTTTCCCAAGATACATCAGCGCAACTCATTCTCTTTGTGAAGATATTGAAAAAAGAAAAATTCTTTTAGAAAACTTAAATGACGAAGAAAATAGAGATGCTGATCATCCAAAACTATGGAAAAATTTTGCCATAGCAATGGGTGCTGACTCTGAAAAAATTGAGGAAGTAAAAGCTGAGCAATTTACCAAAGATTTAATTGATAACTTCTTTAAAAACGGGAGATCTACGTATGCAGAAGGACTTGCTTCTCTTTATACTTATGAGAGACAAATTCCTGAAATAGCTGATACAAAAATAAAAGGACTAAAGAAGTTTTATGGAGTTAATTCAAAAGAAGGTTTAGAATTTTTTGAAACACATAAAAAAGCTGATGTTTATCACAGAGTTGAGTGTGAAAAACTATTAGATGGTCTTTCTAAAGAAGAGCAAAGTGCAGCAGAAAAAGCTGCTTTGTCTACAGCTAAATATCTTTGGAATTTTTTAAGTGGAATTGCTGCAAAACATAATTTGCAAGCTGCTGCTTAATTAGTTTAGATCTAAAACACTAGCTGGATCAAGTTTAACGTCGTACCAATTTAGACGAATGTCTAAGTGTGCGCCAGTTGATCTTCCTGTTTTTCCAACAGTGCCAATAATTTCACCTTTTTTAACTTTTTGACCTCTGGAAACATTTACATCTTTTAAATGCATATAAAGAGTGCTTACACCATGACCATGATCAAAAATAATTGTACCACCAGTGTAATATAAATCTTTTTCTGAAAGCGTGACCTCACCATCTAACATTGCTTTTATAGGTGTTCCTTCTTTTGCAGCAAAGTCTAACCCATAGTGTGGAGATTTAGGTATACCGTTTAAAATTCTTTGGCTGCCATAAACCCCAGTAATGATGGTATTTTCTATGGGTACATTAAACTTGTTTGAGAAATATGTGTAATCACTATCTACCGATCTAGCTTCAGCAATTAATTTATTATCATTTTTAATTCTCTCATAAACTTCTTTTGGAGGTGTTACTTGTTTTTGAGGCAATCCGTCTATTTTTTGAATTTGATATTTTTTTTTGTAGACTTTTTTTATTATTTCTTCTGTTTTATTTTGATTAATAACTTTAATAATAACATCATTTTTTCTATCTTTGCTAAGACCAAATGCAAAGTATCCATCCTTTGATACTTTAATTTTTGATTTATCTATGAAAATTTGTGTTCCAGGTTCTGTTTTTCCAATAATTAAATTTCCTTGATAGAATTCGCCTTTTAGTTCTAGCGAATGAAGGTTATTAAAAAATAAATAAAAAGAAATAATTAATATTATTTTTCTCATTTATTGAGCTGTCCAACCACCATCAACAAGCAATGATGTTCCAGTAATCATTGAAGCAGCAGAGGAAGCTAAAAAACAAATAGCAGTTGCAATATCACTTTCAGTAGCAGGTTTACCCATAGGTATTCTGCCTAAAACTAATTTTTTAAATTTTTTATTTTTAAACACTTTTCTAACTAAAGGCGTTTCAACATAAGTAGGACAAACCGCATTAACCCTAATGTTATTTTTTGCAAGTTCTATAGCCATACCTCTGGTAAGTCCCTCAATTCCAAACTTAGTCATACTATAAACACTTCTGCCCTCCATACTTACATGACCTAATTGAGAAGACAGATGTACAATAGCACCATCTTTAATTTTATTTTTCAGCATTTGTTTGACAACCAATTGGGCAACATTAAAAGCTGCTTTTAAATTTAAATTAACCAATCTATCTAAACTTGTTTGTTTAACGTCTTTGAATAATTCAGGAATATTTGTTCCAGCATTATTAACTAAAACATCTATTTTTTTAATTTTTTCTAAACATTTAGTTAAATTAACATAATCTGTAACATCGCAGATAATTTTTGTAATTTTTCCTTTAGTTTTTTTTATTAATTTTTCAACTTTATCTAAGTCAGAACTAGTTCTACTTATTGCAAACACATGAGCACCTGCTTCAGCCATAGCTACCGTCGTAGCTTTGCCAAGCCCTTTACCTGCTCCAGTCACAAGAACATTTTTGTTTTTAAAATTTATATTTTTTAGGTACATATGAATTTTTATTTAAGGTAATTTATGCTTTAATTCTAAAAATAAAACCATTATAAATCAACAAGATTTAATGGCGGGGTAGCTCAGTTGGTTAGAGCGCGGGACTCATAAGCCCGAGGTC
>VTPM01000051.1 GCA_008638125.1 Pelagibacteraceae bacterium
ATAAATCTTGCATCAGAAGTTCCACCTGTTGTTGAAAAAACTGGATTAATTTTAGTTATTTTTTTTATAATTTTTTTTGCCATTTGAATAGTTGGACCTGGTTTAGTTAAAAATGAGTCTCCTGATGCCAAGAAATCAATCTTGTACTTAGTTTTATTTTTTACACAAATTGATCTAACTACAGAAATAATTTTCTTTTTTAGACTTTTTGCTGTATGGAAATTATTATATCTAATATTGAATTGAGTAGAGGCTCTTGCAGGAATTACATTGTGTGCTTTGTTATCTACATTGATTGATGTAAATTCTAAATTAGAAGATTGAAAATGTTTGTTTCCATTGTCTAATGGCTTTGCCTTTAATTGAGAGCATATAGAAACTAAAGAATTAATTGGATTTTTTGAAAGATGGGGGTAGGCAACATGACCCTGAGTTCCATAGATTTCAAGTTTACCTGACAAACTTCCACGTCTTCCTATTTTAATCATTTGACCTAGTTTAGTAGGATTGGTTGGTTCGCCAACAATGCAAAAATCAATTTTTTCTTTTCTTTTAATTAAATAATCAACTACTTTTTTTGTACCATTAACTGCTTGAGCCTCTTCGTCTCCGGTAATTAAAAAACTTATAGATCCATTTATCTTTTTATGTTTTGCTAAAAACTGACTTACTGCAGATACAAAACAGGCAATAGAACTTTTCATATCATTGGCTCCTCTACCAATTAATCTATTGTTTTTAACTTTTGGTTTAAATGGATTTACAGACCAATCATTTATGTTACCTGGAGGAACTACATCCGTATGACCTGCATAACATAAGTTAGGTTGTTTAGAGCCTAATCTTGCGTATAGATTTTTAATTGGGGGATGTTTTTTGTCTTTGAATTCTAAAATTTTACATTTGAATCCAAGTTTTTTAAGTTTTTTTGATAAATAATTTATTGCCCCAGCATCAACTGGAGTAACACTTGGAAAACTAATTAACTCTTTAGATAATTGAACTTCGTCAAAGTTTTTCATTAATCTCTAAGTAGATCATTAATTGATGTTTTATTTCGTGTTTTTTCATCAACTGTTTTGACTATGACTGCGCAATACAACGAAGGTCCTTTTCCATCTTTACTTGGAAAATTTCCTGGAACAACAACTGAGTAGGGCGGAATTTTTCCATAAATGGTATCTCCAGTTTCTCTGTTAATTATCTTAGTAGATTGGCCTATAAAAACTCCCATAGAAACTACCGAACCTTCTCCTACTATAACTCCCTCTACGATCTCAGATCTGGCTCCAATAAAACAATTGTCTTCAATGATTGTTGGATTTGCCTGCATTGGTTCAAGCACCCCACCAATTCCAGCTCCGCCAGAGATATGACAATTTTTTCCTACTTGTGCACAAGATCCAACCGATGCCCAAGTATCTATCATTGTAGCTTCATCAACATATGCTCCAACATTTACAAAAGATGGCATAAGCACAACATTCTTTCCTATAAAAGCTCCATGTCTAACAACACCATTTGGAACCATTCTAAAACTTGCTTTTTTATATTCCTCTCTCCCCCAGCCAGCAGTTTTGCCTTTTACTTTATCCCACCAAGTAGCGTAAGGACCAGCAAGGGTTTGCATTTCATTAGTTTTAAAACTTAATAAAATTGCTTTTTTTATCCATTGATGAACAATCCACTCTGAGCCTTTTTTTTCAGCAACCCTTATTTTTCCTTCATCAGTTAGTTTAATTGTTTGTTTGATTGCTTCTAAAATTTCTTCACTTGCATTCGTATCAACTTGAGATCTATTTTCCCAAGTTTTGTTAATAATTTGTTCTAATTCATTTAAGTTCATTTATGTCTCCTAAAAATTTTGAAAGGTTTTCAGTTTGATAATGAACAAAACTACTATCAGATTGTTCTGCTGCCCAAGGCTCATTATTTTTTATCCAAACTGTTTTCATGCCTAATTTAAATGCTGGTTCAAGGTTTCTTGCAATATCTTCAATGAATATACAATATTCTGGTTCTAATCCATATTTTTTTATGATTTTATTATATGGGTCCATCAATGGTTTTGGCACATAATTTGAGTCTGTAATATCAAAAATTCCATCAAACAAATTTTCTATACCAATTTTTTTTATGACATTATTTGCATGTGAACGTGAACCATTAGTAAAAATGAATTTTTTGCCATTTAATTTTGCTATTTCATTTTTTAATTTTAAGTCTTTTTCTAAAAAATCTAAATTTACATCATGAACAAATTCAAGAAATTCCTCTGCATCAATATTATGATTTTTTAACATACCATTAAGCGTGGTATTGTATTTATGAAAATAATTTTTTTGAATTATTCTAGCTTCTTTTATATCTACATTTAATTTTTTTGATATAAATGAAGACATCTTTTTATCAACCTGGTCAAAAACCTTAGTTTCCCCAGAATACAGAGTATTATCTAGATCAAATAACCAATATTTAATTTTTTTTAATTCTTTCATTTTCTAATAAGCGTTCCAGCACCCTCATCAGAAAAAATTTCATATAATATTGAATGTACTTTTCTTCCATCAATAATAACCACTCCTTTAACACCACTTTCTACAGCATTAATAGAATTAAGTAATTTCGGTATCATCCCACCTTGAACAATATTTTTTTCTATTAATTCTTTAGCTTGATTAGGTTTAATTTCATTTATTAATTTTTTGTTTTCATCTAGAACACCCTCAACATCTGTCATAAGTAAAAGCCTTCTGGATTTAATACTTTTTGCTAAAGCTGATGCAGCTGTATCTGCATTAATGTTGTATTTTTGATCAGTTAAATCTTTTCCCATTGGAGAAACAATAGGTATCACTTTGTTGTTAACTAAATTTTCAATCTTTTCATTTAAAACCTTTTTTGGAGAACCAACAAAACCTAAATCTTTACTTTCTTGTTCAACTATAAAAACATTATTATCACTGACGTTTAATCCTTCAGCTTGACAATTTTTATTTCTTAATTTTTCAACTATTTCATTATTGAATTCTACCAGAGATTTTTCCACAACTTCCATAGTTTGTTTGTCTGTCACTCTCAGCCCATTAATAAATTTACTTTCTAAGTTCAGTTTTGCTAATTCAATTTTAATTCTAGGACCCCCTCCATGAACAACAATAATATTTAAGCCTAATTTATAAAGTATCGTTAGATCTTCTATGAAGTTATTAAATAAACTAGGATCGATTAAAACTTTCCCTCCGCATTTAATGACAATCTTATCTTTTTTATACTTATTGATATATTTTTGAACGTTTGAGCTATCTGGTGCGTTTTCTGGCCAAAATTCTTTTAGTTTTATTTGAAATGCTTCTTTTGATTCCATCTAATTCGTTTTAACTTTTGTACTTCTCATTATGAACCATTGTTGAGCAATTGTTAGAATATTATTAATTGTCCAATAAACAACTAATCCAGATGGAAAAGGCGCAAGGATCACAGTTAAAAATATTGGAAAGAACATAAAAATTTTTGCTTGTATAGGATCAGTTGGTGCAGGATTTAATTTTTGCTGAATAAACATAGTTAAACCCATTAAAATTGGCCACACACCTATAATTAAAAAATTAGGTGGATCCCAAGGAATGAGACCAAATAAATTAAATATTGAAGTTGGATCTTGCGCAGATAAATCTTTGATCCATCCAAAAAAAGGCTGATGCCTCATCTCAAGAGATATAAAAAGCATTTTGTAGATTGCAAAAAAGAATGGAATTTGTATTAGTACGGGCAAACAACCGGATGCAGGATTTATTTGTTCTTTTTTATATAATGCCATTATTGCTTGTTGAAGTTTTACTTTGTCGTCTTTATGCAAATCTTTTAATCTAGTCATTTCTGGTTGAAGCACCTTCATCTTTGCCATTGATTTGAATGAGTAGTTTGCGAGCGGAAAGAAAACTATTCTTATAATCAATGTAATTAAAATTATAGCTATTCCAAAATTTCCAGTTAATTTAAAAAAGTAGTCTGCGGCAAAAAATAGAGGTTTTGTAAAAAAGTAAAACCAACCCCAGTCAATTATTAAATCTAATTTGTTTATTTTTTCTTTTTCTGCATAAGCATCGATAGTTTGGACCTCTTTTGCAGCTACAAAAATTTTTACTTCTGTATTTGATTTAGAAGCAGGCTCAACAATTTTTGGTTCGTTAAGTAAAAAATTTGCTTTATAAGCATCCTTATATAGGAATGTTGACTTAAATGATTGCCCGTCCTCTGGAACAAGGGCTGTCATCCAGTATTTATCAGTAATGCCGATCCATCCTTCACTTGCTTCTCTAGTAATTTTTTTTTCTTCAATATCTTTATAATCATCTTCTTTTAATTCATCATTTAGTACGGCAATAAATCCTTCATGAAGAATAAAAAAACCTTGTAAATCTTTAGGAGTGTTGTTCCTTGTTATTTGAGCGTATGGATATAATTCAACTGGGTTAGAGGAATTATTTTCTACTTCTTGGTAAATTTTAAAAAGATAGTTATTGTCTATCTCAATTTTTTTTCTAAATACAAGATTAGAGTTATTGGCCCACTCTAGGGTTACAGGGTTATTAGGTGATAAGATTTTATTTTCTTTAATTGTCCACTTACTTTTATTATTTGGCACTTCTATTTTATTACCTACACTGGCCCATCCAGATTCAATAAAATATCCGTCTTCAGTTTCTCTGGGACTTAAAAAAGTTACCTGACCATCTGAGTCTAGTCTTTCTTTATAATTTTTAAATGAAAGGTCATCAATTATACCTCCCTCTAAGGAGATTGACCCTATAACTTTGTTATTCTCTAATTTTATACGATTAGTTTTTTGAATTGACTCTTCCCTCGATATCTTTTTTTCAATTACTGGCTCATTAATATTTGGAGTGATACCATTATCCTCAGATTTAATTTTTGAATTAGCATTTTCTGATGTTTGAATTTTATTTTGTTCCAAAGGCTTCGGTGGATCAACAAAAGCAGACCAAAAAAGCAAAACCGACATTGATAATGCCACTGCTATAAAAACATTTTTATTATCCATTTATTATGTCCTTTTTGATTTGATAGTCGATTTTGGAACTAAATCTATTCCATGGCCACCACCTAAAAATTTAATGGGATGACATTTTAAAATTCTTTTTATACCCAAGAAACTTCCTTTTACTGAACCAAATGTGTTTACGGACTCTTGAAAATATTCAGAACATGTGGGCAGGTATCTACATTTTGTTCCAAGCAAAGGAGAAATGAAGAAACTATAAAATTTAATTAAATTAGATATTATTAGAGTAAAAAAAAATGAAATAATTAAACTAAAATCTTTTAAAGCTTTTTTGCATTTCTGAATAAAGAATTTTATGATTTTTTTCATATGCTTTGGATTTTCCAAAAACTATATAAGTATAATTGGTATTAATTGCACCTTTTATTTTTAAAAGCTTGTGTACTATTGCTCTTAATTTTCGTCTAATTTTGTTTCTTTTTACTGCATTGCCTATTTTTTTTTTCATAACAAAACTTATAAAAAGAATTTTATTATTTTTTTTTGGCAAAAAATCTTTTGCTGCAAATATTGAAAAAAAATCAGTATGAATTTTTTTTTCTTTTAAGGTTTGTCGAAAGTGATTATTTTTTTTAAGACTTTCAAGCTTAATCATTAAAATTAAGTTGATATAGTTTTTCTTCCCTTAGCTCTTCTTCTGGCAATTAACTTTCTACCACCTTTAGTAGCCATTCTTGATCTAAAGCCGTGTCTTCTTTTTCTTACAAGTTTGCTTGGTTGATATGTTCTTTTCATAAAATATTTTTAGTTATATAGTTAAATACCTTGAATAAGTACAGCATTAAATTGTTTTTATGAATTCTAAGATTAAAATTATTATTGGGTTTACTTATTTATTGTGTCTATCACTTTTATTGTATTACATTTTTAGTAAATATGACCTTAAAGATTTAATAGATATTAATTTTTTGAAAGATAATCAAAAAATATTTATTAAATTTAAAGAGCAAAATATTTT
>VTPM01000011.1 GCA_008638125.1 Pelagibacteraceae bacterium
TCGCTATTATCCTCGTGCTTTACGGTAAACCTTGCATAATATTTACCTGACATTGAATCAAAGTTAGGGTTACCTACTAAATAAGCTAGACCCGTTGATAATTTAACTAAAAAATCTTTATCAAATTTCTTATTATCAATCTGTGGTTCAATAATAACCGTGCCTGTATCTCGATCATTTAATATTTTAAGTAGTGTCGATCCTAGTTTATTTTCAAAAACTTCATCTACACTTTTAGCAATACTAAACCTTGTAAAGGGTTTGTATTCTAATGAAGTAAGTGTGTGCTTTTTAAATGGAAAAATTAATCTATCTAAATCTGATTCCTCAAATTTAATTACACGTACTCTTTTTGATTGTTGATGGTCTTCGATTTTAAATGTCATACAAAGCTAGTACTGCCCTGCTACCCACAAAAGTATTGCTATGAATAATATTGGCTCCATAGAAAAATTTTATCATACATTAATTTATGAACGTATAAAAAAATAAATAATTTTCTTAATTGCTAGGGTTAAAAAAATATTGAATTTACCTAATAATTTTAAACCTTAAAACTTATTCAATATCTATGATTACTGCTAATAAGTTAAAGATGCATTAATACACTTAAAAATATTGCAGAAAAAAGTGTTGGCAGTACCAAATTCTTTTTAGAAATAATAAATATTACTACACAAGTAATAAGAACTATAAGCCGAATTATTAATTCTGAATCTGCTAAAACGCCTGCTGGAAAAACAATCATTCTTCCAAGCAAAGCTGCTAAAGTTGAATAAGCTACACAATTAAACCATTGAAAAGTTTTTGACTTTACGCTGACCTTTTCTGAAGTTAGAGCTCCAAAAAATCTTGAAATAAATGTTGCCACAGAAGTAGCAATAATTGCTAAAACAATAATATTATTTGGATCCATTTTTATCTCCAAATAAAAAAGCAATAGTTCCAGCTATTAATCCTGCATACAAAATAGCCCACTCAGCTGAAAATAAATACACAATTGGTCCAAGTATAGTTCCGCCTATTACTGCAATTGAAATACTAATATTTTTCATTGCACCTATCATCATACAAAAGAAATAAACTGGATTAACAATGGCTAAACCAATCATCATATCTTTGTTTAAATATTCCGATAAAAGATAACCTATGATGGTCATAATAACTGCGGTTGACCAAGTTCCAATTCCGATTCCAATCCAAAAATCTATTCGATATTTTTTATCAATCTTTTGATAACCTTCTTTAGCTACCAACCAAGATGAGACAGCCAAAAAATGACTGGACAAATAATACTTCCATTTAGGTTGAGATTTATGCTTCAATAAAGGAAACAAAGATACGGTCATTGGATAAAGCCTAAAATTAACCAACCAAACAGCAATAAAAATATTTATTAATGATGTACCAATCAATAAAGACTCTGCCATTACTAATTGGCCTGGTAGAGCGTAGGTAAAAAAACTTGAAGCAGCACTTTGTTGTAAATTGAAACCAGCATCTTTTAATAAGGCACCTAAAGCAATAAAACACGCGGCTAAAGAAACCGTAGGACTTCTGGTACCAAGATTAGATTTAAGACCTTGTAAAAAGATTTTAGAATTAATCATTAAAAAAATTTATTTTGAAATGATCTCTGGACCCATTGCCAAGGTTGGCAGCCAAGTAGATAAGGATGGCACATACGTAACTATAATTAAAAAAATAAATAAAACTGTCATAAATGGAAAGGCAGCTTTTACCACTTGTGCCAGACTCATCCCGGTAATACCTGAGGTAACAAACAAATTAAGTCCTATTGGAGGTGTAATCATCCCTATCTCCATATTTACGACCATAATGATACCTAAATGAATTGGATCAATTCCAAGTTCTATTGCAATTGGAAAAACAACTGGTGCAACTATTAGTAAAAGTCCTGATGGTTCCATAAATTGGCCCCCAATTAATAAAAGAATATTTACTGCGATTAAAAAAGTGAACCAATTAAACCCTGCTCCAAGCATCCACTCTGTTATGGTTTGGGGAATTCGTTCTGAAGCAAGCACGTGTGCAAATATTAAAGCATTAGCAATGATAAACATTAACATTACTGTGGTTTTGGCAGCATCTAAAATTACATTTTTAGTTTCTTTCCCACCCAAAGCTGGAAAAAAACCTTTTGCCATCATCAATAAGTTCCGTCCCCAAATTCCTAGACCGCTAGTTACTAATGCTAACATTTTAGCAGGGTTAATTGTTTGGCCACGCCATAACAAATACAAAACCATTAATATTACTGAAGCTATGAGAGACCATTTTAATCTTCCAGAAAAAGTTACACTCTCAACATCTGCTAGTGCAAAAAAAGATAATATTAAACAAACCATAAGAAAAGTTATTGAATAAACGGTAGACTTAAACCCAATAACAGACTCCAATGAGTCAGTATCACGAACCCAAGGTTCTTCTTTAAAGGGACCCATATCACGATAAATAAATAAGGCTGCAAAAGCTGCGTATACAGCAGCGGCAGCGGCGGCTTCTGTTGGAGTAAATACTCCACCATAAATTCCACCCATAATGATGATAATTAAAAATAAACCCCAGAATGCATCCTTACCACTGGCAAATAATTCGCTTACACCCTTCCATTGTTCTGAGGGTAAATTTTTATATCGAGCAACAACATAAATTGCGATCATCAACATTAAACCAGCAACTATTCCAGGAATGACACCGGCTAAAAACATTCTACCAACTGAGACATCAACTGATGCTGCATATACTACCATTACAATTGATGGCGGAATCAAAATTCCTAACGTTCCTGCATTAGCAATGATACCAGCGGCAAATTCTTTTGAGTAACCTACTTGGCGCATACCAGCAATCGCAACTGTACCAATTGCTACGACTGTTGCAGGTGATGAACCTGATAACGCCGCAAACATCATACATGCAAGTACTGATGCCATTGCAAGACCGCCCCGAAAGTGACCAACGGAAGCGATCGCAAATCGTATAAGACGCTTAGCAACTCCTCCTGTGGACATAAAACTTGAAGCTAAAATGAAAAATGGAATTGCCAACAAAGTATAATGAGTTCCAACACCAAAAAGAGAAATTGCAATAGACGACAATGACTCACTTGTAAATATAGCTATGTATAGAATTGAGGACAGACCAAGAGATAAACCTACTGGAACACCAAGAAATAAAAGGCCAAGAACCATGGCAAATAAAAATAATGTTTCCATCTAGCTTAATCTTTCAATACGTTTTTATTTTCACTAACGAGTTCTTCAGCTTCATGGCCTGCTATAACCATTTCTCGCTCTCCTCGATAAATTTGCACCATAGCTTGTAAACTTCTGTAGCATAATAAAGCCAAACTAATCGGTAAGATAATCAACACTACCCAACGCTGAACACGATCTTTTACTCCAAAAGTTTCTTGTATCCAAATTGGCCACCTTAATTCCTCTGTGCCAATGTTAACCTTGTACATCTTAGACCAGTATTCAATTGCCCCAGAACGTGTTTCAATACCAACGGCTTTCAACCAGGAAGCATCAAGTAAAATCAATCCATAAATAAGGCCTGATGCTGCGCCAAAAATTGCAAGCCATCTTGCTACAGGTTTTGAGACAACCTTTAATAAAATATCTACACCTAAATGCGAGCTTCGTTTTATTCCATAGCTCATACCAATCAAGATTAACCATGAGAATGTTGTCATAGTAAATTCAAGTGCAGCAGACCAACCAGTATTAAAACCATACCGTGCTACAACTTGTGTGAAGGAGACTATAGTTAATAAAGCCATCAAAATTATGAGTAAATTATCTTCAAGTTTTTCGACAGCCTTTGGGTAATAATGCTCCCAGATGAACAATAATATCATCATTCCTAGTAATATAAGATGTGGTGTATATCCGGACATTATCTAAATTTTATTTAGAAGGGGGACGAAAGTCCCCCTTCAGAAAAGTTAGAAACTTAATTAATGTGAAGCAGCTGCAGCAATTAAGTCTGCACCAATTTCAGATTCAAATTGTTTCCAAGCTGGTTTCATTGCATCAACCCATTGTTTACGTTGAGCTGCATTCAATACATTTATTTTTCCACCCGCTTTTAAAATATTTTCACGATTTGCTTCTTCTTGTCCTTTAACAACTTTATTTGCAGCAACCGTTACTTCATCAGCTATTTTTACGAAAGTAGCACGAGTTTTTGGATCCAAACTGTCCATAAATTGTTTTGAAGTCATAAACAAATATGCAAGCAACTGGTGGCTTGTTGTTGTTGTACTATCTTGAACTTCATAAAATTTCTGAGTGTATATATTTGACCAAGTATTCTCTTGTCCATCTACAACACCTGTTTGTAAAGCACCATAAACTTCAGCAAAAGCCATTGGCTGAGGTGAAGCACCCATTGCTGCGATCATAGCTTTTGCAACATCTGACGTTTGAACTCTAAACTTAAGTCCTTTAGCGTCTGTTGGAGCGATTAATGGTTTATTAGCAGAGAAATATTTCATACCACTCATCCAATAACCTAAACCAACAAATCCAACATCTTCCATTGCATTCAATAAATCTTTACCTTCTTTTGATGCTGTAAATGACATTGCTGCATCCATATCTTTAAATATGAAAGGTAAATCAAACACTCCATATTTTTTTGTATAAGATCCAAATTTAGATAGTGAAGGCGCAAGTAATTGAACGTCATCTAAAAGAAGTGCCTCAAGTTCTTTTGAGTCACCAAACAATGTACTGTTAGGATATACTTCTACGCACATTTTGCCGTTAAGTTCTTTATTAACTCTTTCAGCAAAGTTATTAGCAGCAACAACTTTTGGATGCGTTGTACCACCCGTAACATGTGAAAGCTTAACTACACGCTCCCCTTTTTCGCAAGAAGCGAATGAGGATGTAGCACTAGTAGCAAAAAAAATTGCTAATATTGCTAAAACAGAATTGATTTTCTTAATCATTTTTTCTCCCTTAAATTAATTAGTATTAATGCTCTATATTAACCCTGAGAAAAATAATTAAACAACTCTTATTTTAAAATTTACAACCTATGATAGTACAGGAATTGTTTAATTACCTAGCTCTTTAATTTAATAAATTATTGCTAAGTTTAAAAATTTATAATCTAATAATTTTATTAGTTAATTAAACTTTAATTTAAAAGAGGAGTAATTAAATGTTAAAAAAAATATCGACAACATTAATGGCGCTACTGGTAAGCACAAACATAGCTTTCTCAGCAGAGTTCATTAATATTTTAACTGGCGGAACATCTGGGGTTTATTATCCATTAGGTGTTGGTCTATCTAAAATATATGGAGAGAAAATTGATGGATCAAAAGTACAGGTTCAATCAACTAAGGCATCAGTTGAAAACTTAAACTTAATCCAATCAGGAAAAGGAGAAATTGCTTTCGTTCTTGGTGACTCTGTTAAGTATGGCTGGGAAGGAAATGCTGAAGCTGGGTTTGCTTCAAAACTTGCAAACTTAAGAGGTGTAGCTGGAATTTATCCTAATTACGTACACATCGTTGCTTCAAAAAGCTCAAACATAAAATCACTAGCAGATTTAAAAGGTAAAAAAGTTTCTGTTGGTGCACCAAAGTCAGGTACTGAATTACAAGCGAGAGCAATCCTTAAAGCTGCAGGAATGAGCTATGCTGATTTAGGTCAAGTAGAATATTTACCATTTGGTCAATCTGTAGAGCTTATCAAGAACAGACAAATTGATGCTACAATTCAATCTGCTGGATTAGGTGTTGCTTCAATTAAAGATCTAGCAAATTCTGTTGATGTATCAATCGTTGAGATACCAGAAAACATAATTGCTAAATTAGGAGCACCTTATGTATCTGCAACTATACCTGCTGGTACATACAAAGGAATTGATAGCGATGCTAAAACTGCTGGTATTGTGAATTTCTTAATCACAAGCAAAGAAGTTTCAGATAAAACTGCTTACGAGATGACAAAGCATTTATTTGAAAACTTGCCAGCTTTAGTTGCTACGCACTCAGCTGCTAAAAGTATCAATATTAATAATGCTCTAACAGGTATGCCTGTACCTTTACATCCAGGAGCAGAAAAATATTATAAAGAAAAAGGTATTAAATAAAACCTTTACAAAACTTCCCTCATCTTTAATTTAATTAAAGTGAGGGGAGTAAACATCAAAAGTGGATACATTAAAAAATTTTAATCCAGAAATTGGAAACAATTCTGTACAAACTGAATCTCCAATAAGTTTTCCAAAAACCATTGAAGGAAGGATACTGTATTACATTGCTGTAATCTTTTCTTTGTTTCAAGTTGGTATTGCCTCGCACTTAATTGAGGTTACAAGTCAATTACAGCTCTCTACGCATGTAGGTTTTTTAGGCTTGTTGTCTTTTCCTTTAATTTTTTCTTTAAAAAACAAAGAAGGTTTCTACAAAGTGTTTGCATGGTCATTAGCAATGCTAAGTGTGGCAGTAGCACTCTATCAAATCATTGAATATGAAAGTTTAATATTAAGATCGGGCGAACCAACCTTTCTAGACGTTGTCTTTGGGTTCATCGCTTTAGTAGTCGTATTTCTTGCTTCATATTTTACGATGGGTCCTGCTTTATCTATTATTTCAGGAATATTCCTTCTTTATTGTTTCTTTGGAAACTATTTAGGTGGAATTTTGCAACATAGAGGCTATGAACTAAAGCAGGTCATAGAACATATCACTTACGGAACTGAGGGAATTTACGGTATCCCAACTTACGTTTCGTCAACTTACATTTTTTTATTCATTTTATTTGGGTCTTTTTTAGAAAGAGCTGGTGTTATAAAATTATTTACCGATGTTTCTCTTGGATTGGTAGGTCATAAATTAGGAGGACCTGGCAAAGTATCAATTATTTCGTCTAGTCTTATGGGTACGATATCTGGTTCAGGTGTGGCTAATGTTGTTACCACTGGTCAGTTCACAATCCCTTTGATGAAAAAATTTGGTTACAATTCATCTTTTGCAGGCGGTGTTGAATCGACGGCCTCTATGGGGGGTCAAATCATGCCCCCAGTTATGGGTGCGGTTGCTTTCATAATGGCTGAGACTTTAGAGGTTCAATATTATGAAGTTGTTAAAGCAGCTATCATTCCTGCAATACTTTACTATCTCTCGGCATTTTGGATGGTCCACTTGGAGGCAGCAAAAAAAAATTTAGTTGGATTACCTAAAGAAGGTCTGCCTTCCGTCTTAAATGCAATAAAAAGTAAATGGTATTTAATTATACCGCTCGTGGTTTTGATTTATTTATTATTTAATGGATACACTCCTTTATATGCTGGAACGATAGGTTTATTCTTAACTATCTTTTTAATCTTAGGTACTTCAATAACTTATGGATTTTCAAATAATTTTATAAGAATATTATTTTGGATCTTTTTAGGAATAGCCGCGTCTGGTTTTTTTCAATTTGGAAACAATGTTGTAGCAATCATATTAATAATTTTAATAACTTGGAATTTCTTTAAAATTGGTGGGAAAAAAACTTTATTGAATTGTCTTGATGCTTTAGCTGAAGGAGCAAAGACTGCATTGCCAGTTGGTATCGCTTGTTCCTTGGTTGGAGTGATTATTGGAACCCTAACTCTTACTGGAGCAGCAAGTACTGTTGCTCAACTAATCATTGAAGTTGGTAAAAATAATTTATTTTTATCTTTGTTTTTAACTATGATTATGTGTTTGATCTTAGGGATGGGTATTCCCACAATCCCTAATTACATCATCACTTCTGCAGTTGCAGGCCCTGCATTATATGAGTTAGGCGTGCCATTAATTGTTAGTCATATGTTTGTTTTTTACTTTGGTATATTAGCTGACCTTACTCCTCCAGTCGCTTTAGCATGTTTTGCTGCAGCTCCAATTGCAAAAGAAAGTGGATTTAAAATTTCTCTGCAAGCTGTTCGAGTAGCTATGGCTGGTTTTCTTATTCCGTATATGGCTGTTTATAGTCCTGTTTTAATGCTGCAAGGTTACAACGGAGACACTTTATCTTTCACAGTTTCATTTTTATATATTTTAACAAAAACAATTATAGCAATTTTATTATTGGGGATGGCTGTCATTGGACATTTAAAAAAAGAAATCAATGCTTTTGAAAGATTTTTTTGTTTGGTGATAGCATGTTTTTTAATCACCGCTCTACCAATCACTGATGAGATTGCTGGAGGATTATTGGTTATATATTTATTGATGAGCTGGCTAAAAAATAAAAAAGTATTAGCTAAATAAATGAGTCTTTGTATTTTATCAGGAGCAAAGTTAACAACAATTGCTATTTCGTTATTTACATTGAGCTGGACACACTCTGTTGAAAAGATTGAATGGCAAGAAAATTGGAGGATCAATAAATCCAATCTTGAAATAGTTGAGGCTCGTATTAAAGGATCAGGTGCTGGAATGGATCCTCCAGAAAATGCAGTGCTTAAAAATGGTTGGTACGTATACAAACCACAAATTGGTCAAATCAAAGAACTTAATTTATCTACTTCAAATACTGATTTAGTTAATTGGAAAATTTGTTTTAGCGGTAATTGTACTGTCTTAGAAAATAATAACCAGAAACCTATTAAAATATATGCTTGCGAGTAATGAATTTTTTTACTTACTTAACGCTACAAACAGAGCAATTAAAATTAATGCTAGTGCAGATAGTGTATTAAGCAAATTGGGCTTGCCATTTAAATAAGAAGCAATTTTTTCTGCTGCAAAACCATACATCATTAAAGTCATAAAATCTAAAATCACATATGTAGTCATTAAAATTATGAATTGAACAACAATGTTAGCTTCAAAGTCTATAAAAGATGTAAAAATCGTACCAAAAAAAACAATCGCTTTAGGACTTAGGCCTGCAACCACAAAACCATCCTTATAAAAAGAAAGTTTTGATTTTGATGTAATCACGGTTGAGTCAACACTTTTTATTTTAGCAGTGTAAGTATCGTAAGCTAAATAAAGAATATAAAAAATAGAGGCCCATCTTATATAAATTAATACGTCTGGATTATTCTTTATTAATGTTCCAATTAAAAAAACAACTAATATACCTTGGCAAATATTAGCAGAAATATCTCCTAGTGCAGTCCAAACAGAATTTCTTAATCCATAATTAATTGAATGTGATACAATTACTACTCGTGGTAAACCTGGTGTAATAAATAAGAAGAGTATAATTTGAAGAAATATAAAATAATCAACTGGAAACATATCTAATTTATATATTGTTGGATGAAAAAAAAAAGCACAATACCAATTACAAAAGTTAAAAATCCAGAGCCAAATATCAAAGATGATAATTGGATTATTTGGGCTGCTTGGGCTGATCGTATTACTTTTGAAGAAATAAAAGAAAAAACTGGAAAATCAGAATCCGAAGTTATTAAAATAATGCGAAAGAATTTAAAACCATCTTCTTTCAGACTGTGGAGAAAAAGGGTTCATACTAAAAGCATTAAAAATAGAAAAAAATTTGTTGAAGAAAGAAAAAAACTTAGGGAAAAAATTAAATTAAGTGATATAGATTAATTATGAGTAAAGTTTTAATTTATACGGGTCCTTCTTGTCCTTTCTGTGTGGCTGCAAAATCGCTGCTTAAAAGCAAGAACGTGAGTTTTGATGAAATTAACCTAGGGGAAGATCCATCTAAGATGGATGAAATGTTAAAAAAATCTGGTGGCAGAAGAACTGTTCCACAAATTTTTATTGGCGATACGCATGTAGGTGGAAATGATGACTTACAAGCTTTAGAGCGAGAAGGTAAATTAAACAAATTACTTAATATCTAATTACTATGAAAAAAATTACTATGTATTCAGGAACGCCATGTTCGCGTTGTGATGAGGCAAAAGCATTATTAAAAAGTAAGAATATTGAATTTAATGAGATTAATGTTTGGGAAAAAAAGGAAAACGCTAAAGAAATGCTTCAACGAACTAATGGTGCACGAACCATTCCACAAATTTTTATTGAAGATCATTATATTGGTAGCAAAGAAGAGTTGATTGAAGCCAATCGGACTGGTGAATTAGATAAATTAATTAGTTAATTTATTAACTTCTTCTAAACTAGGCATTGCATTTCCTGCCCCTTGTTTTGTAGTAGATAAACCTGCAACTTTATTTGCAAATATTAAAGCTTCTTTGATTGGTTTTTTTTGTAAAAGAGCGTAGGCAAATCCTCCATTAAAAGCATCCCCTGCTCCAATCGTGTCTATGGCTTTTACTTTAGTGGCTTCAATAAAGATTTCTTCTTTTCCGTCAGTATAAAATAATCCCTTCTCACCTAAAGTAATAATTATTTTTTTCAATCCTTTTTGAATTAATGACTTTGCAGCTTTCTTGGCATCTTCAATGTTTAATATTTTAATGTCGGTGTAGAATTCAGCCTCTGTTTCATTCGGTGTAAAATAGTCTACATATTTAAAAAATTGATTATCTATTTTTGCTGCCGGAGCTGGATTGAGGATGGTCAATACATTGTTCTCTTTTGCTTTTTTTAAACATTCCAAGGTTACACCGACTGGTGTTTCTAATTGAGTTAAAAAAATCTCAGATTTGTCTATGATGTTAAAATGTTTTTCTAAATCCTTAATGGTTAAAGTTGCTGGTGCACCAACGATAACATTAATTGCATTCTTACCTGTCGTCTCATCCAGCATTATCCCAGCTACTCCTGTTTGTGATTTAGGATCAATATCTACTGCTGAAATCTCAATTTTATTTTCTGATAAGATTTTAATTGCCATATCGCCATATGCATCCTTACCAATCTTAGAAATGAAACTTACTTTTCCTCCAAGTTTAGCTATGGCTGTGGCTTGATTGCACCCTTTCCCTCCTGGGCTTATATTGTATTTGCTGCCAATCATACTTTCGCCTACTGTGGGTATTCTTTTTCCTACAAAGCTAATGTCTGCAACAAAAATGCCAAAAACTGAAATGTAGCTCATTAACCAAAATTAGTTAGAAATGGGAAGGTTGTCAAAATATAATAACTAATAACTTGTATTTGATTTGTTAAAATCAAAACACCTGTGATTAAAAGAATAACACCACCTGTTATTGTTACTCTATTATAATATTTACCAAATCCTTTTTTAGAATTTAAAAATACAGTCATATAATAACCTGACAAAATAAAAGGAATGGCTAAACCAAGAGAATACATAGAAAGAAGTATCACTCCATTTACAATCGTTGCTTCAGTTGCTGACAATGCAAGAATAGATCCAAGCACTGGACCAATGCAAGGCGTCCAACCGAATGCAAAAGCTGCACCAACAATAAATGGGAAGAAATAATTATCTTTATATGAACCTATTTCAAAGCGTTTGTCTTGATTTAAAAAATTAAAATTTAAAATCCCAAGTAAATTTAATGAAAAGAGAATTATAATAATTCCTGCAGCTATTCTTAACTCTTTTCCAAAGAAAATTAATACGTTTCCAATAAACGATGCGGCTATTCCTAATAATATAAAGACAAAAGAAAATCCTAATGCAAAGGTAATTGTTTTGAATAGAACTATCCTTCTATTTTGTTGAATTTCATTTAAATTTTTTCCTGTAATATATGAAATATATCCTGGAATAATTGGCAGGACGCACGGCGATAAAAAGCTAATAAAACCTGCGCCAAATGCTATTGCTAATTTAAAAATCATTTTATTTTTATATTTGTAACTCTTATAGGCTCTAATTATTATAATTGAAAATGATTTTAAAATATTTAGGTTTTTTTTTCAGTGTTTTAGCGGCTTATTCTTTAATTAAAACTCAATCCATTTTTTCAAAAAAAACAGGAATATTATTTACTCTGTTTGTTTCAAAAGTTTCTTGGATAACTTTAATTATAACTTCATACTATGGTTTTAAAAATTTTAGTCTTATTTGGTTTTTATCTGGAATTCTAATTCCTGTGGCCACTATAGAAATTAGTTATAAGCTTTTATCAAATTATATAAAAAATAAATTTCCAGATACTTCTAAACTGCAAAAGGTAAAAACGATCATCGAATACTTGATAATTTTTTTAATCGTCAAATTCGTCTTTTTTTAAAACTATAAAAACTACCCTAGCTTGTAGGCTAGGTTGCCCCAGGGTCAATCTTTGCCCTCTAACCCCCCCCCTAGCATTTTAAAAAAATCGCTATTTGCTCATATTTTTGGATTCACAAATAAGCCATAAATAAACTCTGGATTTTTCCAAATTTAAATCTATATATCGCCAGCCCTATGGAATATTTAAAAAATAGAAGTTTAGAAACGCAAGGCATAATCTATATGCTTTTATGTCAGCTTTTTTTTACAGCTAATGATGCGCTGATAAAAAAGCTAATGAACATATTTGACAATATATATATTTTAGACGAAATCGTTTTTGTTAGAGGTATTGTTGCAACCTCAATTTTAGGATTAATCTTATTTCTTTCTGGTGATTTAAATTTCAAAGAAATTGCTTCAAATACAAAATTACAATTAAGAGGATTGATGGAAGCTATTACAGCTATTTTCTTTTTTATTGGTTTGTACAATTTACCAATGGCTGATGTTTATACATTATTAAACTTAGCACCCATTTTAATTACTTTAGCTGGTGCAATATTTTTAGGTGAACAAGTTGGTTGGAGAAGATGGTCAGCAGTCATTATGGGTTTTGTTGGTGTGATGATCGTTATCAACCCAACTAAATTAGAATTTGGTTACTATTTTATTTTTCCATTAATCTCTGCTTTTTTTATTGCTTATAGAGATACGTACACAAGAAAAATTAAAAAAGATTTTAATATTATGCATGCAGCATTTTTAACTTCATTGGCTGTTACGGTTGTTTTTGGATTTGGAATGTTATTTCATACTGAGTTTATTAAATTTAATTTAGTTGAGTTCTTAATAATTGTTTTAGCGGCAATCTTTTTAATTATTGGCTACTTCTTTTCTATTTTAACTATAAGAACAACAATGATGTCATCTACGTCATCTTTTAGATACAGCACCATCATTTGGGGTATGTTGTTTGGCTATTTTTATTTCAATGAAGTTCCATCTTTAAATATGGTTGTTGGAGCTACAATCATTGTTTTAAGCGGATTATTCATTATTCAGAGAGAGAAAAAAATAGGAGTAAGACAGTAATGAAAAAGAAAAAAAATAAAAATGATTTAGTTATTAAAACTAAACAAAGAATTTTAAGAGAAACAAAATCTTCTCAAAAAGAATACATTACGACTTATAAAGACATTAAAAGATACTTTAGAGTATTTAATAAGACTTTATTTAAAGGAAAATTAAATGCCTTTAATGATATTCAAATTAAAAATATGAAAACAGCCTATGGCCAATGTGTGGAAAATTTGTCCTACAGAAAAGGAACAAGCTTTTTTGTTTTAGAAATGATGCCAAAATTTTCTAGTAAAAGAGAATTCTTAAATACTTTGGCGCATGAAATGATACATTTATGGCAACAGACGGTAAAAAAAGATACCGGAAACCATAATAGCTTATTTTTTAGCTTTAAACCTAAATTCAAAAAAATCGGATTAGAGCTTACCCTATAAAAATATAAGCCCAATACACTAACAATCCTAGGATTATAGTTGTTACAACATTCTTGCTAAAATAACCTACTAGGACTGCTGCAATTGCGCCTATAATTTTTGGATTGTCTTCAATAAATAATTGACCATTTAAATTTAAAAAAACCGCAGGAAAAATAATCGCTGGAAAAACTGCTGAAGGTACATAGCTTAAAACTATTTTTGTTTTATTAGTTAATGAATTTTTTTTAATTAAACTGACTAATAAAAAACGAGTTAAAAAAGTTATAATTCCCGCAATAATCATTTTTAGCCAAATCATATTATGCTTTCTTCCTGTTTAAGAATGCTGCAACTGATAACCCGGCAATAGCTGCAATGATGATGTATGCTTTAAAAGGCATATTGTAAGCTAATAGAGCTACGCAGCCAGAAACTAAAATTACTATAATGTGTTTAGATTTTCTAAATTCGCTAACTAATAAACTGATGAAAGTTAATGGTATGGTAAAACTTAAACCTAATTCCTCAGGAACGATAGCGCCTAAAACAATTCCTAAAATCGTTGAAAGCTGCCAAGTCACCCATAAACCTAAGCCTGAACCTAATAAATGATAGTGAGCAAATTTATTTTTATTATTTTTTTTAAAATATTTGTTTGAAACGGCAAATGCTTGATCGGTTAAAAGATAGGATAATAATATTTTCCATCTTAATTTTAATTTTTCTAAATATTCGGCTAAGACAGCCCCATATAATAAGTGTCTTGAATTAACGATACCTACTGAAGTTAACGTTACTAGTGGTGATGCACCGGCTGAAATCAATTGAATAAATACAATTTGTGATGATCCTGCAAAAATTATAAATGAAGTTGCGTAAGTAACGTAAGGACCAAATCCTAATTCCATTCCAATTACACCAAAGATAATGCCAAAGGGAACAACTGGTAAAAGTAGTGGTAAACAATCAAGAACACCTTTAGTGAAGATCTTATTTTTATTAATCATTTTGAAGAAATTGGTTTATTTCCAGTCTTCTAAAGCAAGCTGTTTTTTTCCCAGACTAGTTAGATCATCTAAAGTTGCTCTCCCAATAAAATTAGTTTCGTAATTTTCAGCAGCAAAATCAGGTGGGCTTTCACCTTTCAGGAAAGAGTTAGCTTGCTTTTTAGCATAATCTAAATTCTTTTCACAAAGTGGCATAGATCCTATGTAAACAACATTAGAATAACCTTTTCCTAAGTGATTATCCTCTACAGCATGAATGATATCTGGATGCCACCAAACGGTATCACCAGGATTCATAACTGGAATTGAAACTAAACCTTCTAAAAGTAATTTATGGTACTGATTGTTTGCTGACAATGCTCTAGCCGGTAAAGATCCGCACAATTCATTTTCAGGCACATCATCTAATAAAGCTCTTGTCAAAACATAAGCCATCCCTTTAGCTATGGGAATTAATTGTAGCGTTCCATCTGTTGGTCCTTGTTTTGTTAAAGCCGTCCAGCCTTGAAAAGTTCTAAACGTGTTACTAACAGCTGGAGACTTTATTAAATCTGTTTTTTCTCTAAATTTAGCATCAAAAGGATCGTAATTTTCAAATTGATCTGAAAAAATTTTATCATAAATTTTTTGATAATTACTTTCGATCCATCTTTCAATAGAGCCAGCATCACAATGAGGTGACAATCCAAGTGTAGAGTCACCTGGTTCTCTTCTTCTAACTCTATCAGCGTAAATTAATTCTTTAGCAGGATCAAAAACTTGGTACTCAGAATATTTGAACTTCCATAAATGGTTTATCCATTTCTTTACAATATCTAACTCATTAGATTGACGAATTCTAACTTGGGTCTTAGACCAATACAAACCAAAGATCTGGGGTTTACCAGATTTTAAGTTACTAAAATAATTATCTAAACCAGCTTTTTCTTTCTGTTTTTCATAATAATTATTCTTTTCAATATATTCCTCTATGTCTTTATTCCATTGACTAATTTGATTGTCCTCGAAAACATCTCTTATAACTACACAACCTCTTCTTTTAATTTGATCAATAACTTTGGAATTATTATTTGTATTTAAATCTTTAAAACTTATTTCTGGGATGATTTGTTGTTTATTTTGTTTTAAATGCTTAATCTCATTAACTTCAGCCTTGATGAATTGTTCAATCTTTTGAAAATTTTTTTTATAATCTTTTGATTTTTTACGAAGTATTACTTTGGCTTCTTTAATTTCTTTAAAATAATCTTTCATCACTTCTTTTTTTTAAATACTAAACAAGTTCCATTGTTACAATATCTTTTACCTGTTGGCTCTGGTCCGTCTTCAAAAATATGTCCATGATGACCACCACATTTTTTACAATGATACTCAGTGCGAGGATAACCAATGTGCATATCTGTTTTAGTTTCAAATACTCCTGGCAAAGCATCATAAAAAGAAGGCCAACCTGATCCACTGTCGTATTTAGTTTTAGACTCAAAGAGTTTAGTTCCGCAGCCAACACAATAATAAGAGCCTTCTCTTTTTTCGTTATTTAGTGGGCTAGATCCTGGGGACTCAGTACCCTCTTGTCTTAAAATATAATTTTGTTCTGGAGTTAAATTTGGATCCCAATCTTTATTGCTCATCCTTTATTTTCTCATCAACTCCATAAGGAGTAAAGGGAACTTTTTTGTCTTCTGGACATGCCTCATCAATCTTAACAACTTTAGCTGGTACGCCCACCATTGTTGCAAATTCTGGAACATCATTAACTACAACTGCATTAGAAGCGATTTTTGCACATCTTCCAATCTTAATTGGTCCTATAATTTGTGCGCCCGAGCCAAGGACTACCTGGTCACCTATGGTTGGATGTCTTTTTTGTTTTCTTTGAGCATTTGAATTAATGCTAGGAGATATACCGCCTAAAGTTACAGCATGATAAATAGTTACATTATCACCTATCTCGGAAGTTTCACCAATAACAACTCCCATGCCATGATCTATAAATAAATTTTTACCAATTTTAGCTCCTGGATGAATTTCGATACCAGTAAAAAATCTTGAAGCTTGAGAAATTATACGTGCTAGTAAATCAAAACCTGCTAAATAAAAAAAATTTGCAATTTGATGAAAAAAAACAGCCTTAACTCCTGGGTAAGTTAATATAATACTTAAAATAGATTTTGCCGCTGGATCTCTTGCTTTAATAGAATTTAAATAATCAATCATACTTATGTGTATATAATGTCTAATTGATAAATTAAAAGATCTGTATATAAACAATTGAATATGAGTAGACCTTTTCACTTGGCTATCCCTGCTGGAGACTTAGATGTGGCAGTGTCTTTTTATCAAAATATACTTGGCTGCAAACTTGGCAACAAAGAAGAGGGAAAATGGGTAGATGTTGATTTTTGGGGCAATGAATTGACATTACATAAAACTCTTACAAAACTACCAAAGGAAAGACATAATGTTGATATGGGTTCGGTATCTGTACCTCATTTTGGCGTTCACTTAGAAAAACAAGTATTTGAAAAAATTAAAAGAAACATAAAAACAAATAATATTAAATATTTCGATAAACCTTATGTAAGATTTAAGGGAAAAGAAGAAGAGCAAGAAACTTTCTTTTTAGAGGATCCTCACGGAAACGTGCTAGAAATAAAAACTTTCTCAAAATAAATTGGGTTTTTAATTATAATTTCAGCCAATATGAAAGCATATATAATCCACGAAAATGATGAATGGACTTTGCCGCTAAAATCAGAGCTAAATAAATTAAATATACCTTTCGAAGATTGGCATGTTGAAAAATCAGAAATTGATTTAGGTAAATCGCCTCCTGAAGGCGTTTTTTATAATAGGATGAGTGCTAGTTCACACGCGAGGGGTCATCGATTTGCTCCTGAATACACCGCAGCAATAATAAACTGGCTGACGGGGCATAAAAGAAGAGTAATAAACAGTGGAAATGCACTTGCGCTAGAAGTTAGCAAATCATTACAATATTTACGTCTTAATGAAGCTGGGATCAAAACTCCAAAATCAATATTTTGTAATAACAAGAATCAAATCCTAAATGCAGCAGATCATTTTACAAAACCTTTTATTACAAAACATAATAGAGCTGGAAGAGGATTAGGAGTAAAGCTCTTTAAAAATAAAGAGGAATTAAAAGGTTATTTGGAAAGCGTAAACTTTGAAAATTCAATAGATGGAATTTCAATTTTGCAAGAATATATAGAGGCAGACCCAAAAGTTATTCATCGTGTTGAATTTATCAATTCTAAGTTTTTTTATGCAGTTCAAGTAGATGCGTCTGAATCTTTTGAGTTATGCCCTGCAGATGCTTGTAATATTGAAGAACAATTCTGTCCAACAAACCCTGATGGTAATAAATTTATGATACTAAAAGATTACAAAAATGCTGATTTGGCAAAATATGAAAAGTTTTTAAAGGAAAATGACATAGAGGTTGCAGGAATTGAATACATCATAGGACCTGATGGCTCGCATTATACTTATGATGTAAATACCAACACCAATTATAATTCAATAGCTGAAAAAAACGCAGGCTTATTTGGGATGAAACAAATTGCTCAATTTTTAGGAGAAGAATTAAAAAAAATCAAATAATTATCTGTTGACAATAACAATACTGAATTGCTATAAACCTTTCAGCGCTGATTTAAGTCAAATTGCGGAGCGCTTAATAAATCCTGCTAAAGCGATTAAGTCTATTAGACCACCGCTTTAGTCGGTGGTTTTTTTTTGGAACAATCTAAAATTAAACCGGGTATTTGAACCATATTGTACACCTGGCATTTTGCCGAAGTACTAAAAAGGAGAAAATGAATACTAGATTAAACCCCTCGTTTAACGGCTACTCGTTTTCTCCTAACAAAAAGGAGAGAAATGATGAGCACAAACAGAGAAACAATAAGGGAGAAAAAAAATGGCTGATTTAAAACATCCAGAAACAATAGGATTGCATGGATCTGATTACAGAGCAGACCCAGCAACAACATCAGTAGCGGTACCTATTTACCAGACTACCTCTTACCAATTTAAAAATGCAGAACATGCTGCAAATTTATTTGGTTTAAAAGAATTTGGTAATATTTATACGCGGATTATGAATCCAACAGTAGACGTTCTTGAAAAAAGAGTAGCTGCTTTAGAAGGTGGTATTGCTGCTTTAGCAGTAGGTTCAGGACAAGCCGCTTCTGCGTATTGTATCCAAAACTTAGCACAAGCTGGTGATAACATTGTTGCTTCAACTGACTTGTACGGTGGAACAGTAAATTTATTTAAAAATACTCTAAGACAACAAGGTATTGAAGTTAGATTTGCAGATCCTGCTGATCCAAAAAACTTTGAAAAGTTAACTGATGATAAAACTCGAGCTTACTATGGAGAGACGCTTCCAAATCCATATTTGAGAGTTTTTCCAATTAAAGAAGTTTCAGATATTGGTAGAAAAAAAGGAATTCCATTAATTATGGATAATACTGCTGCACCAATTATTTGTAAGCCTTTAGAACATGGTGCTGCAATAGTAATGCATTCACTGACTAAATACATTGGTGGTCACGGTACTTCCATTGGTGGAATTATAGTTGATGGTGGAAACTTTGATTGGATTAAAGATAGAAAAAGACAACCATTACTTAATGAACCTGATCAAAGTTATGGTGGTGCTGTATGGGCAGATGCTGTTCCGGTATTAACTGGGGCAAACATTCCTTTTGTCATCAGAGCAAGAGTTGTATTGCTTAGAGACTTGGGGGCTCCATTAAGTCCATTTAATGCTTTCCAGATCATCCAAGGGCTTGAAACATTAGCGCTTAGAATGAAACAACATAACAATAATGCTGCAAAAGTTGTTGAGTTTTTAAAATCTCACAAAAGTGTGAAGAAAGTTATTTATTCAACAAACTATGATGGAGAAATTTTAGCTCGTGCAAAAAAATATCTAAAGGGTGGTGATGGTGCTCTTGTTGGTATTGATTTAGGTACAGTTGAAGCCGGTGCTAAATTTATAGATAAACTTAAAATGCTTTACCATGTTGCAAACATTGGTGACGCAAGAAGTTTAGCTATTCATCCAGCCTCGACTACTCACAGTCAACTTTCGCCTGAAGAGCAGTTAGCTGCTGGGGTAACTCCTGGATATGTTAGACTATCAATTGGTATTGAACATCCCGATGATATTATTGCTGACATTAAACAGGCATTAGCATAAAGAGATTTACCCCACTAAAAATTTTTTAGTGGGGTAATAAAAAATTCATATGAAAAAACTTTGGGACAAAATTGACGGTAAACTTTTGAAGTCCATACCTAATCCTGCTAGTGGATATGAACAATATATTGATATTCCTGAATTTACTTTTATGGGAGTACATAACCAACCTGATTTTGGGCACATTAAAATTTGGTTTCATGGTGAAAAATCAACTGTCGAATTAAAAAGTTTAAAAGAATACTTATTACAATATCGAGATACGATCATAAGTTATGAGCGTGCGATCGATGTAATGTATAAACACTTGATCGAAGCTTACAAACCTTTCAGGTTAAGACTAGAGATACAATTTCGTCCAAGAGGTGGAATTAGTAGTACAATGAAAGCTGATAGTGACTGGGGCCACTTTGGTGGAACAGATAAGCTTTGGCAACATCATAAAGATTAATTAAAAAAAGGAAGATAAATGATTAAAGTAGCAACCATTGGTTACCCACGAATAGGACCTAAAAGAGAATTAAAAAAAGCTTTAGAACAATTTTGGAAAGGTGAAATCCAAGAAAATGAATTACAGAATGTTGCTAAAGATTTAAGAAAAAAAAATTGGCAGACGCAAAAGGATAATGGTGTTGATTTAATTTCTTCAAATGATTTTTCTTTTTACGATCATGTGCTCGATGCTATTTGCTTATTAGGTGCAGTACCTAAAAGATACAAATGGGATGGTAATGAAGTAAATCTTAAGACCTATTTTGCTATGGCTCGTGGTTCACAAACAGCTGAATTAGATGTGCCGGCTTTAGAAATGACTAAATGGTTTGATACAAATTACCATTATCTAGTTCCAGAATTATCAAAAGACCAAAATTTTAAGTTAAGTTCTAATAAGCCCTTTGCAGAATATGAAGAAGCAAAAGCTGCTGGATATAATACAAAGCCAATTATTTTAGGTCCGTTATCATTTTTATTATTAGCTAAAGGTATAGACGGAAATAAAACGATTAATTTGTTAAGTAAAATATTACCTGTTTACAAGGATATTATTAAAAAATTTTCTGAGCTTGGCGCGGAATGGATACAAATAGATGAGCCTATCTTGGTTAAAGATTTAGATACAGATGTCGTATCTCAAATCAAAAATACCTTAAATGAACTTAAGGCTGCAGCTGGCAAAAGTAAGATCTTAGTTGCAACTTACTTCGAAGACTTAAATGAAGATGTTAAACAAGAAGTATTTGGAAGTAATGTAGATGCTATTCATTTAGATCTAGTCCGAGGAACAAAAAATAAAAACTACGTTAAAAACTCAAATAAACAATTATCTTTAGGTGTGGTTGATGGAAGAAATGTTTGGAAGTCAAATTTACAAGAAAAAATTGACTTCATTAAAAGTAATATTTCTAATGATGTTATCATTTCATCATCTTGCCCTCTCTTGCATACCCCTTACGATTTAGATTTAGAGCAAAAAGTTCCTGCTGAAATAAAAAGATGGCTATCTTTTTCAAAACAAAAGCTACAAGAGTTAAATGTTATTAAAAATGTAATAGATAATAACTCTCATCAAGAAGAACTTAATAAAAATACAGCAGATGTTCAGGATAGAAAAACTTCTAAACTGATTCATGATGATAAAGTCAAAGATAGAATAAAAACTATTAATAAATCAATAACTGAGAGGAAATCTAGTTATGTAGAAAGAGCAAAAATACAAAAGGGTATTTTTGGTTTACCAAAGTTTCCAACAACAACAATTGGTTCTTTCCCTCAAACTACTGATGTAAGGCAAGCACGTGCAAAATTTAAACGAGGCGAGCTTGATGAGAAAAGTTATAACAAATTCCTAGAAGATAAAACAATAGACGCGATTAGAAAACAAGAAGAGATGGGTATTGACGTAATCGTACATGGTGAGTTTGAAAGAAATGATATGGTTGAGTACTTTGGTGAACAATTAAATGGATTTACTTTTACATCTAGTGGATTTGTACAAAGTTATGGTTCTCGTTGCGTTAAGCCACCAATTATTTTTGGAAATGTATCTAGGCCAAATCCTATGACAGTGAGATGGTCAAAATTTGCCCAAGAGCAAACAAAGCAAATTGTTAAAGGAATGTTAACGGGCCCTATTACCATTTTACAATGGTCTTTTGTTAGAGATGATCAACCAAGAAAATATACAGCACAAGAAATAGGTTTTGCTATTCGTGATGAGGTGGAAGATTTAGAAAAAAATGGTATCCGGATGATTCAAATTGATGAACCTGCTTTAAGAGAAGGTTTGCCACTAAAACGAAAAGATTGGAAAGAGTATCTAAATTGGTCAGTAGATTGTTTTAAAATTTCTGCAGCTGTAGTTAAAAATGAAACTCAAATTCATACACATATGTGTTACGCAGAATTTGAGGACATAATCGATTCTATTGCTGCGTTAGATGCGGATGTAATTTCCATTGAAACATCTCGATCAAGAATGGAACTTTTAACCACTTTTGAAAAGTTCAAATATCCAAATGAAATTGGACCAGGAGTTTATGACATTCATTCTCCTCGAGTACCTTCAGCGGATGAAATGAAACAGTTAATTCAGAAAGCATCAAAATTAATTGATCCAACTAGAATATGGGTTAACCCTGATTGTGGATTAAAAACTCGTGCATGGCCTGAAACTATAGATGCTTTATCTAAAATGGTTTTGGCAGCAAAAGAACTTAGAAAAATTTAAAATGTCTAAACAAATAAGAAATTTACCTAGTAAGGACATTAAATCTTTTTTAAATAATAATAAAAATATCGAACTTTTAGATGTCAGAACCAAAGAGGAATGGGATCAAATTGGAAAACCTAATGGTGAAGCGCTAGGTATCAAGACACATTTTATAACTATCCAAAGATCACCAGACCCAGAGGCTAATAAAGGATTTGTTGCTGAAGTAAAAAATAAAGCTGATATAAAAAAAGATTTGTTAATCATTTGTAGATCGGGTGCAAGATCTATGATGGCAGCTCAATTATTATCACAAGAAGGATTTAACTGTATAAATATAAGTGATGGTTTTGAAGGTAATGGTGAAGACCAAGGCTGGAAAAATGAAAACTT
>VTPM01000052.1 GCA_008638125.1 Pelagibacteraceae bacterium
CTGAGTCTGGGGATTTAATTATTAATCAATTAAAAAAACTTGGTTGTTCTTGTGACTGGTCACGCTCACGATTTACAATGGATGAAGATTTGTCAAAAGCGGTTATTAAAGTGTTTGTTTCTCTTTATAACGACAAACTGATTTATAAAGATAAAAAATTAGTAAATTGGGACACGAAATTACAAACAGCCATCTCTGATTTAGAAGTAATTCAACAGGACGTTCAATCTCAACTCTATTATATTAAATATCCAATTGAAAATTCTCAAGATTTTATAACCATAGCAACCACAAGACCTGAAACAATGATGGGCGATACAGCAATAGCTGTTAACCCAAAAGATAATAGATATAAAAATTTAATTGGTAAGCTAGTAACCATTCCGATCGTAAATCGAAAAATTAAAATTATCAAAGATAATTATGCTGATCCAGAACAAGGTACTGGAGCAGTTAAAATTACACCTGCACATGATTTCAATGATTATCTGGTAGGTAAAAGAAATAAATTAGAAATCATTAATATTTTAAATAAAGATGGAACCATTAATGAAAACGGTATTTCATCTTATCAAGGTTTAGATCGTTTTGAAGCTAGAAAACAATTAGTTAAAGAACTCAAAGAAAAGAATTTTTTAGATAAAATTGAAGCGATAAAAAACAAAGTTCCATATGGCGATCGGTCTAATACAATTATAGAGCCTTTATTAACTGAGCAGTGGTTTGTTAATGCGAAGCAATTGGCAAAAAAATCTATTGAAGTAGTTAAAAAGAAAAAAACAACTTTTTTTCCTGAAAATTGGACAAAAACTTATTATCAGTGGATGAATAATATTGAACCTTGGTGTATTTCAAGACAAATTTGGTGGGGTCACAGAATTCCTGTTTGGTACGGTCAAGATAAAAAAGTTTTTGTGGCTGAAAATTATAAACTAGCAGAGGATTTAGCAAAAAAATTTTATAAAAATAAAAGTTTTAAACTTACCCAAGAAACTGATGTACTTGATACTTGGTTTTCATCTGCACTTTGGCCCTTTGCTACATTGGGATGGCCAGAAAACACGTCTGAGTTAAAAAAATTTTATCCTACATCAGTACTAGTGACAGGATTTGATATAATCTTTTTCTGGGTAGCAAGAATGCTTATGATGGGTAATCATTTTTTAAAAAAAACCCCTTTCAATAAAGTATACGTTCACGCTCTTGTGAGAGATGAAAAAGGGCAAAAAATGTCAAAGTCTAAGGGCAATGTGATCGACCCTTTAGATTTAATAAATGAATTTGGTGCTGACCCTTTAAGATTTACTTTAATCGCAATGGCCTCACCTGGTAGAGATGTAAAATTATCAAAAGATAGAATAACCGGTTATAGAAATTTCATAACAAAAATATGGAGCGCTAATAATTTCTTAAAATTAAATAGTTGCTCATTAAACAAACCGCCAAAAACTAAGAACATCAAGTTAAAGGTAAATCAATGGATATATCTAGAGCTTCAAAAAACAATAGAGCAAATAAATAAACATATTAATGATTTTAGATTTGATGAAGCTAGTAGGGTAATTTATAATTTTGTTTGGCACACCTTTTGTGATTGGTATATTGAATTTTTAAAACCAATATTTAATTCTAAAAACAAGAGTTTAATTGATGAAGCTAAGGTTTTTTCAACATACATACTTTCAAATATCCTTAAACTTTTACATCCCTTTATCCCATTTTTCACAGAATATGCTTGGAAAGAAAATAATTTAGATAAAATATTAAAATCAGATTTGATAAACGCTGATTGGCCAAAAATTGAAAAAATGAGCTCTTTTAATCAAAGTTCATTAGAGATTGAGACTTTAATACAAATTATTTCTTCTATTAGATCAACTAAGGTTCAGTTAAACATACCTCCTAAAGAATATTGTAATATTATATTCTTCAATGAAACTAAGAAAATTAAAAAATCCATTAATTCAAATGTCGATATAATAAAACAAGTAGGCCGAGTTAATAATATTGTTACAAAAAAAGCTAAAGATAAAAATATTATACAAATAATAGTATTAAATGAAAAAATTGGATTAGAATTTGATACGAATATAGACGTTCAGTCTCAAATAAAGAGATTATTAGTAAAACAAAACGAAATTGAGAATAAAATTAATCTATTAAACAAAAAACTCAGCAATAATGAATACTTAAAGAAGGCTCCAAAAGACATTGTTGATACTGATAAGGATTTACTTAAAGATTTAAAGATTGAACAAATTAAATTAAAAAGTATTCTATCCAGCATAAATTAAATCATGAAATTCAATAAAAAAAAATTACCAAGTCGGCATACAACGCTAGGACCTGATCGAGCTCCTCATAGATCTTTTTATTATGCTATGAAACTAACACAAAAAGATGTAGCGAAACCATTTGTTGGCGTAGTAACAACTTGGAATGAAGCTGCACCTTGTAATACAACTTTAATGCGCCAAGCCCAATCAGTTAAAAAAGGTGTGATCGATGCAGATGGTACTCCACGAGAATTTTGTACTATTACTGTAACAGATGGAATTGCTATGGGACACGAAGGAATGAAATCTTCATTAATTTCTAGAGAAGTTATTGCAGACTCTACTGAGCTTACAGTAAGAGGACATTCTTATGATGCTTTAGTTGGAGTTGCAGGTTGTGATAAATCGTTACCAGGATTAATGATGGCAATGTGCAGACTAAATGTTCCGAGTGTTTTTATTTACGGAGGTTCAATATTGCCTGGTAGATACAAAGGTAAAGATGTAACTGTCGTAGATGTGTTCGAGGCTGTTGGTCAACATTCTGCAGGAAACATTTCTGAAAAAGAGCTTACAGAGCTAGAGTTAGTAGCTTGTCCAAGTGCCGGAGCTTGTGGTGGTCAATTTACTGCTAATACAATGGCATGTGTTTCTGAAGCTATTGGATTAGCTCTTCCATATTCATCAGGAACTCCTGCGCCATACTTAGAGAGAGATAAGTACGCTTATTTAAGTGGTAAAACAGTCATGAATTTAATAGCAAAAAATATTCGCCCTAGAGATATTGTAACAAAAAAATCTCTAGAAAATGCAGCTGTCATCGTTGCTGCAACTGGAGGTTCCACAAATGCTGCTCTACACTTACCCGCTATAGCAAATGAATGTGGAATAAAATTTGACCTAATGGATGTAGCTAAAATATTTAAAAACACTCCTTATCTCGCTGATCTAAAACCTGGTGGAAAATATGTAGCTAAAGACATGTTTGAAGCTGGTGGCGTTCCAATTATTTTAAAAACCTTATACGAAGGTGGTTTTATACATGGTGACTGTTTGACGGTTACTGGTAAAACAATGAAAGAAAATTTAAAATCTGTAAAATTCAATGATAATCAGAAAGTAATCCGTAGGTATAACAACCCACTTTCTCCAACAGGTGGAGTAGTGGGGCTAAGAGGAAATCTAGCTCCAGAGGGTGCTATAGTTAAAGTAGCAGGTTTAAAAAATTTAAAATTCACAGGAAAAGCAAGATGTTTTGATAACGAAGAACAAGCTTTTGAAGCAGTTCAAAAAAGAAAATATCAAGACGGAGACGTCATCGTAATTAGATATGAAGGTCCAAGAGGTGGTCCTGGTATGAGAGAAATGCTTTCTACAACAGCTGCAATATATGGACAAGGCAAAGGAGAAACCGTGGCTCTTATTACCGATGGAAGGTTTTCAGGTGGCACTAGAGGTTTTTGTATTGGCCATGTAGGTCCAGAAGCATTTGTAGGTGGTCCAATTGCTTTATTAAAAAATGGAGACATAATTGATATTGATGCAATAAAAGGAACTATAAATGTAAGGTTAACTGCCAAGGAATTAAAATTGAGAAAGAGTAAATGGAAAGCTAAAAAAATAAATTTTGGAAGTGGCACATTATGGAAATACGCACAAACAGTTGGTCCAACTTACAAAGGTGCAACTACTCATCCTGGAGCTAAAGAGGAAATTAATTGTTACGCTGATATTTAGATGAAAGTTAAGCCAGTAATTTTATGCGGAGGTTCTGGTACAAGATTATTTCCTGGTGTAAAAAATAATCCATCAAAACAATTTATAGATTTTGGAGGATGGACGTTATTTGACAAAACAATAGATCGAATAAAATCAAGTATTTTTGATTATCCAATAATTAGCACTAATATAATTTATAAAAATTTAGTTCTAAAAGGACTTAAAAAACATAAAATTAATAAATTTAAAATTATTTTAGAACCCACAAAAAAAAACACAGCCCCAGCAATAATTGCCTCAACACTTCTAAATCATATCGAAATAAATCAACCAGTTTTGTTCTTACCATCTGATCATTATATTAGTGATAAGAATAAATTTAATAAAATTATAAAAAGAAGCATTAAATATTTAAATTCAAACAATATTTTTCTATTTGGAGTTAAACCAAATTTACCTAGATCAGATTATGGTTATCTATCAATAAAAAGAATAAGCAAGAATTATGATAAGGTTGTTAATTTTATCGAAAAGCCAAAAAAACATATTGCAAAAAAAATAATAAAAAAAGGAGCATTGTGGAATTCAGGAATTTTTTTAATTAGAAAAGATTCATTAATTAACAATGTAAAAAAAATACAAAAAAAATTATTTTTTGGTTGTTTAAATTCATTAAAAAAAGTTAATCAAAATAAATCAATCATTAACTTAAATAAAAAGTATTTTAATAAAATTACACCAATTTCTTTTGATTATGCTGTTGTAGAAAAAACAAAAGAAATTAATTCCACTAAATTAAATTCTAGATGGTCTGACCTTGGAAGCTGGGTTGAAATATTTAAAATTTTAAAAAAACAAAAAAAATTATCAGAAATCAAAAAAAATACCTTTCATAGGCCATGGGGTAAGTATATAAATTATTTTAATGGTAAGAATTTCTTACTCAAAGAATTAACAATAAACAAAAAATCCTCTATTAGTTTACAAAAACATTTTCACAGATCCGAACTTTGGACGGTTACTTCAGGCAAACCTAAAATTACTTTGAATAATAGTAAATTTTATAAAAATGTTGGTGAAAATATTTTCATACCCAAAGGCGCCATACACAGAATAGAAAATCATTTTTCTTCTCCAGTTAAAATTGTAGAAGCTCAAATTGGAAAAGTATTAAAAGAAACTGATATTGTCAGGTACCAAGATATTTACGGGAGAATTAATTAATCTCTAATTCTATTGGTGTGTGATCAGATGGTTTTATTTTTGATCTTGGTTTTTTATTAATTACTATATCTTTAACATTTTCAATTAAACTATCAGTAACTAAAAAATGATCTATCCTCATTCCATAATTTTTTGGCCAAGAACCAGCCATATAATCCCAAAAAGTGTATTCTTGTTTTACTTTATGTATAAACCTAAATATATCTTTAAATCCATAATTTAATAATTCTCTATAAAACTTTCTAATTTCAATTTTAAACAAAGCATCATCAATATATTTTTCATGATTATAAACATCAATCTCTTCAGGAATAATGTTAAAATCCCCTGATATAATTATATTTTTTTCTAGGGTAAGTTCTTTTTTTACAGATTTTAAAAATTTTGTTAACCAATTTTTTTTATATGTATATTTTTCAGTATTTATTGGATTACCATTTGGTACATAAATATTAATTAATTTAATTTTTTTTTTATTATTTATTATTTCACCTGTGATGATCCTTGATTGTTTTAATTCATCATTAATAAAATTTGTCTTACAATTATTTATCTTAACTTTTGATAAAAAGGCGACGCCGTTGTAACTTTTTTGACCAAATACATAAGAGTCATATCCTAATTTTTTAAAGTCTT
>VTPM01000053.1 GCA_008638125.1 Pelagibacteraceae bacterium
ATTGAAGCTGGAAGTGTTATGGGTTGGGAAAAATATTCCAAAAATAATATGGGTATAAATTCTTTTGGTGAAAGCGGTCCATACAAGGAAGTTTACGAACACTTTGATTTAACGAGTGATAAGATAGTAGCACTTGCTAAAAAGTTAGTTAGATAATAATTAAATCTGTAATGTCAGGAATTAAATACTTTCCTAAAAACTTAGACATCAAAGGTAAAACAATTCTTCTAAGATTAGATTTAAACGTTCCCCTTAAAGATAAAATAATTCAAGATCACACAAGAATTGATCAAATATTACCTTTCATAAAAGAACTGGCAGATAAAAAATCAAAATTAATTATTTTATCACATCTTGGAAGACCCAAGGGTATTAAAGACTCAAATTTATCTTTGTTGCCAATTTACAAATACTTAAAAGAAAAATTAACTGTAAACACTTATTTTTTTACTGGAGAAATTAACGATGAATTGAAATCAAAGTGTTCTTATTTAAATGAAGGAGAAATAATTTTAATTGAAAACATAAGGTTTTTTAAGGAGGAAACTGAAAATGATGATAATTTTTCTAAAAAATTAGGTGAATTAGCAGAAATATATATCAATGATGCATTTTCGTGCTCTCATCGTAAACAAGCTTCGATTTATAATATTACTAAACACATTAAAAATTCATTTGCAGGACCTCTACTTCAAAAGGAGATAACTGCAATTGATATGGTTGTAAAAAATAAAAAAGATCCTGTTACTTGCATCATTGGAGGCTCAAAAGTTTCTACTAAAATTGGAGTTATTTCTAACCTTATAAAAAAATCGAATAACATTATTATCGTTGGTGCAATGGCTAATAATTTTTTAGCCTACAAAGGTTTTGAAATAGGAAAATCACTAGTTGAAGATAACTCAGGGAAAATAATTGAAAAAATTTATCAAGATGCAAAAAATAATAATTGTAAAATAATTATTCCTGAAGATTGCCTTACTTCTTTAAGTTTTGAAGGAGAGCCTCAAACAAAAGATAAAGACTCGATAAAAAAAGATGATATTATTTTAGATATTGGGCCTAAAACTGTAAAATTAATTAAAGAAATAATAGATCAATCTAATACGGTAATGTGGAATGGACCCGCAGGTTTTTTTGAAAATAAAAAATTTGCAATTGGCACGAATGCCATTGCTCAAAAGATTTCAGAGAACACTACTAATAAATCATTAATTTCAGTTCTTGGTGGTGGTGATACAGTCTCCGCAATTAATAAGAGTGGATATAAATTAACATTTACTCACTTATCAACAGCAGGTGGAGCTTTTCTAGAATATCTCGAAGGAAAAGACTTGCCTGGCCTAAGTGTTTTAAAATAAATAATTGTTCATGAGCTTAGAAGATATAGCAAAAAAAATGTGTGCCAAAGGTAAAGGCATTTTAGCAGCTGACGAAAGTACAGGCACAATGGATAAAAGACTTAAAAGTGTTGGAGTTGAGTCTTCAGAAGCAAATAGATTAAATTTTAGAGAAACTCTTTTTTCATCTGATGCAATGAAAAATTATATTGGTGGAGTAATATTATTTGACGAAACTATTAGACAAAAAACGAGTATAGGTATTTCAATTCCAGAGTTAATTACCAAGAATGACTCTGTGGTTGGAATAAAAGTAGATAAAGGAGCTAAAAAAATAGCTGGATCTCCAGAAGAAACAGTTACCGAAGGTCTTGATGGTTTGAGAGAAAGACTAGCTGAGTATTACAAACTTGGTGCAAGATTTACAAAATGGAGAGCCGTTTACAATATTGGAAAAAATTATCCTTCAGTTCAAAGTATAAAATCAAATGCTCATGCACTAGCAAGATATGCTGCGCTTGTGCAAGAAGCTAATATGGTTCCAATAGTTGAGCCTGAAGTTTTAATGGATGGAGATCATGATATTGATGCTTGTTATAAAGCAACAACGGATGTTTTAAATGAGTGTTATAATGAACTTGCTATTCATAAAGTTTCTTTAAAAGGAACTGTATTAAAACCTAATATGGTGATTTCAGGATCTACTTGTAAAAATAAAGCTTCATCTGAAGAAATAGCAAAAAAAACTTTAGACTGTTTAAAAAAAAATGTTCCTAGCGATGTGCCTGGCATTGCTTTTTTATCAGGCGGCCAAACTGAACAAGAGGCTACAAAAAACCTAGATGAAATAAATAAAATTAATGATACCAATTTTTTAATTACTTTTTCTTATGGTAGAGCTCTTCAGCAAAGCGCTCTTAAAACATGGGCAAAAGAAATGTCTGATAAAAAAGCAATTCATAACGTTTTTAATCATAGAGCAAAAATGAATGGCTTAGCATCAAAAGGCGAATGGTCTCAAAGTCTAGAAGCTTAAAGAGAATAGTATACTTAATATCTCCAAATAAAATTTATCCAAATTTTTTTACAGATTTAGAAAAAGTTTTGTCATCTAACCACGTATCTTTTTTTCAATTAAGGTTAAAAAATAACAATAAAAATCAAATAATAAAAATAGCAAAAAAAATAAAGCCAATAACTAAAAAATTTAAAGTTAAATTTTTAATTAATGATAGTTATAAAATTGCCAAAAAAGTAAGTTCTGATGGTTGCCATCTAGGGCAATCAGATGAGAATATTCATTCTGCCAAGGAAAATCTAAAAAATAAAATTATTGGTGTTACGTGCCACAATTCTAAAGCATTAGCCCTTCAAGCTTTAAAAGATAAAGCATCGTATATAGCTTTTGGTTCTTTTTTTAATTCAAAATTAAAACCAAACGCAAAAAAAGCTAACTTAAAAATATTAAATTGGGCTAAAAAAAATATAAAAAAACCAATAGTTGCAATTGGTGGAATTAATGAAAAAAATTATAAAAATTTAATTAAAGCTGGTGCGAATTATATTGCAATATCCACTGTTATTTGGAATAACCCGTTTCTAAAACCTGAAATTGCAATTAAAAAATTTAAGTAAATGAAAATATCGGCTGTAGAAGTAAAACCTGGAATGATCATTGAACATAAAAATGATTATTGGAATGTATTAAAAGCTCAACACGTTAAACCTGGTAAAGGTGGTGCTTTCAATCAAGTAGAATTAAAGAGTATAACAAAAGGTACAAAACTTAATGAAAGATTTAGATCAAGTGAAACTATTGAGAAAGCTGAGTTAGAAGAAAAAAAATTTAATTTTTTATATCTCGATGATGATAATTGTCATTTTATGGATAATAAAACATTTGAACAAATCTCTATTCCAAAAAGTCTTACGGATGAAAAGTTTAAACTTTTAAAAGAAAATTTAGAAGTTACTATTTCATTTATGGATGAAAAACCAATCTCTTTAGATCTACCAAATAATATAGAATGTTTGGTTGATATAACTGATGCTGCCATAAAAGGTCAAACAGCTGCTTCTTCTTACAAACCTGCAACTTTAGATAACGGAATTAAGATTAACGTTCCTCCTTTCATAGAGTCTGGTGATAAAATTATTCTTGATACAAGAACTTTGGAATACGTAAAGAAAATTAATTAGATGAGAATAAATTCTCCTCGAATGACAGTCATTTATAATGCTTGCAATAAAGCTTCGAGATCTTTGATTAGAGATTTTGGAGAAATAGAAAAACTTCAAGTATCAACAAAAGGACCAGGAGATTTTGTTACTGCTTCAGACAAAAGAACAGAAAAAATAGTAATTGAAGAATTACTCAAAGCTCACCCTGATTATGGAATTCTTAGTGAAGAAGTTGGGGTAATAAATAAAGAAAATAAAGATCATAGATGGATAATTGATCCAATCGATGGAACCTTTAATTTTTTAAATGGCATCCCTCACTTTGCAATTTCTATTGGTTATGAAGAAAAAGGTGAAATTGTGTGTGGAATGATTTTTGATCCAATTAAAAACGAAACTTTTTTTGCAGAAAAAGGAACAGGTGCATTTTTTAATAACTCAAGAATAAGAGTTACCAAAAAGAATAAATTAATTAACTGTGCTTTAGCAACTGGTGGACCAAAATCAGATAGTCCACGAAAAGAAAATATTTTTGAAGAATATACAAAAATATCTAGAGTTGTTGATGCGCCAATTAGAAAATTTGGTAGCGCTGCTTTGGGCTTAGCCTATGTTGCCGCAGGAAGATTTGATGCTTATTGGGAATGGGAACTAAATTATTGGGACGTAGCTGCTGGAATGGTAATTTTAAAAGAAGCTGGTGGATATATCGAATTTTTAGAACCTGGCGCCCCTACTTCAAATAAAAGAAATGTAATTGCTACAAATTCAAATATACACGAAGAACTTAAAGGTCTTTTGATAAAGAAAAATATTGAGTAAATTAATCTAATAAGTTAAAAGACCATCCATGAAAAAAGAAATTCACCCAAACTATCATAAAATTAAAGTTGTCATGACTGATGGAACTGAGTTTGAAACAAGATCAACTTGGGGAAAAGAAAATGATGTACTAAAATTAGATATCGATCCAAAATCACATTCGGCTTGGACAGGTGGAACTCAAAAAATTTTAGATAAAGGTAGAGTAAGTAAATACAATAAAAAATTTGCTGATCTTAGAAGTAAGAAATAATTATTATGTCTCAAACTCCTTTTATGCCAAAAGCTACTGCTGTTTGGTTGGTAGAAAATACTACATTAACATTTAAACAAATTGCAAATTTTTGTAATTTGCATGAATTAGAAATTAAAGGCATCGCGGACGGAGATGTTGCCAAAGGAATAAAAGCTTACAATCCAATTTTAGCTGGTCAGCTTACTCGAGAAGAAATTGATCTTTGTTCAAAAGATCCAAATAGAGAATTAAATTTAATTGAAAGATCTGAAGAAGTTCAGGTTAAAGAAAGAAAAAAACCAAAATATACTCCTCTTTCGAAAAGACAAGATAGACCAGATGCTGCACTATGGTTGTTAAAAAATTACCCTGAATTTACCGATGGTCAAGTTTCAAAATTAGTTGGTAGCACCAAGGGAACAGTTTCGTTAATTAGAAAAAGAAGTTATTGGAATTTTTCAAATCTAAAAGCAAAAGACCCTGTTATTTTGGGGTTATGCTCTCAAGAAACTTTTGAAAAAGCACTTGGTAAAGCAAAACGTAGAGTTGAAAGAGAAAAAAAAGCTAAAATTAAGGAAGAAAAATTAAAAGCCTCTGCACAAGCTAATTCAGCAGAGTAAAATCTTATAAAAAGATAAGAAACCTGATTTACTTCAAACTAGACAATTTATAATTAAGATGCTACGTACCGATCTAAATTTAACAGGAGTATTTTATTAAAATAGAAGTCAAAGATAATAATGTTGAACAAGCTTTACGAGTTTTAAAACGTAAACTTCAAAAGGAAGGATTCTTCAAAGTAGTAAAAATGAAGAGTACTTATGAAAAACCTTCTGAAAGAAAAAAAAGAATTACTGAAGAAAATATTAAAAGAGTCAAAAAACTTCAAAAGCTTAAAAACAGAATTTAGCTTTATTCAAAAACGATAAGGAATTTAAATATGCCTACGGGTAAAGTAAAATGGTTTAATTCAAAAAAAGGTTATGGATTTATTACTGAAGACGGTACTGAAAAAGATATTTTTTTACACGTGTCAGCCTTGGAAGAGTCAAAATTAAAATCTTTAAAAGAAGAACAACAACTTGAATTTGATATAAAAGAAGAAAATAATAAACTTCAAGCAATAAACTTAAAAAAAATTTGAGTTTTATCGCGGGGTGGAGCAGTCTGGTAGCTCGTCAGGCTCATAACCTGAAGGTCGTAGGTTCAAATCCTACCCCCGC